>JANQSL010000035.1 GCA_028284075.1 Candidatus Sumerlaeia bacterium | reverse complement strand
AGAAGGGACTGGGAATTTCTTCCGGAGAGGTTACAAGCTGGAGATGCCGGCGAAGCTCCAGGTCACCCCCGGGAGAGTGGAACAGGGCCTGTATCTTTTCCGGCTTCATCGGCCATGAGCTGTTGCCAACCACAACAACCCATTCGTTTCCCTCCCTCCGAAACGTCATTTCGACACCCACCGAATGAACAACTCGAATCTCATCCGCATCTGACCCCGCTGTCGTGTCGAAAACCACAACGTTTTCCATACTGGTCAGGAAGTGGGAAGACTCGCTGTCGAAAAGCACCCAAAGACCCGCAGCACACGTGGCAACGAGGGAAAGACCTGTGAAGAGTTTTCCCTTATTCATCGAGATCATCTTCGATCTCACCACCCTCTTTCAAAATAACTCCCTCGATTCCACCCCTCACGAGACGGGGTTCCGCAAACCGCTCCCCGTTTCCGCTCTGTGCGTGAAGGCGAAACGTTCCGGCAGGCAGCCTGTGGAGTTCGAATCGTCCACCCGCACCAATCTCCGCAACGGGTCGATAGACACTGGAATTCTCCCAGTCGGAAAACTGCACTGTTCCGTCGATAAACGGCGTCCCGTCCTCACGCTGTACAACGCCCGAAAGAGACAACCCCTCGTCAAGTGACAGCTCCATGGACATTGTCACGGGAAGGATGGCTGTTTTGAAGTGGGTCACTCGAGGTGCGACGTTCAGGCCCGAAGCAGCCACTTCCTCTCTGAGTTCCCATTCTCCTCCAAGCCCCTCTGTAACAAAACGCCGGTCCATGGTGAAGGTACCAGCCTGGTCGAAGCCAACCACCTGCAGGGATCCTTCGATTCGGTTTGCCTGACCGTCCCAGCTGGCGGAGTACCTGACCGGGCCACTGAAACCACCCGTGCCCGCATCCAGGCGATCCATTGTGATGGTCTTCCCGTCGAAGGATGCCGTGAAGTCGCTGCTGAACCCTTTCGGCCACATTTCGACTCCTCCCTCGTACTTCCCGCCCCCCGTCTCTCTCAGGATCAAATCGGCAATCCCCCAGGTCGGTTCGGGGCTTGGAGGAAGTATTGTTAGCAAGATCTCGCTGGCGGGCTCAAAAGGTCCCAAACGCCATTCTCCACCAGAACCGGCAACGGTCTGAGGAACGGTGTTGTTAAAAGTTTCTCCCGCCACAATAATCGACCCCGGAGCAACCGATCCGGCCGGCAGGCGGGCAATACCTTCGACAAACACACCATGCCTCATTTCAATGGTTGCCGAGAAGCCGTCCCGCTCTTCCGCCGTCAGCTCGTGGTTGGTGGGGAGATAGCCTGCAGCCATGGCCATCAGGGAAACGTCATCGAGTTTCTCCGGAACTCCGCGGAACACAACTTCACCCTCTTTGTTTCCTGTCTCCATCAGGTAACGGTCGTCCGCTTGAAGGTAGACAACCGGATACTCGACAGGAGAGCCAAACGTGTCGACCACACCTGCCTCAAAAACGGTGGCACTTGGCATGACCACAGTAAAGCCCTCAAGGACTTCGGGCCCCGTCGATTGCACATTCAACTGCTGCTCTGAAAACCCCTCCTTGCGAAAAAGCAAAGTGGTTCCTCCGGGGAAGAGGCCAAAAGCTTCCCATTCACCGTCTCTGTCACTTTTTTGAGTGCGTACCCCCGGCGCGAGAATTGTCACGTCCTCGATTGGATTCCCCTGGTCGTCCGTCACCTTTCCGCGAGCCACCGTTCCAGGCTGAACCTCCAGTTCGATGTGAACGGGGAATTCCGTTCTTTCCCGGACCACAATCTTCCGGGTCTCGATAAAACGAATCGACACCGTGTTGAATTGCATTCCATAGCGCGGCATGTCGTGGGCGCTGAGGTCGAATTCAAAGAAACCCTCGGTATCGGTGCGGGCCTGCAGGAAAGCCACCTGCCGCCGGATACGCATGTCGCTGAGTTCCAACATGATCTGTACGCCCTCCGCCGCTCCGGCGGGCCCCCGAACGGTTCCCGTCACTCGTATGGGGTTCTCGGGCGCCTCGCTTGCATCCTGAGCGGCCACAGGCGTGGTCAGCATCGCGAAAACCACTGCAAGAAGCGTTAAAAGGTATCGAGGCATCATCAGCACAATTCCTTCCCTCCAACGTAGGCCCGGTTCCAACCCGGCGGGCAAGCGCACTCATCCGGCCGGGAAAGCCTTGCGCGCCGGACCCGCCACCGAAACAGTCCCGCCCCGCCACGGAAGGGATTGTCATGCACCCCAGAGGACTTGTCGATATCACCGCTGAGATGTTGCGTGAGTTCCGTCACAGTCCTCTTCCGGCGGATCGCGTTGTCCGCCGCTTTATCCGGCAGAAGAAGTTTCTCGGGGCGAGCGACCGACGGTTTGTGACAGACACGTTTTACCATACACTCCGTCATCTTCTCCGCATTGACGAATCGATCCGGGTGGCTCTTGAAAACGCACCCGTCCGGGACTGGGTTCTCCGCTCCACCGGTTTCCCCCTCGGAGAGCACCCGAACGACCTGGTCTGGAGCCGCCCAAAGGACTCGCCGAAGCGACTGCTTCCCATGGACAAATGGTTCGATTCTCTTCGGATCGCGCTCGCGGCCGAAGATCTGACACCGGGCTTTGTCCGAGAGCAGATTATTGACACCTTCGTTCGTGATTTTGCGATCCGTGGCGGATGGTTTCATGAGGACTGGGTTATCCGGACGGTGCGCCGTGCAATGGAGTTGCTCACCGTTCACGCGAACGAAGGGAAACTTGTTCGGTATCATATCCGCTATTCCGTTCCGGAGTGGATGCTGGGCCACATCGGACATGGACTTCTGCCGGCAGAGACTCCGGATCTGCTTGAGTCCCTCAATGGAAACGCTCCCGTATCTCTTCGCGTAAACACACTGAAAACGTCGCGCGACGAATACCTGACAAGACTGCAAGCGGCAGATCTGCACTTCGAGACAGGCAAGCTCGCATCGGATTCACTGACCGGCAAGGGGCGGGTTCGTGAAGGAGACCTCCCCGGATCGCAGGGAGGACTGGTGGAATTCCAGGACGAAGGATCACAGCTGGTCTCTGAAATCATCAACCCGCAGCCGGGAATGCGAGTCATCGATGCGTGCGCCGGGGCCGGTGGAAAAACGCTGCACTTTGCTGCGCGAATGAAAAACGAGGGAGACGTCCTCCTGTTCGATTCTGTCCCCGGGCGGCTGAAGAACGGACTGAAACGCTGCGACGAAGCCGGAGTCACTTGCGCCCGTCTGCTTTTCGACGATTTCGCTTATCGCAATCCGGAACCCGGCGAGTTGGCCGACATCGTCCTTGTGGATGCTCCGTGTTCAGGGAGCGGAACACTCCGCCGCAGTCCGGATCTGAAGTGGAGAGTCACACGGGACACACTGAGTGAACGAATCCGCACTCAGCATGAACTGCTTCAACGCTGGTCAAAGTGGGTGAAACCCGGCGGGAGACTCGCCTATGTCACTTGCAGCATCTTTCACGATGAAAACGGAGCTCGAATCGACGATTTCCTGAAACAGGATTCCGAATTCACAAGAATGTCCCTGAACGCGGACGTTTCCATGCTTACTCGCAGCGGCGACATCCAACTCCTGCCTCACCGGCATGGAACGGACGGCTTCTTCCTGGCAATTCTTCAACGTGCAACGTGATCATCCCGGGGGCCATTTCATTTGCCGGCCTCCGAGAAGATGAAGATGGATATGGGGGACCTCCTGTCCTCCATGTTCGCGACAATTCCAAACCAGACGATAGCCATCGCCCGCGAAGCCT
>JANQSL010000160.1 GCA_028284075.1 Candidatus Sumerlaeia bacterium | reverse complement strand
CGGTCAGGCCGGCCTGCTCCTCTTCCCACTCCAGGGTCTGGTCATCCTCGGCAAAGCGGACTGCCGTTCCCCGGACGAAATAGAGTGTGGAGTTGCCTTGTTTCCATGCGGGAACCGGCACTGACGGATCCGCAACCATCCCGCGGTGCTTCTCTTTCAGCACACGAACGTCGACAACGGCTCCGGCACCGACCTCGGCCGCCCTCTCCCGAAGGTTTCGCAACTGAGACTGACGTGTTGCCGTGCTGCGGTCGCGTGACGCAAAGGAATCGACCACGGCGATTTCAATGACCTCGCGCTGAGTATCACCGGCAAAAAGACGCACCTGCTCGGGGGAACGAACCGGGGCGTAGTCACGGTCCGTTAGCATGTGCTCCTTCGGGGCGCCGCAGCCGAAAAAAACCAGTGCAACAAAACTGTAGCGGAGAGCGTTCATCGATTCGATTCCATTGAACCGACGACACCTTCGGTCAGCGGACGGGCGCAAGATCAACTCGCGGCTTCTTCACCTGCAGGGGGAGGTTGCCGGGACGGTTCCTCCAGGTGTTCGTAGACACTCTGGTCGTAGAATTCAGTATAGCCGCACAATGTGCAGGTCGTCGTGAGGTAACGTCCGAATGGAAGAGGAAGGATTCCGTGAGGGAGGGAAACGGTATGCACAACACACTGGGATCCCCGGCATCGGGGACAGGAATAGTCTTTTCTCAGGCGCTCGTTCGCCTTTTTCATGGCAGTCCATTGAACAGTCTTTGGGCTTTGCCGCAAGTCTCTCCCGCCGTGAAGAGACCAAAAATTCATCTTTTTCTCAAACTGGCGCAAAATAGGCTTTATTACGAGGCAGGCAAAGGCAGAGCTACTGGCAAGGGCGCTTGTCAATACTTCCGGGGTCCAGTTGGACCCCGGAAGCTTTTTTAGCCCTCCGTGCTGAATGAACTTCTGGGGATATTAGGGTTAGGTCTGAGTTTCAGGTGCCGCGGGTTGCTCTGGGTCAAAGTGAGACGGTCTCATTCTCCGGAACGTAAGGAAGTCCGCACGAGCGTTGTGGTGATGCAACGCTGCAACGGCCCGGCAGCAGTTGTGATGCGATTTCGCGATTCCTGTGGAAGGAATCGGGCTTGAACCACATCTCCCCGGCCTTCAAGGATTCGCTTTCATTTCGTTGCCGATACCCTGTTCATGGCTGTTCTCTCTCCTCATTTTCTTCGGCGCGTCATCCTTGTCCTGGTGGACGCGTTGCTTCTTGGGCTTGCCTGGTTTCTGGCCTACTTCCTCCGGCTCGATTCTGAGTTCTTTGCCGAGTTTCCCGCCGCCGACTATGCGGACCAGTGCCGCGTTTTGCTGCCCTGGGTGGTTATTCCGCACCTTGCCGCTTTGTTTGCGTTCAGGGTCTATCAGTCGCTTCCCCGTTGGGTCAGTCTGTCTGAGGCGCGCAACATTGCCGCAGCATCCGTGGTCGTGGCTTTTTGGCTCTATCTTCTTTCGGCAGTCATGGAAGGGGCGGAGAGTCTTGGACCTCTGCCTGTCGCCGATCTCGGCGACGGACCGATCGTGTTTCGGATCCCGCGAACGATTCCGCTGATCTATTTGCTTCTCTCGTCCGCTCTGATTGGCGGGCTTCGGTTTTCCCCGCGTCTCTGGTTCGAGACGCGCCGATCCTTTGGCGAAGGTGCCACACCGACGCTGATTGTCGGAACGGGGCGCCTGGCGGAACGCGCCTTCCGCGAAATTCTTCACTCAGAGTCTTCCTCTTTCCGGCCTGTCTGCGCGGTATCCACAGATGCCGGTGATGTCGGATCCCGTCCGCGGGGAATCAGTGTCCAGGGGGGTATTGAAGACATTCCCGGTTTGCTGGAAAGGCACTCCGTGAAGGCCGTGCTGGTGGCGCTGGACGAGCAGGACCCCGGAGTTTTGCGAAGGGTTGTTTCGCACTGCAAGAATGCCAGCGTTGAGTTCCATCTGATTCCGACGATCCAGGATCTTCAGAGCGGTCGCGTTCATGTAAGTCCGGCACGGCGTATCAAGTTGAAAGACTTGTTGGGCCGGGATCCCGTCGCGCTGAAACTCGGCGAAGAGAGAAATTATATCAAAGGCGCCAAGGTCCTGATCACGGGAGCAGGGGGCTCCATTGGATCGGAGATCGCACGGCAGGCGGCTGCATCTGATCCCGCGGGCATCGTGATGTTGGGCAAGGGCGAAACGTCGCTGTTCGAGTCAGCGAATCGTGTCAGGGCGAAGTATCCCGATGTTTGCATCGAGACTGTTGTCGGTGATGTGCGGAACGAAGCCTCGATGGTTCGGGTTTTTTCAGAGCACCGCCCTCGGGTTGTTTTTCACGCGGCGGCTCACAAGCACGTGACGTTGATGGAGGATCAGCCCGCCGAGGCGCTTCGTAACAACGCGCTGGGAACAGCGGTTTGTGCATGGCTTGCCCATGAGTTCGAGGTGGAGCGATTTGTTTTGATTTCCTCGGACAAGGCGGTTCGTCCGGTGAGCGTGATGGGAGCCACAAAGCGGGTTGCAGAGCGCATTCTCTTTAGTCTGGCGGCGGAGTCGGCCACGAAGTTTGGCGTCGTTCGTTTTGGAAACGTTCTTGGCAGCCGGGGATCGGTGATTCCGATCTTCGAGCGTCAGATTGCCAATGGCGGTCCTGTCATCGTGACTCATCCCGATGCGACGCGTTATTTTATGACGGTCGAGGAAGCGGTCAGCCTTGTGTTGCAGGCTGGAGGGGAGGATCGCAGGGGTGCGCTCTATCTTCTTGAGATGGGCAAGCCCGTCCGCATTCTCGATCTCGCCAGAAACATGATTACACTGTCGGGTCTGCGGGAGCCGGAAGACATCGAGATTCGCGTTTCAGGCCTGAAGCCGGGAGAGAAGATTCACGAGGAACTCTTAACGGACCAGGAAGGCGCTGTTGCCACAGACATCGGAAAGGTCTGGGCGACGGTTCCCCAGGAAAAGGCTTCCTGGGAAGAGATGCGCGGTATTCTGCGGGAGCTTCGGGAACTGACGGAAGCCGCCTCGCCAGAGTTGATTCTTGCGAAACTGCGTGAATTGATTCCGGACTATCATCCATCGACTCTGGAGGAACTGACGGACTCGGAAGCACTCGAAGCCCGCTTTCAGAGTGCACGGGAGCAGCTTGAGGCGGCGTCCCGTCGAGTTCGCGAAGAGCTGGCTCTTGCAAGTGAGGCGGTGGATTTCGCGAAGCAGAAGGAACTTTTCGCCGCCGACGACGAAGCTCAGGAAGCTGAGAATGAGGGGTTGGCTGAAGGGGAGGAGGACAGGGTGGAAGAGGTTGAGGCTCCCGAAGCGGTGGTTGCTGAAGTGGAACCGGCAGGTCATGAGCCGGAACCCGAGGATCGCGCCGCGGTTGAGGATGATGCTGAACCGTGGGGAGAAACCTCGCTGGCGGATGCCCTTGAAGGGGAGGAACTGCCTCAGTCTCCGGAAGATGCCGAGCCGGAGAGGGACGATGATGAGGGAGAAGAGAGCCTCGACCTTTTCGGTGATATTTCGG
>JANQSL010000027.1 GCA_028284075.1 Candidatus Sumerlaeia bacterium | reverse complement strand
TCACACCTCGCGGGATGGAGCAGGACGGCTGGGTGGAAGTTACCGAGGGACTTCGACCCGGTGATCTCGTCATCACAAGCGCACCCTCCAGCCTGAAACCGGGCGCGCGAGTGCGCGTCTCCCTCTTGAAACAGGGAAGGAGCTTTGAACATGGCGTTCATTGAGTGTCGAAATCTAACGCGTACCTACACACGGGGAACCAACGCCATTACACCGCTGGACGACCTCGATCTCGATATCGAGGAGGGAATGTTTCTCTCCCTGATGGGTCCGTCCGGCAGCGGAAAGACAACGTTATTGAATCTGATTGCGGGAATCGATCGTCCAACGAGCGGTTCGTTGACGATCGATGGACACAATATCGCGAACTCATCAAAATCGGAGCTGGCGGCATGGCGGTCGGAGTACATCGGATACATTTTTCAATTGTACAACCTGGTTCCAGTGCTGACGGCATATGAAAACGTGGAACTGCCCCTGCTGCTGCACGGACTGACGCGAAAAGAGCGGCACCGGAAAGTTTCCGCGGCACTGGACCTGGTGGGAATCGCGGATCGTCATGATCACTACCCGCGTCAGTTGTCCGGCGGCCAGGAGCAGCGTGTGGCCATTGCCCGCGCCATTGTAACGGACCCGCGCATCATCGTGGCGGATGAACCGACGGGAGATCTCGACAAGTCATCGGCAAGAGCCATTCTTGACTTGATGCAGTCGATCAATCGTGACCTTGGCCGTACCCTGATCATGGTAACGCACGATCCGCACGCGGCGGAATGGGCGCAGAAAACGCTGCACCTGGAGAAAGGCCGGCTCGTGGAACAGGACGTGCCTCAATCAACAACAGCGGGAGCAACGTGATGATAAGCCTCCGCTATATCCCTCTGATCCTCAAACAATTGTACCGTCGTCCGGCGCGAAGCGGACTCACACTGCTGGGTGTGGCCACCGCAATGTTTCTTTACTATGCCGTTCAAGCCATGCACGAAGGCGTGCAGGCCGCGACGGAAGCAAATGCCGAGGACACAACACTCGTTGTTTATCGCGAGAATCGGTACTGCCCCTTCACAAGCCGTCTGCCGGAAGACTACGGTCGCCGTATTGCGAATCTCCCTGGAGTTGAGAGCGTCATACCAATGCAAATCGTGGTAAACAACTGCCGCGCATCGCTGGACGTTGTGACCTTCCGCGGCGTCCCCCCGGAAGATTTCCAAAGCGGAATGATGAAAGACCTGTCGATCACCGAGGGCTCGCTTTCCGACTGGAAGCGGCGTGGCGATGGTGCGCTTGTTGGCAATCGTCTCGCTGAGAGGCGCGGGCTGAAGATCGGTGATCGCATCAACCTGGGAGGAATAACGGTCACGGTTGCAGCGATCATCACTTCGCCTCACCCACAGGATCAGAACGTGGCTTATACACACCTCGAGTTCATCCAGCGTTCGGCGGGGAACGCCGATGGTGTCGTAACGCAGTTCAACGTGAAAATCCAGGACCCCGGGGAACTCGATGCCGTTGCCGCCTCAATCGACGACCTGTTCCGCGAGGCACAGCAACCAACAACGACGTGGAGTGAGAAGGCGTTTACAGCACGCGCTGCAAGCGACCTGGTGGAAATTGTCGGGTTTGCACGTCTGGTCGGCTGGGGTGCTTTGGTGGCAGTGTTTGCTCTCGTTGCGAACGCAATCATTCTGTCGGTTCAGGAGCGGGTAAAGGAACACGCTGTTTTACAGACGCTTGGCTTTCACAACGGTTTGCTTGCAAAACTGATCGTTGCCGAGGGTGTCTTCGTAAGTCTTGCGGGCGGTGTTTTGGGACTGGCCGCATCAGCGGCGGTCCTGAGTCTTGGCACCTACAGTTTTTCCGTCGAAGGCTTAAGCGTGAATCTTGAGGCGGGGGCGGTCACAGTCGTTGCCGGCCTGCTGACCAGCTGTGTGATCGGTGTTCTGGCAGGTTTGTTTCCGGCATGGCAGGCAAGTCGTCAGGAAATCGCCGCATGCTTCCGCGCGGTTTGAAGGTTGAGAGATGAAACGACTTCCTTTTGATTACGCGGTTCGTAACCTGGGCCGCTCAAGGCTCCGGCTTGCCGCAACCATTGGCGGCAGCGCGCTGGTCGTGCTGCTTGTGGTGACGGCAGCGGCCTTCGTCCAGGGTATGCGGCGCTCTCTCACCATCTCACCGGACAGTACCAACGTGATACTCCTGGCATCAGGAAGCGAGGAAAGCGTGGAGAGGAGTCAGATTGGTAACAGCGTTCCATCACATGCCATTGCGGGAATATCCGGAATTCGCGAAGAGCTTGGTACACAGTTCGTCTCGCCGGAAATTCACATGGCGCTGGTGGTGAGCCGCGAGGCCGGGAATCCGGAAGAACTGCGCACTGTCCTCCGCGGCGTTACCCCAACAGCGTACCTGGTTCACCCACAAACGGAAATCATCGAGGGCCGTGCTCCGCGTCAGGGCCATGATGAGATCATGGTGGGACAGCTCACGCACGAGAAGATGGGCATTTCAAAGAGCGATCTCGCAATCGGTGAATCTCTCTGGTTCGACGATCGTCCCTGGGAAATCGTCGGCCACTTCCGGGCGCCGGGAACCGTGATGGATGCGGAAATATGGATGCCGCTGACAGATTTGCAGATGGCAGCGAACAATGAAGAGCTCTCCTGCGTTATTCTTACACTGGATACTGCCGAGTTCGCGGACGTGGACGCCTGGACGAAGACCCGGCTCGACCTTGAGTTGGTGGCAATTTCCGAATCGGAGTACTATGCATCCTTGCAACGATTCTACCGGCCCGTGCAGCTGATGGTATGGGTAACAGCCGCTCTGATGGCCTTGTCCGGCCTGTTGGGAGGATTGAACACGCTGTATGCCGCCTTTTCCGCACGCACCAGGGAAGTCGGAATGCTTCAGTCGCTTGGTTTTCCACGACGCGCGATTTTTCTGAGTATCCTCCAGGAGTCGGTGCTCGCGGCATCCACGGGTGCGTTGATGGCATGTGTCTTTTCCTGGGTATTGCTGGACGGCGTTGCGGTTCGCTTCTCCATGGGGGTTTTTCAGCTCTCCGTTGACTCCGGAGCTACTGCGGCAGGCCTGGTGGCGGGAGTATTGACAGGTATTGTCGGTTCAATCCCTCCCGCGCTGCGATGCTTGCGGCTGCCGATTCCTTCCGCACTCAAGGCAACCTGAACAACTCATTTCGAAAGGATCGATTATGCACGTTTTTTCACGACCTCTCATCGCACTCTCCATGTTTGCAGGCGTACTGCTACTTGGCGCATGCGACAGCCAGACCACGACTGTGGCCACACCAACCGCGAGCGAACAAACAGAGAAGGCTGCCGCGCTCCCAACCGGATTGTTTTCATCGGAACCGCTTGCCGGCATCCAAACACTGCTGAATGTCAAAGAGTCCGCGTCTGCAGGAGACTCCGTGACATTCGTTGCCAATATTGCAGGCCGCGCCGAACCGTTTACCGAAGGACGGGCTATCATGCTGGTGGCGGATCTGGCATTGCAACTTTGTACGGAGGACCACTGCGCGACGCCATACGACGCGTGCTGCGAACCGATAGAGACGATTACAGAGCACACGGCAACGGTACAGGTTATCGACAAACAGGACCGGCCACTCAAGATCGGGCTCAAGGGTCAGGGAAGCCTCGAGCCCGGAGCTGAAGTCCAGGTCCGGGGAACAGTTCACCAGGCGGGAGACGGCTACTTCGTCATCAACGCTCAGACGATCCATGTTCCCGGATAATTGTGGTTCTTTATGACGGGTTGCCTATGCTCGAGGAAACCGCACGGTCAGGCTCCAGCCTGACCGTGGGCTTCGACAAACCAGAGATTTTTGTCCACGTCACGCGAGATACCGGTAAAGAGATCCTCTGTTCCGGCATCTCCCAGATCGCCTGACACCTCGATCGCTGCACGAACACCCGAGCCAAAAGCGGCAAGAGCATCCGCCACCGCTCTGACATGATCGGCGCCGCCAAAGATGTCCGCCGGATATTCGGGCAGCGCACTCTGGCCCGCAACCATGCGAGCTGTCCCTTGAGCGGTTCCGCCGAGAGCCACAAGGCGCTCGGCGATTTCATCGACATGGCCGGTCGTATCGTCATAAATCCGGTCAAAAAGCTCATGAAGGGCCACGAAATGGGGGCCCTTCACATTCCAGTGAGCCTGCTTGAGTTGCGTTTGCAGATCAACGGCATCCGCCAGCCGTGCCTGCAGGAGGTCGATGGTGCGGCCACGCACGTCCGAAGACAGGTCGTTCCGGGTTTGATGAAGAGTCGCAGCTGAGATGGTCATTGTATGGTCTCCATTCATTGAAATATACAATGCCTGGCAAAGCATAAACCATTCCGCATGCCTGCCAGGTTCCCGATTGCCTCGCCGGATTTACCACGCTCACCGTGTTCGCACAAGGTTTGGAGGTTTCCCGTGGCCGCCCCTCTGCTCTCCGCCGCTCCCGTTGTCCGCCTGACCAAGGCCTTTACCACCCCCTATAGAAACGTGGTCGCCACGGCCCGCACATGCTATTCATCGAAGGGCATCATCGACGACTCCGAAGTCGGTGAACCGGAACGGTTTTCGCCGTTGGCGAAATCGATCTATGAAGCGGGTCATCACACCACATTTCAACATGCCCACTTTCAGTTCGCCATCGAGAACGCCTCGCGCCACTTCATCTGGTCTTTTCTTCATTCCCATCCCTTCTACAACAGCGAGCAGGTTTCCCAGCGTTACGTGACCGTGAAGCCGGACACGGTGCTTGTTCCCCAACTCGACGAACCCGCACTATCGGTCTATCGGGAGACGGTGGAGAAGCAGTTCACAGCTTACCGGAAGCTCTGCGGCCTGTTTCACGCACCCGTTGAAGCGGAGTTCTTCCGTCGCTTTAATCGAAGCGAGCGGATGGCAAAATCCCACCAGCGGACGATCAAAAAGAAGGCGCAGGAGGCCGCGCGTTACGTTCTCCCGGTGGGCACCCACGCTTACCTCTACCATACCGTGTCCGCCGTGACCTTGCTGCGGTACTGGCGCGTCGCGGACCAGCTCGACACGCCGACGGAAACCCGCATGATCGTTGGCGAAATGGTTCGCCAGCTTCTTGAATTTGACCCCGAGTACAATATCACGCTTCAGGAGCCGCTCGACAAATCAGTATTCCCGGAGACCGAGTTTTATCGCACGCACACGGAATCTCTTAACGGTCATGCCACCAGTTCTTTTCGTGAGGAGTTCGATGCACAGCTCGATGGCAAGTGGTCCAGGCTGGTATCCTGGACGAGCGGCGCCGAGGAACTTGTCGCTTCCGCCGTGCGCGAAACACTCGGCATCGCACGGAACACGCTGTCCGACGACGATGCCATTCGCCTGGCAATGAACCCCGCCGCGAATTCATTGTTAGGCGAGTCGTTAAACCTGACGACCGTTTCAAAGCTTTCGCGCGCCCTTTACCATGCGCACTACACGTTTCGCCGAAAGATTTCTCACACGGCGGACAGCCAGGATCAGCGCCATCGCATGACGCCCGCGTCCCGTCCCGTCATGATGGCGCATATCGATGAGACACCTGATTACATCACGCCGGAAATTGTTCTTCATAGTGATGAGGCACGCCGGATCTATGAGGATACAATGGCTGCAAGCTGGGAAGCCGTGACGAAGCTCCGACGCCTTGGTGTGCATGATGAGTGGGCAGGCTACCTTTTGCCCAACGCCGTGAGCGTTCGCTGTACCGAAAGTGCCGATCTCCTGAACCTTCGCCACAAGCATCAGATGCGGCTCTGTTACAATGCTCAGGAGGAAATCTGGCGGGCATCCCGTGACGAGGCCCTGCAGATTCGCGATCTCCAACCGAAACTCGGTCAATACCTTCTGCCACCCTGCACTTTGAGGAACATGGCGAAAGCAAAGCCCATCTGTCCGGAAGGCTCCCGCTACTGTGGGGTTATTGTGTGGAAAAAAGACGTCCAGGAATACGAACGAGTGATCTGAGCCGGTTGGTGCAACCGTTTACAGAGTGACAGCCGGGCGTGAATCATGCTCCTGTGACTCCGTCAGGCAAAACCTGTACACCTCACCAAAACGGAACTCTATCAGTGAAAATCGGGATCGTTTGCTACCCCACTTACGGAGGCTCGGGCGTTGTTGCAACGGAACTGGGCCGCTTTCTGGCATTGCGTGGACATGAAGTTCACTTCATGTCCTTCACGCTCCCCTTCCGCCTGGCCCATGACCCTGTCGATAACGTGTTTTTCCATGAGGTCCAGTCTCTGCGGTACGACGTGCTGCCAAGCGATCTCTACGGCATCGCTCTCGCCTCGAAAATCGTGCAAGTCGTCCAGATGCATGGTCTCGACATCGTACATGTCCATTACGCCGTGCCTCATGCGATTTCCGCATTCATGGCGCGCTCCGCTCTGGATAAACAGTACCATCCCTTCAAGGTCGTAACCACTCTTCACGGCACGGATATTACACTTGTCGGACGAGCCCCTTCTTTCTTTCCCATTGCGGCGTATGCCATCAATCAATCGGACGCCGTAACGACTGTTTCCAACTGGCTCAAAGATGAAACCATTCGTGAGTTCGGCATCAAACGTCCCATCGACGTGATCCCGAACTTCGTTGATGTCGAGAAGTTCCGCCGTGGCCTGACGCCTTGCAAGAAAAGCAGGCTCGCTCCCCACGGCGAGAAAATCCTTCTCCACATTTCAAATTTTCGTCCTGTCAAGCGTGCCACCGATGTTGTCGAGATTTATGCACGAGTTCGGGAAAAAATTCCAGCTGTTCTCGTTATGGTGGGCGACGGGCCGGAGCGTGACAATGCCGCGCAGCGCGCGCGGGAGCTTCATGTGGAGGAAAGCGTCAAGTTTCTCGGCAAACAGGACAACATTGAGCTGTTCATGTCCTGCGCCGACGTTTTCGTGTTTCCGAGCGAGTACGAATCCTTTGGTCTCGCCGCCCTCGAAGCCATGGCCTGCGAACTGCCGGTTGTCGCATCAAACGCCGGCGGTTTGCCGGAAGTCATCGACCCGGGACGGACGGGCTTTCTGGCGGAAATGGGCAACGTGGATGAAATGGCGGCACGCGTCCTGGAAGTTCTTGCTGATGGAGAGCGCGCCTCGACCATGGGAAGAGAGGCTCGCAAATCCGTGCATGACCAGTTTCTGCCGGAGGCGATTATTCCTCAGTACGAGGATCTCTATCAACGCGTTCTGCGCGACACCGCACCTGTCGCTCCAAACGGCACGAACGGCATTGGTGCAGACGAATATATTTATGCGGACGGCATTTAATGAAATACGCCGGTCCTGAAAAAGGACCGGCGCGCCATTCGTCAGCTTGAATTCAAGCCCAACCAAACTCTTCTATCATCCCCCTGCAGGCTGCGACTTCATCTTCTGGCGAAGCTGCTCCGTAATCGAGATGTGACCCTGACGTGCATAGTCGATGGACTTTCCAAGAACACGCGCACTTTCCTGATCGGCGTGGAAGCCGGTTGAGTTCTCGGCTTCGACGAAATCGAGAAGGAACTGCGCCCGCTTCTGCATGAGCATCGCGTCCGCAAGCTCCTCGTCGGTGATGCCGTCTTCTTTTGCCTCTTTCACGGCATGGATCAGCTCCACCAGCGCGTCCAGAGCGATGTCGCGCAGTTCGAAATGCCGTTCCTGAATCGTCTCCGCCCGATCAAGCAGCTCCTCCTCTGAAACTTTGTGACAAGTCTGGCACGCGTTGTTGATATTTAACAGAGGACTGCGCACATGGTGATCGCTGATCTTCATCGCTCCCACTCGCTTGTAAGGCATATGGCAATCGGCGCACGACACACCGTTGCGGGCATGGATACCCTGCGCCCACATTTCAAACTCCGGATGCTGCGCCTTCAAAACCGGGGCGCCCGTCTCCTCGTGAACCCAGTCCTTGAACCCGATTTCTTCATAGTAGGCCAGAATCTCGTCCGCCCTGAGCCCGTTGGCCCATGGGTAGGTCAGGCGCTTTTCCTTTCCCTTGAAGTAGTACTCCACATGACACTGCGCGCAGGCATAAGTGCGCATCTCCGCGCGAGTGGCGTCGCGATTGACATCATAGTCTTCCACACCCTGGGATGCTTTCAAAGTCCTGATTCCTTCAATGAATCCCGGACGAGTGACCCGCAACTCCATCGACTGTGGGTCGTGGCAGTCAATGCAGGCCACAGGGTGATCCACATGAGTCCGCGCCTCTGAATAGGGCATTTGATTCATCTTCTCGAAACCCTTGATCAGATCACCATCACCCAGTTTCTTGTAGGGGGCATACACCGACGCGTGACAGTGCACGCACGTCCCCGCCTGGGCCGAGAATTCGTGACGCTTTGTAAGTGTCTGATCCTCCAGCATATAGGCATGGCCACGTTCCTCCCGGAAATCATGGGAGAACGCATATCCCGCCCACATGGTTTTGAGGCGCGGGTCCTCGTTGATCTTCGACTGCGAAACCACTCCACGCCAGTCGTCCTTGTCGGGAACGCGCGGCATGGCTTCGCTGCCGCCGTAACGGGTGCGGGTCATGTCCACGGTCTTCATATAGTCGTCGTACTGGAGCGGAAAATTCTTCCCCCAAACCGCCGGATCAGTGGTCTCGTCGTCCAGATCAACGACTCTGTAGAATGGGTTCTTTTCCTCCGCCTTGTGCTCGAAAACACTGACCAGAACGGCTGCCACGATGAATGCACCGATTGCCGCGGACACACCGGCGACCACAAAAACCGTGAGAAGTCCACGAACAGATCTGGAACTCGTTTTTTCGGACATGATATTCTCCTGTGATCAGTGCATGTGCCCAACATCGTTATGACAGCGGATACAGCTAATACTCTCGCTTTCACTATACTCGTAATCCGAAACACCGGGGTGGAAGTCGATCTCTTCAGTAATCTTCGCGTGGCAATATCGACAGGCTGACTCCGTAATCTGACGGTTGGACTCGGTAATCTGAATGGGCTCGTGAAAATCGCCGGTGGTAAACGCCAGTGAATGGTTCCAGCCATTGATGGCCTTGGTGGCATACTTCCCGACAAGATCATGAGGTGCATGGCAGTCGTTACAGACCGCCACTGCATGGTGGCTGGATTTCTGCCAGCCATCATACTGCTCTTTCATGATGTGGCAGTTCATGCAAGCGGCGGGATCATTCGTCATATAAGACGCCCCCTCCGCATAAAGAAACGTGTAGCCACCCACACCAGCCACCAGTCCGGCAAAGACACCGACAACAGCCGCTATGACTGCGAGGCGGTAGAGGGCCTTTTTTCCTTCGGGCATGCTTTCTTCTGCATTAAAAATGCGAACAAGGCAAGGATTACATGAGGCCGCTCGCGTTTGCTTGACCCTATAACCACAATTCTCATCCTTCCCTCTGGAATTGTCCCGCCCAAAAGGAGAAGAGAATGCAACGGAACATTCGAATATGGACACGGTGTGTAGCAATTGCAGGGCTGGTCTCAAACGTGTCGGCCGCCCCCTACAATGGCAACGGTCCCGGCACGTCGACGATCGACGCTGCCGGTGGGGGCGACTACACATCGCTGCAGTCGGCTCTCGCGGCGATTAATGGCACTCCGTTGACAGGCGGGGACTGGGAGTTCCTCATCGCCTCCGATCTCACCGAGAATGCGAAACTCGCGCTCGGCCAGAACACTAACGGTAACAGCCTGATCTTCAAACCCGCTCCCGCCACACAGCCCACGATCACCTTTGAGACCACTGAAACCACAAGCCTGGGGTGGGGCGGTCACTGGATTATCGGAACCGCGACAAAGAATTCACACCTGGCAAATATCGCAACTCACAATGTGATCATCGACGGATCGAACAACGGCACCACATCCCGGGATCTAACCATTGCCAACGTGGCCAACGGCAACGACATCTCCCTGGTCGTCGTGGTCTCCGATTGTGACGGTTTCCAGATTCGAAACTGCAACATTGTCAACAACAGCTCGTCCACTCAGGCGGGGATCCGTCTCGCGTCCATTAACGATATCGGATTCGTGAACCTGAGCCCCGACAATGCCGTCATTGAAAATTGCAGCATCACCGCCATAGGTGCGAACAGCCGGGGAATTCAAATCAACAGGAACGGTGCAAGCACGCAAACCGTCGCGGCCGACGGCACCGTTATCAACAATAACGATATCAGTGTCGGAGGCCTTGCCATATCCGCCACCGAATTTCGTGACCTGACTGTCACCGGCAACACCATTCTGGTTTCGTCGAACGCGACAAGCGGATCCGCCACGGGAATTCAACTGTCCGGCGGAACGATTGCTTCGGAGGCAATCGAGGTCGTCATTGAAAATAACGAGATAACCGGGGTCTCGCGAGCCATTGACAGTAGTGGCAGTTTGCGTGGTTTTGAGGTTTCCGGTTCCGTGGGTGCAGGCGCGCCGTCGCCACTTGTGCGGATTCACAACAACGCCGTGTCGGTTCAAGCCACCAGCGCGTCTGTAACGCCAACGCTGACCCGCGCGAGCGGCATTCAGATCGCCTTGACCGACGCGGATACGGAGGTTTGGCACAACTCGATTTCCGTTTTTGTGCCTTCAACTTATACCGTGACATCACCCGGGTCCTCAGCGGGTCTCCTTCTGAGTGGCGTCACGGCGTCAGCCGCCTTTGAT
>JANQSL010000216.1 GCA_028284075.1 Candidatus Sumerlaeia bacterium | reverse complement strand
TCCAGCACGGGACCGGGCCAACGCTGGACGGCCACGCAGAGAATGAACATTTCCCGCGGATCGAGGTTCTTGGAAACGCCGGCGTACTTCTTGACGACTTCCTTCCAGCGCATGATCTGCCCAATCAGCGTTTCCTGGCTTGGCTCGTCCATCGTCGCGGGTTCGCTCGACGGCCAGACACCGCGCTCATTGAATTCCTCTTTGCGAACGCCTTCCAGAACCTGAAAGCAGTAGGCCGTGTGCCGTACAAAGGGATCGCCGACTTCCATGGAGTCTCGGTCCTTGGGTTTCCGAATATGTTTGATAGCGCCGGATCGCCCGCCCCGGCAACAAGTCGAGACAATTCAAGGGTTTCGAGACGGAACGTCAAGAGGGGATCGAACCTCGTCGCAGAATCCGGTAGCCTCCCCGGGGGACCGAAGACATCGGTTCCGTTGGGTATCATGGAGTTTGGAGCCAAATGAAGGCGGTTCTCCGCGGCCCGGAACTCGCAACCATCCTCCCCATTGTGGAGGAAGCCGGCATCGTTGCCGTCGAGGATGGAACTATGGCCGATTGCTGTATTTGCTACGGCGGTGATGGAACACTGCTGGGAGCGGAGCGGGAGTTTCCAGGCCTCCCCAAGGTCCCTATTCGCAAACGAAGCAACCCCTCTCAGGTTGAAGAGACCGCCCGAGACCTTCTTGCCCGGGTAAAGCAGGGCCAGGCGAGTGTCACGCTCCTGCCGAAACTGGTTGCACGGACCGGCGACCGCTGTCTCGTCGCCATGAATGACGTCTATATTCGTAATGAGGATATGACCTCCGCGGTGCGCTTCGTCGTCGAAATCGACGGCCTCGTTCATTTCGGCGAAGTCGTTGGCGATGGCTTGGTCGTCGCAACACCTTTTGGCTCTTCCGCCTACTACCGCTCCATTACCAACTCGGTGATTCATGTCGGCGTTGGCCTGGCTTTCAACAACTCAACGGAGCCGGTCACCCACCTGGTGCTGAGCGAGCAATCCAGGATCGATATCACGATCACACGTGGACCGGCAATTCTTGCCGCGGATAACAGTCCTGATGCGGTTCGTTTGACCAACGGCGATCGCATCCGTATCTCTCACTGTGAACATCAGGCGGTCATTTGGGGGATTGGCAACATTTTGCGAATGGATCAGGCACTGCCCAGTGGCAGCCGCCGCCTGCGATGGCTGAAGCCGGCCACGGAGCGCAATCGCACCCGGAACGAACCCACCAACGGGGATTAGCGCAGCGGGATGAGCAACAATGCCGTGAACAACCTCGCCGTTCCCGCCCGGCGCCCGTGGATGGTCTATGCGCCTGCCGTTGTCCTCTGGGCGCTGGCAGCCTGGCAGTTTGTCACCGAGTTTGTCATCGGGCCCGTCATGAGCCCCGGTACCGACTTCCGCAAGCACTGGATCGCCTCGAATCTCCTCATTGAGGGAGGAAATCCCTACCGTGGAGAAAACAACGTCAATTTCCTCGGATTCAACTATCCGATGTTCACCGCACTGATCTATGTCCATCTTGCCGCCTTTGAGCACAGGACGGCGGAAATCGTCTGGGACATGACCAACCTCGTTTATGTGACCGGAGCCGCTGTGATGATTGCCTTCTGCACGCGGCCGAAAACGAAGCACGGAAATCCCGAGGGACAATGGGGGCAGATCCTTGCTTTTCTGCATACAAACTGGGCGCCTCTCGTCGCGTGCCTTCTGTTTTCGTTCGAGCCTCTCCAAAAAGGCATCAAGTCCGGAAATATCGATCCCCTGAATCTGCTGCTGGGAACGGCCTTCATGCTTGCCACAATAAAGAAGCGAGAGCGCTTGGCGGGCGTAATGCTCGCGCTCTTCTGTCTCGTCAAGGTCGCGCCCGTATTGCTCGTACTCCCACTGGTGGCATTACGGCGATGGAAGCTGCTTCAGTCGTTTTTCATCACCCTTTTCGTCTACGGAATTATTCTGCTGATTGGTGGCTGGTGGCGATGGACCCTTTTTTTTGTAAGCGAGGTTCTTCCTCGCCTTCCCTATCGATGGTATCCTCTCTCCATCTCCATCCATCGTTTCGCTGCATCGATCATTTATCCCGAAGCACTTGAAAACGAAGGGCTGTACAGAAAACTCGTCATGGTCATCAATCTTCCTCTTCTGGGAGCATACGTTGCGTGGTGTGTACACCGGTTCAGAGCTCGGCGGGGTGATGACGAGCTCTTTCTCGCTTTCGGTTTTCTCTTCCTTCTCCTTCTCAGCCCTCTCGTTGAACTTATTCACCTGATCTGGGTGATACCCGCCCTCCTGCTTCATCTTCGAGCTGTTGTCGACTCCCGCCTGACGCCGACGATTTCCATTCTGTGTCTGGCAGGATGGGCCGCCGCATACTGGCTCGATACGCTGCCATGGGTTATCGGTGTTGAAGAGATTGCACCTTATAACTGGTGGCTTCAGACCGGGTTGCTTCTCGTGCTCATCGCGGGATCCGCCATCGCAGCCACTATGGGCAAACCTCTTTCGCAGGTTCCGGAGAGTGAAGCCTGACAATGCCGACACCAATGCCCAGCGGCTCCTGTCAAGCAAACGCCCGGACTGACCGTGGAACACTGCCTCGCCTTCCGGCAATCCTGCTGTGGGCTGCGGCTCTCTGGTTCTTTGCTTTCGAGTTTGCCATCGGTCCATGGCAAACGCCAGGAGTCGATTTTCCGAAACACCGGATTGCGGCACACCTGCTCCTCGCCGGTGAAAACCCGTACGTCGGCGAAAACGAAGTGAATTATCTCTTCTTTAACTACCCGATGCTTGTCGCCTTCGCAAGTCTGCACATGGCCGCTTTCACCCGTATTGCAGCTGAACATGTCTGGGACGTAACCAATGCGATTCTTGTCGTTCTGACCGTTATGCTCGCTGCAACGGCCCGCCCCTCCAAACCGGAAGCGAGTGACATGCCCTTGCCGTGGCAGCGCGTTTTAACCTTTGTCCATGACAACTGGCTGCCACTTGTCGCCTTTTTCATGGTCTCTTTCAAACCTCTTCACCGGGCCATGAATTCGGGAAACATCGAACCCTTGAATCTGTTGATTGGAACAACGTTCGTTGTTGCGTTCACAAAACGCCGCGACCGGCTCGCAGGAGTCGCATTTGCTTTTTTCTGTCTCGTCAAGGTCGTTCCTGTTTTTCTTTTCATTCCACTCGCCGTCTTGAAGCGCACGACACTTCTTCTGACCTCACTGATCGTCTTTGCCTGTTACGGATTGTTGCTCGCTGCAACCGGATGGTGGCGCTGGGAACTCTTCCTGGTTACGGAGGTGCTCCCCAACCTTCCCTTTCAATGGTTGAACCTATCGATGTCCGTTCATCACTTCACGGCATCATTGCTGCGGCCGGAGGTTCTCGAAACCCGTGACCTTTATAAATCCCATGTCTCCATGGTGAGCGCCGTCTTGTTGTCGTTATTTATCGCACTCTGCGCCTGGTGGTGGAAGACTCGCCGGAAAGACGAGGAAATTCTGCTGGGATTCGGTTTTCTTTTTTTGCTGCTGTCGAGCCCTCTCGTCGAGGCCATGCACTTCATCTGGGTCATGCCCGCCGCTCTTCTTCAGGCTCGTGCAATCGTTCACGGACAACTTGACTGGAAGGTCTCGTGCATTTGCATGGCCGGATGGCTTGGAACATATTGGATGGATGTCCTTCCCTGGCTGCCAGGTGTCAGAGATCTGGTTCCTCACAAGTGGTGGGCCCAGACCTTTGTCCTGTTGTTTCTGTTTGCGTGTACGGCGATCACCGTTTTCCGGCGACAAGATGCTTCATCGCCCCCAATCCTGCAAGATAGCCGGTCGCCCAGGCCCACTGAAAATTGAATCCACCGATTCGACCGTCCACGTCCAGCATCTCACCGCAAAAATGAAGACCAGGAACGATGCGCGATTCCATTGTTTGTGCGTTGACTTCACGCAACTCAACTCCACCGGCGGTTGTTTCCGCAAAGGAATAGCCACGGTCGGAAACAACGTCGATTTCCAACATGGCAAGAGCGATCGCCAGTTCACGCCGCCGTGTCTTGTTCATCTCCGCAAGGCGTCCGTCGTTTTCCGCAAACGCCTGTGCAATCCGGTCAGGAAGTATGGTCGACAAAACAGAGGATACCTGCCGTCGCCCGTTGCGATTCGCCTCCTGCAACAGCCATTGTTCCGCTTCGTCCGGTTTTTCAAACTCAGCAAGACCAAGAACGGTCCGATACACGGCGCCGGGATGGGCAGCCCGCGCCTGCAGAACATGACGGGAGAGGTTCAACGGTGCAGGTCCACTGAGCCCGAAATGCGTGAACAACGTCGAGTCTCTCCACGAGTAGACAGTTCGGCCTTTTTCATCCAGTAATAACAAGTGAGCGTCCAGCGTCAGCCCGCTGAAATTCGCGAACCGTCCCCCGACCGTTTCGTTGCGGCGTAGAACGAGAGGTGAAAGCGCCGGTGTCGTCGGACGAATCGAATGTCCAAGCTCTCCGGCAACCTCAAGGCCCCAGCCGTCACTGCCGGATTTCGGCAGGGAAAGCCCTCCGGTTGCAAGGATGACACGGCTTGAAGTCATGGAATCACCACTTCGCAGACGAATTGTGAACAAGCCGTCTCCGTGTTCGATACCCTCGACCCTTGCACCGGCAAGCATCTCTACACCGGTGCGTTCAACTCCTTTCAACAATCCATCGAGAACGGTGCGTGCCCGATCAGATTTGGGAAAGTATTTGCCCGTGGGTTCAAGCTTTAACCGGACACCCAGGTCATTCATCCATCCTCGCGTGCAGCGCTCATCGAATGAACGTAAAACCCTGCGAACAATTGTCGATGGTCCGCCAAAATAATCGTCGGTGGTAACGTGTTCGTTTGTGACATTGCAACGCCCACCGCCACTTACCAGAATTTTGGCACCGGGTTTCCTGGCGCCATCCAGAATTAAAACGCGAGTACCGGTCCCGCGAGCCGCTTCACCGGCGAAGTGGGCCGCAGCAAGACCAGCCGCTCCGGCTCCGATAATAACAAGGTCCGCGTCGGCCAACGAGACTAAAATCCATGAAGCTTTTTCAACATCGCTTCGGCCCTTGGAATGTCTTCCTCGACATCAACTCCGACGGAATCCAGAGATGTCTCCGGACACACAATCGTTGCCCCAACCTCCAGAAACCGGAGTTGTTCCAGTTTCTCTCTTTGTTCCAGGGGAGAAGGTTCCAGTCGCACGAAAGCTTCCAATGACTCACGGCGGTAGACATACAGACCAAGGTGCTTGAATCCGTAAATCGTCTTGCCATCTTCAAGTTCGCCACTCTCAACACGCGCCAGAGATGGTATTGGTGAACGGCTGAAGTACAATGCCACGTCACTGGAGTCACGCACCACTTTGACAACATGCGGCGCTTCGAAATCCGCCCGCGTCGTAATGGGAATGCATGCGGTCCCCACATCGAAACGAGAATTGTCCAGCAACGGTGTGAGCGCCCGCCGAATTGACTCCGCCTGCATGCCCGGTTCGTCACCCTGAACGTTGACGACAATATCCGCACGGCGCCCGCTCAATGCCGCCGCAATGCGATCCGTTCCGGATGGACAGTCCTGTGGTGTCATAACGGCAATGCCGCCAAATCCCTTCACGGCCTCTTTGATGCGCTCATCGTCCGTTGCAACGATCACCTCGGAGATTTCCTTCACCCCCTCTGCGGCTCGACAGACCCACTCGATCATGGGTTTTTCCAGCAACTTGATCAACGGTTTGCCGGGCAGTCGCTGCGAACCGTAACGAGCGGGAATCACGCATACTATGTGCGGAGGAGTGGACATGGGAACACGACTCCATTGTCATGGAATGAATTGTAATACGACCGCAATACCGCCCTCCCGGATCAAACCGAATCAACCGAACCGACGTCATGGTTTGCCATGATAAAGTTCTCTGACAGATCGAAATCAACCGTCCGTCGCCCGTTCAAAACGGTGAATCTCCAGGTGTGTCATGAGACCCATGCGGAGGATTGGCAAACCCGCCAGGCTCCCGAGCGCCGCTATGGCACGACGACGAACCGAAGATTTATCCACCGGTTCCACAAACAATCCCATGATAGCCGTCGAACCAGTATCCGTGAAACGAATGCCGGGGATTGTCTTGAGGGAGCATGACTCTCCGAAAGAAGTCCCATAAACAGGAAACGATACCATCGCTATAAATCCCGGTAACACAACGAAGGCGAAAAGGCCCGCCGCTTCCGCATGCGAGAAACCGTGGCCGCCGTTTGCTTTTCCGGTTTTTCACTCATCAGGTGTTCGCAACCGCAGCATCGGCTCCAAAACGCCCGCACGGCGACAAATGTCCGCGACATCCACAAAACGCTGCATCGTAATACCCGCATCGTAGGATATCATTGCCTCACTGGCACGGCTCTCCGACGAGACCGCTGCCAACTGTGACTCAAGAACTTCCATCGTGACTTCCTCGCTGTTGAGGAAGAGTTTGCCGTCCGCTGTAATCACAATTTCAGGAATCTCGGGGATCGTTGTGCGCTCTTCCGCCGTACCCGAAGAGGGCAGTGTCAAATCAAGATAGCGCTCGCGCTCTTTGATGTTCGTCGCGAGAACGAAGAAAAAGATCAGGTTAAAAATAATATCCAGCAACGGCGTCAGATTCAGCCCGCTGCCGGTATCGAACATGCTGCGCCGGCGTATTCGCGCTTTCACGACAACTCATCCACCGTCGGCGATGGAATTTCCTCGTCACAATCGCCTGACCTGACCCGCGGAACGAACGTACTGCGTCGCCGTTCAAACCCCGTCCTCGGAAGTACGATCTGCAGAGCTCTCAGACCTTCTTTCGGAAGAGAAACCTGTTCGTATGTATTAACGCGGCGGGTAAAAAAGTAGAGAAAGATAAAGGCTGGAATGGCGATGGAAAGCCCCCACGCCGTCGTAATCAGGGCAACGTTGATCCCCTCGCTCAACTGGCGGACAGAGGGGTCCGCGCTCAATGCGAACTCGCTGAACGTCCGCAGCATCCCGAACACTGTCCCCAGCAGACCCATGAGCGGTGCGATCGTGTAAATCAGTGCCAGCTGACTGTTCCGCTGTTGAAGCGACGTGCACTCCTCCTCAATCGACTCTGCCAGCAGTTCCGCCGGGTCCGCGTCGGGTTTGAACTCAAGATGACGGACCAGTCGGCTGAGGATCAGAGCGAGACTGTGTCCTTCCGCTTCCAGCACACGCACCACGTCCTGCCGGGATTTGCAGGATTCCAGGATCTCCTCAAGCCGGCGGACAAAGCCGCCCGGAGCCACCCGTGCACGGCGCAGGTTAATAAATCCCTGAACCACAAAGGCGATCATCAACAATGCCAGCGGAAGAAGAAAGATCATCATGATCCCGCCGTCGGCGACATACCGTTGCCACGCCGTCACAGACTCCGTACCGTTCATTCGTCAAATCCACTCAGATTCAGGCTGCGCGCCCCTTCCCGGGCCGGGTCATTTGAGGATTCTTCATGCGGGGCATCAAGGGTCATATCCTGGTCGTCGACGACAACGAGGACAACCGGATCATCCTGGAGCATTTCCTCGAAAACGCCGGATACGCGGTCGAAACCGCCGCAAACGGTAGAGAAGGACTCGACGCAATCCGCCAGGCACGTCCTGCGGCTGTCCTGCTCGACGTCATGATGCCAAAAATGAGCGGGCTGGAGGTTCTTCAACAGCTCCGGGGAGAGTCGGCCACGGAAAGCCTTCCCGTGATTATGGTGACCGCTCGCTCGGAATCGAAGAATGTCGTCGAGGCATTGCGCGCCGGAGCCAGCGACTTTGTTTCGAAGCCCATCGACTACGATGTGCTGGTTGCCCGTCTCGAGACCCACCTGCGGCTTGCCCGCATGTCCCGTGAACTGACGGACGCCAACCGTCAGCTGCTTGAGCAGATGCGTGCGGCACGCTCCGTCCAGGAAAGTCTGATGCCAAAGGCGCGAGTTGTAGAGTCGCTGCCCGCGTCCTATGGAATTGAGATCGCCGGCCTCTGGAGGCCCTCCACCACGCTGGGAGGGGACTTCTGGGACCTCGTATCCCTCGCTGACGGCTCTCTTGGCCTCTTGCTGATTTCGTTTCAGGGTGCGGGAATGATCCCGTCGCTTCACACTTTTCGCATGAAATCGTTTCTTCACGGACAGTGTGTCGGCATCTACAACACGTCGCTGACCCTCTCCCGCATCAATACCCAGCTTTGCTCGTTTCTCCCGGAAAACGATTTTGCAACGGCCCTGTACGTCCGCTTCGACCCACACAAAAACGAGTTCACACTTTCCTCCGGAGGTGGACCAAGTCCCCTGATCTGGCGAGCCGACACACAGTCCGTCGAGCGATCAGTCGTTCACGGTGCACCGCTGGGGGCCTATCCGGAGTCCGCCTACCGGGAGGCCGTTATGCCAATCCGGCCCGGAGACGTGGCCGTATACTTCACTGAGGGGCTCATCAACTTCGGCAGCCGCCAACTGGGCCGCTACAGCGAGAAGCGCCTTGGTGAACTGCTGTCCCGCAATGCGGACAAGTCACCAGCAGAGCTGGCCACCCTGCTGGACGAGGATCTGGGCAGCCTGGAGGGACCGGCCAGCGGACAAGACGATGTGACCGCCGTCATTGCACGGCTGGCAACTGATCCAGCCGTTGCGTAACCGGTATCCCACACTCAACCTGTCCAAATCCCCTCCCCCTAAGGTCTCGCCCCTTGACAGGACTCTCTGTCTTCTCAACCGTATCAGAATCCGGTAATTACTGCGTTAGGTGACTGCTGCCAGTCGCAATTCTTCCCGGTAAATCCAGCAAGGGGGAATTTATGCACCCGAAACATTCGAAAGCGTTCACGCTCATCGAGCTGCTGATCGTGGTGGCAATTATTGCCATTCTCGCCGCGATCGCCGTTCCAAACTTCCTGGAGGCGCAGGTCCGCTCCAAGGTCAGCCGTGCAAAGGCCGATATTCGCTCCGTCGCCACCGCGATCGAAGCCTACGCGGTCGACAACAACAAGCCGCCCAGAGAATTCAGCACCACGATCTACAATGACTTTCCGCTTTTTGGAGCCTCCGGAGGCGGTGTGGTCTTTCCCGGCGGAGAAGACACCGACGGTGACTTCTGGCACGGTCTGTCGACACCCATCGCCTATATCACCACCGCCTGGCTTTTCGACCCTTTCGTCAACAGAGACCCTTCCATCTCGACTGATGAACAAACCTTCACTTATCAGAGCGTCAATGACCGTGTCGCGACGGGGGTCTTCCCGCCCACCTTCTTCGGCGTGAGCAACCTTGTTCAGGCAAACGCCCTCCACTCAGATTTCTATGGCGCCTGGCGAATGATGAGCGTGGGCCCCGACCGCACCTATTTCAACAACACGGCCGGATCGGGTCGCGGCGGCATCAATGCTCGCGAAAACATCCTCTATGATCCGACAAACGGGACCGTCAGCGAAGGAAACATCATTCGGTCTCAGAAAAATCCTGAAGGTGGCCAGCCGGACATCGATCCGAATATCCTCGGTGCCCACTGATCCAACTGCATCCCATAAACAGGAAACGGCCACTGTCAAAAGACAGTGGCCGTTCTCATTTTATTCGGCTCCCCCAGGACCCGTCACTCTCCCAAATTACGAATACCTCAATCCACAGGCAGAACATCCAGCCGCACGTTCAGAATCGTGTGCAGCAAGTCGTCAGGTGTGGACTCACTGTCCAGAGCACGAAAAAACCTCGTATCCACATCGGATGAGACGCGAATCGTGCTGCTTGTCCCGCCGGAGGAGGACCGGGCGGCAAGCGATGTTCCACGCTGTGAATCCGTCAGTAACCGTATGAGCCGCAGCATCGTTCCATCCGCCCAGGCGTCGCGCTGCTCCGGCATGTTGCGTAGACTCCTGCCAGCGGTTGCGGACTTTGCCGCAACGTAGCGCATCGTGTTTTCTTCAAGGTCCCAGGTATCCCCGGGACAAAGCAGAAACAACCGCGCGTTTTCAATGCGGCGTTTCGAACGGGAAACCCTGGCATCTGTCATGTTGATGAAGACAGTGGGTTTGGAGCCAATTGCCTGAAGACGCCCCCGATCAGGCTCCACAAGAACCCCACCACCATCCAACAGCACGCCAAACATTGCATCAGACTCCATCAGAACCGCCAACAGAACGCCGAGGCGGTCTTCCGTTCCGGAGTTGTTCACAAACACCATATCCGGTGCGTATGCCCTTCCCCTGGACAATCCCGCTCCGAAGCCGTCAGCGAGTGACCTCGCGCTTCCGGCCGTTGGCGAGACAGCATATTCTCCGGTCATCGTGCCGGACCAACCGCTTCCACCCACAAGAATTCCGCTCCGATGCAAACGGTCGAGTTCCGCCGTAGCCACCTCTGAGGACCAGAGACACGCCATGGCCTCCGGACCTCCATGCATTGTCCAGACACCCGTCGCCAGGTTCAACTCCGAAACAAGGATTCCTTCATCGCAGAGGGCTCCCGCGGACTGATCCACCTTGCCTGGCTCAACAATACTCACTCGATCCTGATGAAGAACGGCCAGCGGCCCGTGAGCCGAGTAGCTTCGCACCGCATCGCGAACGGAGTCGTCTTCCAGTCCGACGCTCCCCGTCACAATGACAGGACCTCGAACGTCCTGATTATCCACCTCTGCGACCAACCCCCGGGGTTTCGAGGCGCAGCCTCCCGCCAACAACCCCCCGACCGTTATCGCGGTCATTGCCAAACATCTGACCCGCATTTTTGAAGACTCCCCGAGGTGACTGGCGGCACTCTCCCACTGTCGGCGGAACAATGGAAAGCGAATTGAGACTGTATCCCGGCCAACGTGGCCGGATTCTTGTTTCGCCTTCAATCCAACTGCCTTAATGCACATGCGGGTGCCGCCACAAAAACACTGAGACCGGGAACCTTATGAGCCGATCCGCTTCGACACGCCGAACCCCCAGCCTCCCCGCTTATCGCGCGGGAATGCTGGTCTGCCTTCGAGAGGCCATCGTACCGGATCTGTGGCGCATCCACGACGTCGAGGGCCGTATCGTCACGCTGGAACCCGTTTCCCTCGGCGCCACAAAACGCCAGGTTCCAACGTCAGACCTGCGTCGCTATCGTCTCAAGACGACCGATCAGGTCTTCTACAAGGAGGACCTGGTCAAAGTCCTTCGTGTGGAAAACCCGCGTGCCGATGACCTGTTTGAGTATACCATCGAGCATCGCGGAACCTCGCTGACCCTCCGTGAGCACGAGCTGACTGTCCATGTGGGTTCGGAGGCACCTGACCCGCTTTCGCTGCTCAAGAACCTCGATGCGGCACCGGCGTCTCTCGCTTTCTCAAGAGCGCATTTGCTCCAGTCCTATTTCAAAGCCACCGCCCGCAGCCTCGGCATCGTTGGTTACAACGGAGCGCGCATGCTCCCCATCCCGCATCAGATCAGCGCGTCACGCTACGTTCTTCTTCATGGTCGGCCCCGTTTTCTTCTCGCTGACGAGGTCGGTCTCGGAAAGACCGTCGAGGCGGGTTTGATTGTTTCAACGTTGCGCAAGTACTTCCCTGAGTGGCGTACGGTCTTTTTCGTGCCCGAATCGTTGAGTGTTCAGTGGGCGTTTGAAATGTACGCCAAGTTCGACAAGTCCATTTTTCGCCTCAGCGACGAAGAGGAGCCCGAAGAGGGCGAAGATGATCCGGGTGTGATTCTGCCACACTCCAAGGCGGTGGAGTGGTCCCGGGAAACGGCCCTCGCCAGGGAAGGCCCTGAAATCCTCGTTATCGATGAAGCTCACCAGGTCCTCCGGGATTCCGCGCAGTACGAAGCCTGCCTTTCACTCTCACGAAAAGCCC
>JANQSL010000203.1 GCA_028284075.1 Candidatus Sumerlaeia bacterium | reverse complement strand
CGTGGTCATTCCCGTGATAACCACGGCTCGGCCGGTACGAATAACAGCCTTTTTCAAGTCGCGGGAATTGTCTTCGTAGTAGCGCTGAAGCAGATGGATCCCTGAATCCACACCGATTCCGATCACGATCGGAAATGCAATGATGTTCACATAGTGCAACGTCATGCCAAGAATATGCATCGTGCCCAGCATGCACAACATGGCCAGAACAACCGGGATCAGAGCCAGCAGTGCCCGCAGAAGACTCTTGAAGTAAAGAATCAGAAGAAAGAACACACATCCCAGAACAACAAGAACCGTCCGGGCAAGATCCTGGATCATCATGCGCCGCAATTCCTGCTGAAGAATTGCCGAACCGGTCACGTCCACCTCATTTCTGAGCCCCTGGCCGATTGTTGAAACAAACGGCTCCGGAACCGCACCGACCCAATCCTCCGTCGGCGGCGGATAGACCTGAGTAAGAACACGCCACTTCCCCTCCCGGTTGTTCATGTAGCGCTGGGCAAGCGACAGAAGCACCTCGCTCTTTTCCTGAGAAGTGGAGGTTAACGAGATCGGCATGTCTTCGTTCCGAAGCGCGTCCGCCGCGGCACTCTGATAGCGCTCCAGATCACCAAAAAATTTCTCGAAAACGGCCGGCGATATCCGGTAACGTTCCGCAACCTTCGCAACCCGCTGACGGTCCGCTGCAAGGTCACGGTTTGCCATGAGTTCGAGAGAATCCCGCTGCGAGCGTTGCGAAGGAATGAAGTACCGCAGCGAGTCCTTTGCGATCAGATTAAAGCCCGCACGCTCCGCGGAATAGATATTGAGAAAAAGCCGGTCATTCTCCTCAAGAGCCTCTTCGCGAGTCGAACCCTCCACGATCACAATGAGCTGATTGACGGGAACCTCGAAGCGCTCACTGATTCGCTGATTGAGCTCTTCGTACTCCTTGGTTGGCTGCTTTAAATAGCTGAAGTCATCCTCGAAACGAACGTTCAGTGCATTCAGTCCAAGCCAGCCCGTGATAATCAGCCCGATAACAACCGTGACACGCGGATACGCAAGTATTGTAAAGTAGAACCGTTTCAGACCAAATCCCGGAATCGGACGATGGGTGAACACCCCGACCGGACCGCGACCGAACCAGGTCAGCAATGGAGGCAAAACCAGAATAACCGCCAGGAGACAACAGAGCACTCCAAAGCCCGCCATCAGGCCCAGCTCACGAAAGCCCTCGAAACGCGTCACCATCATTCCAAAGAACGCCGCCGCCGTCGTCAGTGCTCCCGCGATAATTCCGGGACCGGTTTCCGCAATGGCCAGCCTCAGCGCCTCGCGATTGTCACGGCCGCGCGTGCTCTCCTCAAGGTAGCGATTGTACAGGTGAATGCTGAAATCGATGCCCAGACCCACAAGAATCGCGGAGAGAGCGATCGTAACCTGCGTAAGCCTTCCAACAATCACACTTGCAAGACCCAGCGTCCACGTCACACCGATCGCCAGTGGAATTGCGACGAAGAGCAGGGCCTCTGGACGGCGGAATGCGAAAATGAAAAGAGCAATGACGGCAATGAACGACACTGCAGACGTTCGATAGAGGTCGTTCTTGACGAGTTCTGAATCCGAGATGGCCTCATAGTGCGGCCCCACAAACGCGAGCGAAAGATTTTCACCCGGCTTTCCAAACTCAGGATTCCGCTCGTACACACCCGCAAGACTTCCATCCAGGAAACGCTTGAATTGTTGTGCGAATGCGAGGTCCGTTGCCGGCTTCACGGGCCATACAAGCAGCAGCAGCATGCTGCCGTCCTCGGAAATGAAGTAATTGTCCCGCAGATTGACCTTGAGAGGGCCGCTCTTGATTTTGACGCGTTCGTTGAGCACCTCATAAAAATTCAGCGGGTCATCGAGAACTCGCGTCAATCTGCTGCGTGGAAGCGCAATCAGGAGGCCCCGGAGGCGCTGCATCGCCGCCTCGATTTCATCCTCCGTGAACTTCTGCTCCAGAACCTGCCAATCCTCCTCCGTCAGAAGCGCAACCGCCTGAGACTGGCCACGGGGGGTCTCAAGATTGAGTGACTCGGGGTCCAGAGTAACCGTCACCCGGGAGACGTAGCGCTGGTCATCGAGTGCAAAAGCGAGCTCTTCCGCCGCTTTCTTGAGATAATTCTTTCCTTCCTCGTTCCGTGCCTCCACCACCCCCAACATGAAGTCGAAGCTCGACCGGTTGTTGCTGAAATCGTCGAGCGCGGTCTGATACACGGCGACAACGTCGGAATCATCCGGTAACAAAGCCGCCACATCCATCTTGATGGCGAGAGTCGGAATTCGCCAGGCGGAGATCGCCGTCAAAACGAGAGCTATTCCCAGACACCATATCGGATGCCGGGATACGAACCGTGCGAGCCGCCTGACGGAAATCCGGTTCATTCTTCTGGCAATACCGCCTCCCGCTGAAGCAGAGCACTCAGAGGTAAACGAGCCTGCACCCGAGAGGGCTCGATAGTCACCACCGAAGGATCGAGGGGAGGGTCGGGGTCGTATTTGCTCATCTCCAGTCGAACATCAAGGAGACCGTCGCCAATTGTGATAGTCAAATCGTCCGGAAGCGGCTCACCGTTTTCTGTCAGAATCCAGGAGCGATAGGTCGTATGAAGAGCGGGTCGGCCTTCAGGATCACGAAGGACCATATCCCGAATCAAACCATCGGAACGGCGAATTCGCCACAGCCGACTTCCTCCGCCTGAAAAACGCTGAATGAGAAAGAGATACTCCTTTTCCACCAACACTTTCCATGAGCCTCCGGCGGCAAGATCTCTCCTCAGTACATTGTTCGCCAGGAGAGCGCCGATCAGGTCACGGGGAGGAACGGCCCCAATAAGACCTCCCTGCCGCTGAAGCTCTGCCGTCGTGCCTGTGTAGAGCTCCTTTCCATCCCTGATGTAGACTTGAGCCTTGTCTCCATTCACAATCAGCTCAAACAGAAGACCGGCGAGCATATGAACGCCTCGAACACGCAGTGCGTCCGGAGCACGATGAATAATGGTCGTGGTGAAGCGAGTCTTCCGGCGCTCTCCCGCGGCGGAGATGGTGACATCGCCGTGTGCCTTGAAAAGCGCATGTTCCTCAACCCGGCCTGCAAGCAGAAGGCCCATTTCCTCCAGCGAACTGACTCGGGGGGGGGCGTTCGGTCCGGGTTCCGGGTAGGGCGAATCAAAGGACGGCTTTCCCCGGCAGGCGGTCAGCAGGAGACTGGAGAAGAGCAATACTGTCAGAAGGCTTTTGGGCACGGGCACCTTGCGGAGGAAGAAGCTGTGGATTGATTCCGCAAAACCATTGTTCTCAGTGACTGACCGAACTGTGTCAAGGGGGCCGGGCCAGGAGCGATGGTGGAAAGCGGGTCGCTAAAATTCCCGTGGACCTGGGTTCATGGGGACGCGTAAATGCTTGCGCCGAAAAGCTTGAGATTGCTTTCGTTATATCATCTCACGATTAGGTCCTTGGGAGGGACGGAAGGATGACTCAGCAACTTTCAACGGAAGTTTGGCGCTCGGACCGAATGCGTGCGAGCCACTCGAGATTTCCGACGTCAAACCGGGAGCAAGCCATGCAGCATTGTCGCTGTGCCAGTAAAGAAAAGACTCCAGTTGGTGTCCGCGCACTGCTTCTCGTGATACCCGCCCTTGTGTTGGGTACCGGCACCGTGTTCGCCGAAAAACAGACCTTCGACATCGAAGGCGAGTTTGCCATCCCTGAGATCTCCGGCGGCGGCGATCCCTCAGAGGTCGAAATCCCCGTATCCGGCGTGACGGGCACCATCACCGGTGTGAGTTTTTCAATTGCCGGTTCAGGAAATTGCAGCGACGCCGATGACTCAGCCGCCTTTGGCGTGGAACACCCATGGGTCGGCGACCTCCGATTTGTTTTGGAATCGCCCATTGGCACACAGGTCGTTCTTTTCGACCAGCCCAACAACGGTGGAGGCGGAGCGAATATCTGCCAGCTGGTTCTGGATGACGAAGCACTCATCCCTTTTGAGCAGTCTCTCTCTTCGAGCGCTCCGTTCCAGGGACATTACAGCCCTGACGGATCTCTTTCCGATTTTGACGGCCAGGACCCTGCCGGAACCTGGAAACTCATCATTTCCGACCTGACCCCCGGGGACACCGGCACACTGAGACGATGCTCCCTCCACATCAACACCGACCCGGGCACGCCGGCTCCCCCGCCCATCGTGGGGATTGATACTCCCGCCGGTGACGCTGAAACACAGCAAAACTTTCTTGAGTTCACAGGTTATGCGTCCAACGAGCCGGGAGACGTTGAAGAAGTGACCTACACCGTCGTTCCCGTCTCTGCAAAGGGCGCAACAACCCTCACGGGAAACGCTGTGGACACGTCGGGAGACGGCTCCTTTTCATCCTGGAGTGCTGACGTCCCGATGAACAACGGACTAAACAACGTCTTCATTCACGCAGTCTCATCTTCCGGAGCCCGCAGTGCCTTTGCCCTGCGGCGTGTCCTGTCCGATGCCGAGCTTAATTTGCCTCCCACGCTGGCGGTCAACCAGCCCTCCGATCCCGACAATGATCGGATTGTGCAGTTTTCTTCAGCAACGACGGAGGTTGTTTTTGCAGGAACGGCTTCTGACCCGGACGGGTCTGTAAGTTCCGTGGAGTTTACCACCGATACGGGAGCAAACCCCGTTTACAGTCCTGTGGACACCTTCGCGGGAAACGCATGGACACACGCACTTTCCGTTTCGCCGGGAATGAACGACGTTTCATTTCGAGCGATCGACAACCAGGGTCGTCCATCCGAAGTTGCCGATTGGCAGGTGATCATTTCTGACATCAACGTCCCGCCGTTCATCAGCGCAACCGATCCCGACCCTCTGGCTTTTGGATCGACCGAGGTCACCGTCACGGGAACGGCCAGTGACCCCGACGGGTTTGTTGTACTGGTTGAGTACCGCGTCCAGATGGAGACCGTGGTAAACCCACCGGAGACAAAATACAGCGTTCCTCTGGCTCGTTTCAAGGGAACCTCGGGTGAAGAGGAGGAAAATCCCTGGCTGGAAGCGACGTCACTCGCTCCCAACTTTGCTCAGTGGAGTTTTACAACCAGTGACTTCGGCTCAGATCCGAACATGGACGTATCCACCTTCTACGAAGTTCGAGCCACTGACAACGGCGGTGCCGTCAGCGGAAACGAAGAAGTTGAAATCATCGTCAAACAACCCACAATCGATCCTCCAACTGTGGCGATTATCGACCCTGCCATGGACATTGTGGTGGATTCAGCAACCGGCAGTATTACCGTAAGCGGCACTTCCACCAGCGGAACCAACAGTGTCGAAATCGTTCAGCACCGGGTCACCGACTTGAACGGAACCTCGACCTACATACCCGCTACGGACACCTCTGCCGGCAACGACTTCTCAACCTGGGAGTTCACGCGGTCGCTTTCCGTGGGCAGCAACCTCATTCAGGTCCGTGCAATCGACACACAGGACGTCACCAGCGCGGAAACCGAGGCAACCGCTCGCACGATTACTCGCGAACAACCGTCCAACCTCCCCCCTGATGTTGTCATTTCATTCCCCGTTGGAAACCAGACTGTCTCCGAGCAAACCACGAGCATTCCTTTCTCAGGAGCTGCCAGCGACCCCGACGGCAACGATGACATTGCGGGCGTGACATGGCAGTCCGGTCCCGACATGGACAGCCTCGGCGACCCTCAGTACGTGCGCAATGATACGGGAGACTGGAGCAACTGGAGCTTTGATGCTCCGTTGCAGTCTTTCGACAACTACGTGGTCGTCAGAGCATTCGATCGCCTCGGAGAATTCAGTGAAGACCGGATTCGTGTTATCGAGCGGCAAGCCAACGACGTGGAACTCCTTATCACCTCGCCAGTCGAAGGCTTCGTCGCCCTGAATCGGGAGAATTCGGTGGATGTGAAGGGACGCGCCACTATTGGAGTCGAGGGATTGTCGGTTGTTCAGTACCGGGTAACAACCGAGACCGCCTTCGATCCCGAACCGAAGATGGAGTTTCTTCCTGCAACACCCAGGCAGGTCACAACTCCCTGGGTTGATGCCAACGACGATATTGGTGACTTCACACGCTGGAGTTTCACGGCCCCCCTCGGCGTTGGAACAAACACCGTCGAGGTCCAGTCACTCGATGCCCAAAGCAGCCAGATAACCCAAATCGAGCGTGGTATCTTCCGCCGCGGCCCTGGAATTCTGACCGACCTGATGGTCTTGACGGATGACCCGACCGATGACTTTGGCGGCGATGTCTGGGGCAGCGAAAACGTTGAAGGCTTCTTCCAGGTTCCATTCCAGTTCGGTCCAACGGGTTTCAAACATGATCCGTCCGCGGGATGGCTTTCGGCGGCGGGAGATTTTTCCGGCAACGACCTGACCGACTTCATTGCGGTAACTCCTTTCGGCGTGCTCTTCACAGTCGGAAACACGGGTGCACGCACGGTTGGCCCCGCAATTATGCGAGGAGCCGGATATTCCGTCTCACCCGATCAGGGACGCACCGTGCTGATTGGTGACTTCGACGGCGACGGTTTCGATGATGCCGCTCAGATCAATACCGCGGGAGATGTCCTCATCGGATGGAACGATGGCGTGGGAGGCATCCCCGCCCCGGTTCTCGTCGCAAACGCCGGACTCATGTTCGACCCCTCGAACGGATACTGGCTGACGGTGGGCGACGTGAACGGTGACGGATCAGACGACATCATTCAAATCGGCCCCGCACCGGCAAACGCGGAGGTCCTCCTCTCCGACGGCTCGCGAGGCTTTTTCGCAAACGAGGACTGGGGCTTTGTCAGCTTTGTGTGGGACCCTGACAACCAGGCCGCTGTACATGCCGGCGACTTCAACGGCGACGGCCTCGACGATTTGGCGACTATTAACAACGCAACGGAAGCCGTTGTCTCACTCTCCACAGGCACCTCCTTCACTCCCCCGCAGGTCTGGGGAACATCACTGGGCTTCCACGACGATCCGAATCGCGGTCTCGGCTGGTGGGTTTTTGCTCTCGATGCGACCGGCGACGGAGTTGATGACCTCGTACAGCTCAACGAGTTCGGAGAAGCATGGATCGCGGAGTCCACAGGTCGGGGTTCATTTGAATCCCCCGGACTGAATGCCGCACTCGGATTTCAACACACGCCGGATGGACCCTGGCAGACAGTTCCTGGCTGGGCGGTTCCCTGATTCAACCTTGTTTGGCGGCAAACAACAACAAAAGGGAGAGGCGCTGATCGCCTCTCCCTTTTTTGATCATCGGTTCAGTTTGACCTGCCGAGCAGCGCCGCCGAAACGTCACCTTCCTCAGGGTAATGCAACGTGACCGCGATTCTCGGAATTTCCGCATACTACCATGACTCGGCGGCGGCACTTGTCGTTGATGGCCAAATCGTGGCTGCCGCACAGGAAGAACGCTTCACGCGAAAGAAACATGACCACAACTTTCCAACAAACGCCATCGAGTATTGTCTGGAAGAGGCAGGACTGAGTACGGACCGGATCGACTACGTTGGCTTCTACGACAAGCCCTTCCTCAAGTTCGAACGCCTCCTTGAAACATATCTCGCCTACGCGCCCGTCGGCTTCAAATCGTTCCTGATGGCAATGCCTTTGTGGCTTCGACAGAAGCTGCACCTTCCCAGTGAAATGCGCAAGGCACTGGATGGCAGGTATCGCAGGAAATTCATCTTTCCTGAGCACCATGAATCCCATGCCGCCAGCGCATTCTTTCCGTCACCTTTTGATGAGGCGGCCATCATCACGTTCGATGGTGTGGGCGAGTGGGCGACGACCAGCTATGGGACGGGCAGTGGAAATCGGATTGATCTCACGCACGAGATCCACTTTCCGCACTCCCTTGGTTTGCTTTATTCCGCTTTCACATATTTTTGCGGCTTCAAGGTCAACTCCGGTGAATACAAGCTGATGGGCCTCGCGCCCTACGGTGAGCCGAAATATGTCGATCTGATTCTCGACAAAATCATCGATCTCAAGGACGATGGCTCCTTCCGCATGGACATGCAGTACTTCAACTACTGCCAGGGGCTGACCATGACCAACGACCGGTTCGCCGCGTTGTTCGAAGGGCCGCCTCGCCGGGCGGAATCGAAACTCACGCAACGCGAGATGGACATGGCCGCCTCCGTTCAGGCTGTCACGGAAGAGGCCATGCTCAAAACGGCGCATCATGTCCACAGGGAAACGGGGATGAAGAACCTCTGCCTCGCGGGTGGCGTGGCACTGAATTGTGTCGGTAACGGACGAGTCCTGCGCGAGGGTCCCTTTGAAAACGTCTGGATTCAGCCGGCGGCGGGAGACTCCGGTGGAGCCCTCGGCGTCGCACTTCTCATCTGGCACCAGCTGTTGAACAACGAGCGCAAAACCACAGGCAGAGACACACAGGCGGGCTCGCTGCTCGGACCCGCCTTTGCCAGCAACGACATAAGCCGTTTCCTCGACAATCAGGGAGCGAAATACAGTCTCATTGAAGATGAAAACGAACTCTGCGGCAAAGTGGCCGACCTCATCGCTTCCGAAAAAGTGATTGGATGGTTTCAGGGTCGCATGGAGTATGGTCCCCGCGCTTTGGGATGCCGCAGCATTCTGGGCGACCCCCGCAGCCAGGCCATGCAATCGGTCATGAACCTCAAAATCAAGTTCCGGGAATCATTCCGGCCGTTTGCACCGAGTGTCCTTCGTGAATGTGTTGATGAGTACTTCGACATGAGGCGTGAAGAGGACAGCCCCTACATGTTGCTCGTCGCTCCCGTCGCGGAATTGAAAAGAACAACAGACAATGGCACGGAAGACTCAAAAGGCCTTGAAAAACTCAAGGCGCAACGGTCGGAGATTCCCGCCATCACCCACGTTGACTACTCGGCCCGGGTCCAGACAATCGACCCCGAACGTCACGGCCGATACTATAAGCTCGCCAAAGCGTTCAGGGAACGCACCGGGTGTCCTGTCCTGATCAACACGAGTTTTAACGTTCGAGGCGAACCCATCGTTTGCACGCCGGAGGACGCTTTCCGTTGTTTTATGGGAACCAACATGGATGTGCTGGTGCTGGAAAATCACGTTCTTCTCAAAGAAGACCAACCCGCTGCGGTGAAACACGACGTCGACGAATACCTCGCGAAGTTTGAGCTGGACTAGTGCCATGATTCAAATCAACCGCAACCCTCCGGAAAAGGAACTCCGCCTGTTTGCAGGAGTGTTTTTCCCTGCATTCTGGCTGTTGATCGGAGCGATGATTGGCCGGAAGTTTGACCTTTGGCAGCCGGTTTTCACCTTGTGGGCGGTCGTGGCGGTCGTGGGGCTTGTGGGGCTCGTGAAGCCTCTGCTGATTCGGCCCGTGTACGTCGCGATGGTCGTCGCGGTTTTTCCCATTGGCTGGGTCGTATCGCATGTGATCCTCTTCCTCACATGGTGCCTTGTCATCACCCCCATTGGATTGCTGGTTCGATTAATGGGACATGACTCCATGCAGAAGCAGTTTGACCGGTCAGCGAACACGTATTGGAAACGCCGCGAACCCCGTGAAAACACGAAGAGCTACTTTCGGCAATTCTAGGAGAAGAACATGGGCGAACCTCATTCCGAAAACGACAAGAATGAGTTTGAGCAGGCGGCTGACTCCGGTTCCCAAAACGTCTTTGCGGAATTCGCTGAGTTCCTGATGACCAACAAGAAGTGGTGGCTGACGCCCGTCGTGGCGGTTCTGCTGCTGGTTAGTGTCCTTGTGGTCCTTGGCGGTGGAGCCGCGGCGCCCTTTATCTACGCCCTGTTCTGATCGGGTCACGATTCAGAGGCAATCTTCTGAATCAAATCCGCGAGAACAGGTTCGATAGCTTCTGCCGCCGCGCGGTGCCCTTCCGCCGTCCAGTGAATATCCCCCAAAGGCATGAAGAGCCGGTACGCTTCATCACCTTCTGATTCAAACGCCGGTGTGTAGTCGAACCAGAGAAGCCCCTGGCTCTTGCACTCCGCCTCGACAAAGCGGTTGGGGCTTCGCATATCGTACAGATCTCCACGAAGTGGCCCATCCACGAAGGTCGCGGCGTAGTCCTGAGGCACCACCTGATATCGTACCGGGATCGTCGCGACCATAAGAGGGATTCCGGTCTTTTCCGACCATTCTCCGTAGGCATCGAGAGCCATCTTCGCGACATCGAAGGAAAGGTCGGTCACGGGGTGTCTGTGCTCGGGCTTCAGGAAGAGCTGAGTCTCCTCAAATGCCGGTGTTATAATCCGGTCTTCACGGTTTGGCGCCATGTTCCAGCCATGGTAGCCGGCACCTTGCCCCAGAGCGTGAACAGCTCGCTGCACCGCCTTGCCCAGCGCCCAGACTGAATCCGGTGTCCAGTAGTTACGATCCCGGCTGATGGCATCGGACTTGAACGCGTAGTCAGGATAACGATTCTCATCTTTTCCAAGCCATTCCTCGCGCAGCTTTCCCACCTCGGGCCATTCTTCCTCCGATTCATATTCCGGCACACCATCCTCGGCGATAGAGAAGGGCGCCCGTGGCGGATTCGGAGGAATTCCCATCTGAAAAACCGTCTGGCTGAAATCGTTGGCCAGACAATTGTTCCAAATAACGAGATCCGGATCGAGCTTCTCCGCCTGACGATAAAGATAGTTCCAGGTTGCTGCGAAGTCTTCGGTATTTCCGGCGAGAATCTCGATGTGTGTGATGTGTTCGGGAAACGCGCCTTCCGCAACTCGCTCGCCAAGCGACCGCTCAAGAAGCATCCCAATCGTCTCGTCCGTGTCGATACGGTATCCAACGATCATGGAATCACCGGGGAAAAGGATTCGGAAGGTCCCCGCCGGCTTTTCAACGGTTGTTGTATCCTTTCGACGAAACCCGAGATTGTTTGTGTGGAAATGTACCGTTTCGCCGACCTTCGCGGCCTTCATCACCAGGTCCACATTGGGCCGGGCATAACCTCCGACTCCCGGAATGGTCAACGGCTCGTCATAAGCCGCCGCGTAATCCGGTACCTCACGATGCCACCGGGAGATCTTCTCCTCCCGCAGTGACGCAGCGGCATTCCCCAGAGCCAGCATCGCGGCGAGAATCACGAATGTCAATTGAAGTGCCGCGAAAACGAAAGCGGGCCGCTGTCCACCCGCGGGCCGAGGGACACAGGCCAACAGCCCCACAACTGCAAACAGCGCAAAGACGGCTCCTCCGGCGACGCCGAAGAAATCGATCCCGCCTTTGTCCGGAGAAAAGGAAAAACCAAGTATCACTGCCGCCAGGACCAGCCAGCCGGCTCCGGCGGCAACGGACCAGTTCAGAAGTGTCTTTCGCTGTGATTCGAGACTCATCGAATGCCACTCCCACAAGCAGAGAAGAAGGTGTGGAAGCGGTGGACAGCAAGCGTGATCCGATGCCCGTTGACCGTCATTCGCGTGTGCTGGATGACTGGGAGCCCATGGGCGCCCAACTCACTGCTCGGAAACTCGGAAAAGCGGATTCCACCGCTCTGGGCGACCTGTATTCGCAAAGCCGGGGCTTGCTGATGCAAAACCCGGCCTTTCCATCCGCCTCTTCCGGCAATGACTCCGTTTGGTACGGAGTCTTCAACGGCACCGAACTCCGCCTTGCGGTGCCGTTGATTCCACGCCCCCTCAGGCTTGGGATGCAGTCCCTCCAGTCTCCGCTGTTTTCGCCCTTCGGCGGTTTGCTTACTCATGATCATGACAATCTCCAAACCGGCGGCAAAGCGGAGAGATTCTGGCGTGATCATCTGGGTGCCCTGCATGAGGTGCTGAGCGGAGAGGCCGATCGGATCGAACTCCTCTTTCCTCCGTTCGTCTCCGACCTGCGAACGCTCGCCTGGAAAGGATGGTCACTTCGTCCTCACTATAATTGTGTGACAACGTGGGAGAAGGACAGCGAGTGGCGAACCGCATGCGAATCAAGCGTTCGGCGCCAGGCGAAGAAGGCGGAACAAAACGAGTTGGCCGCCAGTGTCATCGACGCATCCGAGACAAAAGACCTCGAGGCTCTCTGGACACTCAACGCTGAAAAACAGAAACTCGATCCCGGCCTGTCTCAAAACATCGCTCAACTCGGTTCATGGCTGAACGACCAACAGCAGGGTTTCGGAGTTACCGTGAGGGACGTTGATGCTCAGCCACATGCCGCCGGACTGTTTGGATACGACGAGCATCGGGTTTATTATCTCGCCGGCGCATCCGATCCCGCGCATCTTGGCAGTGGAGCCCCGACACTTCTGCATTTTTCCGTGCTCAGTGAAATCGAACGGCAAGGACTCCCCCGTCATTACGACTGGGTCGGCGCCAACACTCAGCAGGTTGTCCGGTTCAAGCGCGGATTCAATCCGCGACTGGAAGTGCTCTTCGCCGCAACGCTGGAAAGCAGGCGATGGAGGGCTTTGCAAACGACAAAACGACTCGTGTCATAGTCACCACAATCGATCGTATCGATCATATCCGTTTGGCAAGGGGTCGGTTTTTGCCTTCAAAACACGGCAGCCTCCGGCCGGAACAGTGATCTTCGACGTTCCGGAACTGATGGCAAACTCATCGCCGCTGAGAACATCCACCAGCGGAAACGCATCCTGAAACTTGCCGTAGCGCAGTTGAATCAACTCGGTGACCTCCTCCTCCGCGGGATTTGCGAGAACAATCACCGCTTCGCGAACCCGATTGGTGTACCGGAGAAACGCGAAGAGCTTCTCCGTGTGGAGAATTCGAAAGTCGCCGTAGCGAAGTGCCGGATTCGTTTTTCTCAGCTCAAGCAGATCACGGTGGAATTGAAGGGTTTCGTTCTCGTCGTTCACGAGATCCCATCTCATTGGAGCACGCTGCTCGGGATCGCCGCCGCCCTCCATCCCAAGTTCCCCTCCGTAATACAGGTTGAGGGAACCAGGCACGGTGAACTGGAGAATGCGCGCCATGCGCTGCTTCCATGGCTCGGGCAAGACGGTATTGAGCCTTGGCCAGTCATGGTTCTCCAACACAACCCAGCTCTTCAGAATGGGTTCGAGACCGGCATCGTCGATCATTGTCTGCCACATCCTCGCGGCCATGGGAGGTGAAACCGTGCCGTCCAGCAGACCCAGCAGAATCACACGCCCGTGCATGTTCATCACGGCATCCGCCGCCGGAAACCAGCCCTCCGGGTAGTTGTAAATTTCACCGACAACCAGCGAGCCGGGCTTCGCCGTATGGGCGGCGTTCGTCAGATCACCAAGAACCCGCATTCCCAAATCGAATCCGACGTCCAAACGCCATCCATCGACGCCTTCCTCTCGAAGGTAAGACTGCACAACCGAGTCCCGGGCGGCGTACAGGTAGTCGCGTGCGGCTTTGCTCTCCACGCGGACTTCCGGAAGATTCTCAACGTCCCACCAGCCAACGTAGCCGAACTCGCTCTTGTCGTTGAATGTATAGAACTCCCGCCACGGGCTTTCCGGGTCGGCAAGCGCTTCCTGAAAGTAAGGGCTCTTTCTGCCCATGTGGTTGAACACACCATCCAGAACAAGGTACATCCCGCGCCGGTGCAGTTCATCCGCAAGGTCCCTCAAATCCTGACGCGTTCCGAATTCGGGAGCGATCTTCATGTAGTCGTAAGCATCGTACTTGTGATTCGTAAAGGACTCGAAAATCGGGTTCAGGTAGAGAACATCGACGCCCAGTTGCTCTATGTAGTCCAGCTTGTCGCGGAGGCTCTTCAGGTCACCGCCCCAGAATGCGATCTCGTGAGACCATACGGCAGCATCCGGCAAGTACTCGCCCTGTGCGGGAGTCTCGTCCCAGGAATGCAGGGTCCGCGGTGGTGTATAGAGATCGCGCTTTGCGTCCAGATCGGCTGACGGGGCAAAGCGGTCGACAAGAACCTGGTAGACTATCGCGCCGTTACGCCAGTCCGCGGCGCGCTTCGCATAGACCTCTTCAGCCGCAAGGTCGAGTGAACCACGATGGTCATCCAGGCTGTCATAGTCACCGGAAGCGGGAGACACGGTTGTCATGAGACCGTACGCAGCGGCGAGCAGGGATAAGGTGCCACGGAAAGAAGCAGTGTGATACATTGGCGTCCTCTCAACACGAGGCTGAAGTTTTGGTGTTGCCATTGGGTGTCGCTCATACCGCTCGAGACCGGTCCGAAGACCGTCGAAAGGCAATCGGAGACGGCCATTTTGGGATTCGCCGAGATATAAAACAGGTCTTTTTTTATCATAAAGATGAGTCGGGTGTCTGCGGGGGAGGTGCGAAAGGCTGAGTCGAAGCAGTTCACTTGCTGGTTCTTTTCACCGTGGGTCACGGTTTGGGTTCTCATCTCGATCAGGCTTTGGTGGACAGGCTGGCGGACAAACGAGGTCGCGATCGATGATATGATATTGGCCGTGGGTTCTCTTCCGGCGGAGCGTAATGGGACGTATTGAACCACAGGCCGTTTCAGACTTCAGAAATCCGTGGGGAATATGGGCGGTTCGGAAGATTCTGACGAGAAAGACTGTTTTGCGAGGAATCGGAAGAATGGAAAGCGCTGATGAGATGAGGTCACCTCAACGCAGAGGCGAGGGTTGCACGGAGCCAGTGCTTCAATGGAATCCCTCTTAATCAACGACCCATGATGGGAAGATACTCTCCCCATGGTCCAACCTCCTCGCGATACTGTTTCGCCATGACGCGCGAGATTTGGGCGATGTGGCCGAGATCGTGTGCGACCCATGTGGACAGAAGCTGCCGCAGCGTGACTCGGCCCAGAGCGGGATGTTCACCCTCGAGTGCGAGCTGTTCTTCCGTCAGGTTCCAGCCCGCGAGGGTGGTGAGGTTCTCAGATCGAAGGCGTTCGAATTCGTCCAGCAGGTCGGTGAGAGATTTGCCCTCGCTTTCGTGAAACTGAGCGAAGCGATCAAAGGGTTGAAAACGGCGATTCTCGCCCTGGTCGAGAACGATCCGCGCCCGGCCAATCCAGTCGACGCGTTCGCCGTGGACGAGATGACCCACGATATCAAACGGACTCCAGGTCTCCGGCCCTTCGGTTGCGTTCGTCCATGCAGGCGGAAGGCCGGCGAGCATTGCGCGCAGAGCGGACGGTGTGCGCTCAAGGATTGCGGTACCGGCGGCGAGACCAAAGTTCATGTTATTCCTCTCCCTTGAACAGATGGTTTTCGTTTTCAGCCGGGACGAACTCCGGGCAATTGGATTGGCTTTCATTCCGGACTGTGCTGCCATTACAGTCGATTGATTGTGATGCATCCCTCTCCTCGAACAGCTCACACAGTCCCAATGAGCCGGCTGGAAATGGATTCAGGGATTCCATGAGAAAGAGACAGTCAGAATCCCGGGAATGGAACTGTCCGGTGATGTCGTGGTCGTACCGCTCAAACGCAGGCATTGCCTGTGGCAGTGTTTTCGGTCACCGCATCCAAATATCACGGCGGAGGAGTCGCTTTACAGTCGATCAGCGGGCTTGAGGCTCACCCAAGGCGTCCGGACAGTTCTTTCAAGATCTCTGCCGCCAGTTGATCCTTCGACATGACAGGCAGTTCGCGTTTTGATTCCGGCGTAATGATCGTCGCGCGGTTGGTGTCCGAGGCAAAGCCCGCGCCGGGTTCGTTGATGGGGTTGGCAACGATGATGTCGAACGACTTGCGGTGCATTTTGCCGCGAGCGTTGTCCTCGATGTCATGAGACTCGGCGGCAAAACCGATAAAGATCTGGCCCTGTTTGCGATGCTTCGACGCTTCGAGAGCCACGTCCGGCGTGCGAACGAGCCGCATTGTCATTTCTTCCGGACCGCTCTCCTTCTTCGCCTTCTGTTCAACGCGTTCCGCCGGTTTCCAGTCGCTAACGGCGGCTGCAAAAATCGCCGCATCAGCAGTCGGAAGATGCTTCAAAACGGCATCGCGCATGTCCTCGGCGGTCACAACTCGTTCGACATTCGCAAGGCCTTCGGGCACGGCGACATCCGAAGGACCAAGAACAAGCGTCACCTGCGCTCCGGCTGCAGCAGCCTGACGGGCCAGGGCCACGCCCATTCGCCCTGTGGAAGGATTCGTGAGACAGCGAACAGGATCTGCGAACTCCCGCGTTGGTCCGCTGGTGATCACGATGTGTCGTCCGGCAAGAGCAGGGATATCGCGAGTGGCACGAAGGTGATCGACGATGGCGATCAGAATGTCTTCAACATCGGCGAGGCGTCCGACACCCACATCGCCGCAGGCGGTCTTTCCGTGAGCGGGCCCGACGATCGTGTGACCGCGCTCGGCGAGAGTGCGCACATGTTGCTGAACCGTCGAATGCTGAAACATCGTGGGGTTCATGGCGGGCGCAACGACAAGAGGCTTCGGCCAGGCGATCGCAAACGTCGACAACGCGTCGTCCGCCAGGCCAACCGCCAGTCTCGCGAGAGTGTTCGCGCTGGCAGGAGCGATGCAGAAGACGTTGGCCCATTTCGTCGCCGCCAGGTGATCCATGTCGCCACTGGATTCCGAGTTCCACAGAGACACGACGGTTCGTTTCTCGGTAATCGCGTCGAAAGCCGCTGGTCCGACGATGTTCGTCGCATTGGGCGTCAATACGGCACGAACTTCTCCCCCGCCCTTGATCACCGTGCTCGCGACGTCCAAAGCCCGGTAGGCGGCGATGGAGCTGGACACGCCAAGAAGAAGTCTAAGACCGGAGTAAATCATTCAAGTTCTCTTGCCAGGTCGGTGGCGAACTCATCGAACGCCTCGTTCAGCTGGCGGTTGAAATCGGAAACCAGTTCGTCGCGAAGACCATATCCATACCAGAGACTGGTGGTTCGGCGCGCCGTCTCCACCGTCACGCGACGACGGAGAAGAATTTCACCGTCGCCGCGCCGGGCCGTCAAAACCATTTCCGCTGCCAGTCGAGGGCAGGTCTGAGGACCGCCGATGACCGAGAGATAGTTTCCGCCGACCGCCGTGAGAAGCCAGAGAATGCGGCGCGAATCGATGGAACAGCGCTCAACATGCCCGTCCACAACAACGTCATCAGCTCCAACGTTCTCCTCGCGCACATCGACAACCGGTATAATATCGCGGCCAACCTCCAGAGAGACCGGCACCGGATGCTCGGACTGACGGGCGGAGTCTGAAAGCAGATCCCGGCAAAACCGTTCGGCGTTAAAGTCGGGAACGAACTTCCACTGCACAGTCACCTCTCCGGAACCGTAAAGAGCGGTCCCCCCGGTCCTCGCGGCAAGACGCTCCTCAAGAGGACCAAAGCCCGCCGCGGGCAGGAGTTTCTCCAGCGCAACGCGTCGATCTTCAGGGAGAGAGAAATCGGTCAGTCCTTCATCCAGCTGCGACATGACCTCTCCACTCCAGACCTCCCAGTCATCCGTCTCCGGTGGATCGATTGTCAGATCCACCTTCTGCGGAAACATCGTCTCCGGCAACGGTGTCAGAACCGCATGGCGAGTATCGATCCATGGCATCAAAGGCATCAGCCAGAGTTCATCGAACCATCCGCGCAACCGCTCGCCGTTTGTGAAAGGCCTGACAATGATGTTCGATTCGACCGTCGCACGATCAACGACTCCGACAGCCAAAACGTCACTGCCGAGATTCTTGTGCCGTTTGTGAAGCTGATACTCTGACAGAGCGATTGGCGTGACCGCGGCGGCGGTACACCCGGAAAGATGCAAACTGACAACAACAACTGCCAGGAGGAGAAAATGGAGCCGGAGGTTAATCATCGTTCAATCGAAACCGGAGAAACTGACGATAGTGATCCGATCCGCCAGGACCGACAAGGTCGGCGGACACGGGAACAACATCCTGCGAAGCAAAGCTGTGGTCGATCTGAACGAGCGCAAGCCCGACGGGGAATTCCGCAAAGAGACCATACAATCCACCGACCCGTGAATACTCACGAAGATCCCAGCTGGCCAGCCAGCGTGTTCCGGACGACGCACGATAGAAGTCCTTCAGCCCGGAGGTCGCCTGCGTCAAATGCCATGAGCCTCGCGTTGTGTTGAAATCGCCCGTCAAAATAAAGGGCCGCTCCGCATCGTCGAGAATCGCCTCAAGCTCGTCAAACATCTCGTCTGTATCGGTCCGCGGAGGACTGGGCAGGTCGACAAGAAAAACCGACAGATCCCTGCCGTCGACATCCAGCGTCGAACGGAAAATCCGCAGCCGCGTCTGTGTGTCGTACTCCTCTTCACTGACAACCGGATACCGTGATCCGATCGCCATCTGTCGGGTCGAAGCCCAGTGGAAGGTTTCGGGTACGGCACGCCGCAGAAAGCCCGGGGCCCGGCCTCGATATGTTCCCTCCAACAGACAGACAATATCCGGATCACCATCCTGAAAGCCGGCAACGATGTTGTTCTCGCCAAGATTGTAGGACATGACGTTCCAGCTTGTAAGAATCAAATCGCCTTCAGGATCGATATCGTGCGAAGGGACAAGAAAAGGAATCAGACGCGGTTGCTCGGCGGCCATGGTCCATATCAACACCACAAGCAGCAACGGGTGAAGAAGAAGGCGAACGACCCTGCCGCCGGCGATGGCCGGCGCAGTCAACAGAGCGGGAATCGCGGGAATGAACGC
>JANQSL010000178.1 GCA_028284075.1 Candidatus Sumerlaeia bacterium | reverse complement strand
GTGTGCTGGACCAGTGCATCCACACGGCGGTCAGCCGGGACCTTCATCTCCCCCCGAATATTGCGGATGGCGCCGATCACTTCCTGCACCAGACCCAGCGTTTCATCCGCTTCCGCGTCGATGGCGGAGGGCGCTTCCGCCGGCCACGAGGCCAGACACAGCGACGGAACCGCGAACGCATCCGCGAACAGTGTTGTCTTCGAAGCCGGCGCATCTTCCCCCGGCTCTTTCCCCGTCATCCGCGCGCGGACAATCTGCCAGACTTCCTCCGAGGCAAACGGCATGATCGGGTGAAGCAGGCGGCAGATGTGCTCCAGCACCGTCAGCAGCGTCACCCGCGCCGCGCGAGCCGCCTTCTCATCTGTGGCGTCGTTGCGCGTCCGCTGCTTCGTCAGCTCCAGGTACCAGTCGCAATAGGTGCCCCAGATGAAATGATACAGACCGCCGACATACTTGTCGAATTCATAGCCGTCCAGCGCCCGCGTTGAGTCCTCGCGAATGCGCGCCAGCTGACTCAGCATCCACCGGTCTTCCACCGCCAGGTCGCAGGTCTCGACGCCCGCCCGGAAGTCTTCGCCCGAAAGCGGCTCCGTCACCATCAACACATACCGTGCGGCGTTCCAGAACTTGTTCACGAAGTTGCGGTAGTCCTCGAAGCGCCGCCAGTCCAGGTCGATGTTTCGGCCCAGCGCCGCATACGCGCCCACCGTCAGACGCAACGCATCCGTACCGAACTCGCCAATGACCTCAAGAGGATCGATGACGTTGCCTTTCGACTTCGACATCTTTTCCCACTTCGTGACCACGTTCTTCGGAACATCGACACCGTCCAGCTCATACTTGCGTGCTTCCATCGGAGGAATCAGGCGCATGTCGCCGCCCGACTTCTCGTAGTACGACTTCCCGAAAATCAGTCCGTGCATGTAGACATCGCTGAAGGGCTTTTCATCCACCAGATCGATGCCGAACATGATCATGCGGGCGACCCAGAAGAACAGAATATCATGGCCGGTCACGAGAACGCTCGTCGGATACCACGTCTTCAGGTCCTTCGTTTCCTCCGGCCAGCCGAGAATCGACGCCGGCCACAGACCCGACGAAAACCACGTGTCCAGCACGTCCTCGTCCTGATACCACGCGTCCGGTTCCTTTGCCACCTCCGGCGGCACACCGTCGCCTTCGTAACAGATCATCGTCTCCGGATCGTCCTTGCGGTACCAGATCGGAATGCGATGACCCCACCACAACTGACGGCTGATGCACCAGTCCCGCACATTCTCCATCCAGTTGCGGTACGTCTGCCGGTAAGGCGTTTCCGGCAGAATGCGGATGTCGCCGTTTTCCACCGCCTCCAGCGCCTTCTCCGCCAGCGGCTTGATTTTCACAAACCACTGCTTCGACAGGCGCGGCTCCACGATGGACTTGCTGCGATAGCCGCGGCCGACGCGGTGCGGATGGTCCTCGACCTTCTCCAGCAGTCCCAGCTTTTTGAAATCCTCAACGACGCGTTTCCGCGCCTCGTAACGATCGAGTCCCTCGTACTTTCCGCCGTTCTCATTGATCTTTGCGTCTTCCGTCAGCACATTGATCATCGGCAGCTCATGCCGCAGTCCGCACAGAAAGTCATTCGGATCGTGCCCCGGCGTGATCTTCACCATGCCGGTGCCGAACTCCTTCTTCACAAAGTCATCCGCGATGATCGGAATCGGCCGGTCCACCAGCGGAAGAATCACGTTCTTGCCGATCAGATGCGACCAGCGTTCGTCCGACGGATTCACCGCGACGGCCGTATCGCCCAGCATCGTCTCCGGCCGCGTCGTTGCCACAACAACATGACCGCTGCCGTCCTCGAACGGATACCTCAGGTGCCACAGGTGACCCTGTTCCTCTTCGTACTCCACCTCGTCATCGCTCAACGCCGTCAGCGACACCGGGTCCCAGTTCACCAGGTACTCGCCGCGATAAATGAGACCCTTGTCGTACAGACGCTTGAACGCCACGCGAACGGCATGAGCGCGCTGATCGTCCAGCGTGAACGCTTCCCGTGACCAGTCGCAGGAACACCCGAGCCGCTTCAACTGCTCCACAATGCGCCCGCCGTGTTCCTCCTTCCAGTGCCAGACCTCCTGCATGAACGCCTCGCGTCCCATATCGACGCGATTCCTCCCCTCCCGCCGCAGCTTCTCCACAACGACATGCTGCGTTGCGATGCCGGCGTGATCCGTTCCCGGAACCCACAGGACATTGCGGCCCTTCATGCGGTGATAGCGGATCAGCGTATCCTGGATCGTCTCGTCCAGACCGTGGCCCATGTGCAGCACGCCCGTCACATTCGGAGGCGGGATGGCGATGCAGTACGGCTCTCCCGGAGCATCGGGATCGGCCTTGAAATACCCCTGTTCGGCCCAGAACCCGGACCATCGGCCCTCGATTTCCGGAGCCTGATACTGCTTTGGCAGCTCGGCGTTCAACGTGCTGGCGGACTCGGAAGACAAAACGCGCACACCCCCGGTGAAATGCCCCGCCGCTCCCGCGACAGAGGCCCGGAAGCCAAAACCAGAGAGAGCGCTAGGTCAAGCAGCGGGGAATTGAAGGTGGTCTACGGGATTTCGCTTTTCGAGCCGTGCCCTAAATCTCATGCGAATCGAGTTTGGGATTGTGGTTGTAAATCCCGATGATCCTTCTTCTATGAATCTGTGGATTTCCCCACTCTGGACCGAGAATATGAAACAGGCTGAAAACAGAACGCCCAGCTCTCGCAGCGAGGGCTGGGCTCCTCAAATGTCGCCACCTTGGATGATCGGCGTAGCGATCATTCTGCTCGCGGCGGCCGCGTGCGTCAGCATGTTGCGCATCGCCAGCCACACAAAAGAGGCAATCATACTCATGACCGTTCTTTCCACGGTCTATTTGGTAGCGGTTTGGTTATTTCCTCAAGGCTTGCTCCAGAATACTGCAAAAATTGGAGAGAATGACAGTGACCGGAAAAGATACCGATTTGCCGGTATCGCAGCGATACTCACATTCGTACTCTTGTCGTCACTTGGATTCGTCTCCTACCACTCGGGATCTGCTTCCAGGAATCGGCAGCTTGAAGGTAAAGTTCAGACACTTCAGACCTCTCTGGATGCATTAAGTGGCGTATCAGCCTTTCTTGACAGCATGAAGCATGACTCTGAGTGGATTTCATTTCCCGAGTGGATGAATGCGAATAACCACATGATCAAGAATCAGCTCGAAGGTTCTGAGTTGGACTACCTGGTAAAGCAGTTTCTCTTCTCCGCTCACTACGAAGGTTACAAAAAGAACAAGGCAGAGGATGTATGCGTCCAGACAATCTACCTCGTCGGTGAGAGCACTAACAATGTGGAATCGCCGGGAAAGCGCAAAGTTGTAAAGCTTCAGAGAATAACGGGAAAAAAGCCGCCAGGAGCTGATGGCAAAACTGATTTGTACTTTATTGCAGCAACCGCTTCGGAGGAAGGCAAGGTTCGAACGCTGGTTTACGAGAACTTGCGAGGGAAGCCGCGTATGCTGAATCCCGAAGAACTAAACCGCGGTAATTGGATATCCGGAAACACAGACTTGGATATAGACTATTTTGTCGTAGCGTTATATGATACAAACTTTCCCGATGAAGGAACCCATTTTCGTCACAGCGTTGCAAAGTATAGACGGGGGCATGCCATTGTTGAAGTGCATCAGCTGCTCGGACTGCCCGACAAGCCTACTGGCACTCTGTTGTGGGAAATGAAGCCAGGGCTCCCCGCGGACGACGTAAGTCTAAGATTCAAGAAACTCGAGCTGAAGAAGGTTCCCGAGAGTGACCCGTGGCTGTGGTCTGATACCGAGGGATTCAAGGCCGGGTGGGAGGATTGGCTTGTCTATTTGGACTCGAGACGGACAACTGGAGATGAGAATGAGATGCAACTGCTTCAAGATGCGCTTTCTCGGATGTCCGGATGGTATTCGAATTCGGAGGATGAAGTGGCTCTGGCGAACTTTGCTGATTTCCTGGAAAACGGTACTGAAGGCTTGCCGAAGGAGCGATGTATTGACCCAGGTATCCTTAGGGTCAAGAATCCATGTGTGATGGTCTTCTCATGGTAAAAACAACTGTGAGTCTTTAGAGCAGATGGGGACGGCCAGCGAGGTTGGAGCCATTCTGGTTTTCTGCAATCCTCCGTGTTCAAGCCGCTACCCGCTCTCCGCATCATATTACAATACATTCCCGTCCCGACCGCGCCACGCCAGAACACAGTAGTCCGAGAGCCATCGAGAACTCGGCTTTCTTACTCTGATTGGTATCCCGTCGGAGGCGCCATGGGAAGGACATCTCCGTGGCTGTGTCCGGAGGCTTCGAGATGCGTGGCCACGAAACGAAGACTCATCACCGTTGAGCTGTACCGCGACGCGACCTGCAATCCACGAACGAACCTGGCGATGGAATACAAGCTCGCAATGGCTACAATCGCACCGCCAGTCAGCGCAAGGCGCTCATTTCGGTTAAGCCTGCGAGGCCTCCATGCGGACTGACATCCTACAGAGACTGCCCCGATACCCGGAGGAACAGGAACAACAGGCCAGAACGAAAGAAACACGATACCCGCGATGCTTACCCCAAAACCCGTCGCACATCGGATACACTGGATGATTCTCTTATCGCTTCGTCGCCTCCACAAGAAAGAACGATACGACGGTAACAAAGCCGCCCGTCAACACACTCCCAAGAACATATCTCCGTCTGTGCCCGGATCTATTGCGTCTCCAGGTAACCGGAACGCCAACCAACACGACACTCAGAGCCACAGGCAGTGATATCCACGGCCAGAACGGCAGACAGGCCGCCCCACGACCGCCGCGGCGATCACCCAGTAGTCAAATCGTGCAACAGGCTTTTTCAAATCTCGTTCCCATTCAGCTCATGAAACGATTCAGCGCCGGTGATTGTTGATTCAATCCCCATCCGCTCGGCTCCTACCAGAGCCCCAAATGCTCCTGTGGACTGCGGCGGCTCTGCCGCCGCTTTCAATGCCGGAGTTATACTCCGGCATCCACTTGCCAGGAGCCTGCCTCATCGGTGTCGCAGTCGTCATTCTCTTCCCCTTCGCAGTCAAACTCGTACTCGATTGCCTTTCCCCACCCATAAAGCCTCCTCGGAATCGGTATCGGTATCGCAATCGCCCATCGAACAAAGCGCTCTGCCCATAGGACCGACACCAACCATACCGCAATAACGTGAATCGTACACACCAACCCCTCTGTGCCCCCTGGTGGCGCCTGTTCCATATTTTCCATTCCTCCCATATCTTCCATTCTTCCCAAAACAGCCTTTCTGGTTAAAGTTTCCCATTCCTCCCATATTTCCCACGGATTCCTGAAGTCCGAAACAGCCTGTGGTTTAATACCCCTCATCAAGCCCGGCCGGTTCTTCGCCTCTGTCTGCACCTTCGCCCAAAGAACAACACCAAGCACGCAAGAAAAGAAAGAACATCAAACCGAAAGACAACAAGACCAACAATCAGCAAGCACACAAGACCCACACGCAAGACCACAAGACCCTCTAACTGGCGAAGGTGCAGACAAAAACGAAGAACCGGCAACAAACGGGCATCCACTCAACTCTCAACCACCAGGAATCAAACCAATGACCCTATCAATCACACAACCGTCCGGATCGAAACACCCCACCTTTGCGAAAACGGCTTGCGATGCCGGGGGCATCGGCCACCCTGCAGCATCTCGCACGCAAGAGGACACCCATGAGCGGTTCTCCGCTGACCGTTTCCTACACCCCCGACAGCGACGACGCCCATACGTACTATGCATGGCAGCACGGTCGCATTCCATTGCCGGAGGGACTGCCTCCCGCGTCCTTTCATCGCGACCACATCCAGCACCTGAACGACGCGGCTCGACGCGGCAAGTTCGATGTCGTGGCGATTTCATCGGTGGTTTATCCCGAGGTGGCGCATCTTTACGACATCCTGGCGGTGGGAACCAGCGTCGGCCGCGGATTCGGTCCCGTCATGGTGAGCCGCGAGGAGCACCTGAACCTGGCGGATTTGGCGGGGGAGCGCGTGGCCGTGGGCGGACATCCAACCACAGGCAGTGTACTGGCCGCGATGTATTGTTCCGGCATCGAGCCTGTTCCCGCGCCCTACGATGAAATCGCCGACCGCGTTGCCGCCGGCGAATTTCGTGCGGGCGTGATGATTCACGAGGAGCTGTTGTATTACAAAGAGAAGGGGCTTCACCCGGTCATGGATCTGGGAAACGCATGGACCGCTGACACAGGACTGCCATTGCCGGTGGGCTTGAATCTTGTGCGCAAGGAACTTGGCGAAGACATCGCACGCAAAATCGCCACCGCAACGGAAGCATCCCTGCTCTTTGCATTTCACAACCCGGAGGAAACCTTTCGCTATGCATCGACATTCGGCCGCGGTTGCGCCGAACAGCACATCGCCATGTTCAGCAACATCGACACGGTTCGTTTGCCGGAAGACGTTCGTCGTGCTCTGCGGCTGATGATGAACCGGCTCGCGGACCTGGGCGCACCGGTTGTCGACGACATCCGAATCGTTGAGGGAGAAACATCCGTCGATGCCATCGCCGCGGTGTGTGGCTGACACGATGGCTTTCTACCGCATTTATACCGGAGAAGACAACTGGTCGCGGTTCGAGGAATTGTCGCTCGATGCGTTGCCGGACATCAACGATGCCATCGCCACAACGCGGTTTTTCGTCAAGCGGTTCGACGTGGCAACCGATCTGGACTGGCATCCGGCTCCGCGGCGCATGATGACCGTGTTGCTGGCGGGTGAGCTGGAACTGGAGTTCAGGAACGGATCGCGGCTGAAAATTCACCCCGGAGATGTACGGTTAATGGAGGACACAACGGGCAACGGCCATCGCACCCGGGTCGTGTCAGGCCAAATGGCGGTCATCGGTGTTTTGCCGTTGGGAGACACCGGACCACGGGCTGGTTCCTCCTGACGGGTGACTGTTACGGATCCGACGAGCCCGGATACAGATGCTCGTTATCGGGATCGTCAAAGAGGCTGCAGAAGACCGTCGAGGTTGTCCCGTATGTATCGAAGTCCGACTTAACCTCGGCTTCTCCTGACTTGACCGTATATTCTCCGCCTGACGGGCACCGGGGTTCGGCTCGCAGATAATTGTCCGACCCGACAATATGGGACTGCCACCCCTGGCCTGCAAGATTCGTCGCAACACCGTCCAGATTCGGGAACTTGTGCTCCATGATATACTGCTGAACGGAACTGTCGATCTTGGTTTGGTTTTCCTGACAGGCGGCAAGGCGGCTGCTCTTGCGGGCTTTCAGGAATCCGGGGACCGCCACCGCGATCAAGATCGCGATGATCGCCACAACGATCATGATGTCGATGAGTGTAAACGCACGACGACTGGAACGAGGCATGAAAAACTCCACACACCATGAAGGCATGAGTGAATAGTCACGACGGATCGCAGAGTTTGGTCCAAAATCCAGGCACTTAGCCTTTTTCAATAAGGCTATACTTGTCAGTCATGTATGTGCTGACTACGAAATTGTTTTTCGTTCTCTTGAAAACTGAATGAAAATTTGCCGGGTGCGGATACAATTATTGTGTGCAACTCTGTGTATTGTGGAACACAGGCAAAAATGCCTGATTCACAAACTGACAAAACGAGAGAATACGCTTTCATGTTATTGGAACCCGGCAACGGAAAACCGCCGGGCAATTGAGCCCGGCGGCGGTTGTTGACTGGTCAGGATGGAAGGCCTTGTGGGCCGTGAGTTTACCTCACGGCCCGAACGGCATCAGCGATGACGGCAGTGCCGCCGGTGGAGCCAGACGCGTCGAGGGTAATGGTGGCGGTCGACGAGTCGAGGTCGAAGGAGCCGAGTTCGACCCAGACGAGGTTGTTCTGAGTCTGATCAATGGAGACGGTTTGGACGCCGCTCGCCGTTTGGATATCGAACGCCGTGGAAGTCGCGCGATTGCCGCTGGCACGATACTGCACGAAGAGTGTCCAGGTGCCGCTTTCCGGCAGGCCGAGATCCCACGTGGCCGTCTCGGACGCGCCCGCGAACGCCCACTGGTATGTTCCGCCGTTGTAGCCGCTGGAAGCCGATGTGGACCAGGTACCCGTTTCCGTATAACCCGGCGCGCCGCCATCATTGTCGACGATGACTTCGAGTTGTTCACGAAGCCTCACGTTGCGGAAGTAGGAATTCGAGCCGGTGCCGCCATCGAAATCATTGATGAAACACAGATAGGAGTAGGTTCCTGCCGAGAGCGTCTGACCGACGGGAAGAACGTAATGAGTCCATCCATTGTCGGCAAATGCATAGTTGTCGTATGTCGTGATGCCCCAGGCCTGCGTTCCGAAAACCTTCCAGGATGTGGCACCGTCAATGACGTCGTTGTTGTCGAGTGTGACCCCGCCGATTTCCGGCTCACCGGAATCGGACTTGTAGTCAAACTCAACAATCGTGTCGGCGGTGACAGTATAATTCGTGGTAATGCGTTTCCACGTGTTGCCGTCCATATTGAGAATCAGGCCATTGTCCAGAAGGCGATACGCGGTTGTATCGATATCCTGACCGCCGTAACTGGCGATGGTATAACCATCGAAGTCGATGAAGTTGGGATTCTGAGAAATAGCGTCAAAGGACAGGAAATCAATGTTCCAGTCCGCCGCTCCCGCGACGATGCGAATCGTGTTGGCACCGCTCTGCAGAGCCACCGTTCCGCAGTCGATGGTCGTCCAGGTCTGAGCGCCGCCGGTCGCCGCGAAGGTGATGAGCCCCGTGGCATCGACACCGTTGATCTCGATATGGAAGGCGCCGGTGGCGGACGCCGCTGCGACATCCGCCGTGACCTGATAGGAGCTGCCGTTGCCGAGGATACCGCTGAACTCGAGCCATTCGCCGCTCACGATGTAGGCGACGTTGTAGCCGCCCTGCGAGCTGACCTCGATGTCGACATCGTCGCTGCGATACTGACCTCCCGCGTTACCGGTGGTTGTATCGTTATAGGACGTGTAGTCTTCCGCCTGAAGAAGTATGCTTGTGGCGGTGACCTGGGCCGAGGCTTCCGCGCTCTGGCCGCTTTCGTTGGCATTCGACGTATTGTCGACGGCACTCACGACATAGTGGTAAGTCGTTCCCACACTGATTCCTGTGTCAGTATAGCCGCTGCTCGCAGGTGTTGCGATCACCGAATAGCCGGAACCACTTGTTGTTGAGCGATAGACGCGATAGGAGCCGAGGTCGGGTTCCGTGTTATCGCTCCAGTCAAGCGTGATCGCCGATAGACCCGCTGTCGCGGCGAGACCCGTCGGGGCTGCAGGAGCCGTGGTGTCTTCCGGAGTGGCGGAGGCTTCACTGCTGTTCCCGGATTCGTTGGCTCCCGTGTCCACGGCTGTGACCACATAGTAATATGTGGTAAAGTTGGTCACGGAGGTGTCGGAATAGGCACTTGCTGCAAGAAGGGACCCGTTGAGTTTCGTATAGGGACCGCCGGTGCCGTTGGCGCGGTAAACGTTATAACCGTCAAGATCGCTCTCGCCGTTATTATCCCAGTCCAGCGAGACACTTCCATCGCCTGCGGTTGCAACGAGGCCGGCGGGTGCATCGGGAGCCGGGTCCTGAGGTGTATGCTGAGATCCGTTGTGAATATCATCGACGAAGACTTCGATGGAAGTCGCGGAACTGCCCGCGACTGCTGCAAAAGTCAAAGCTTCCAGAGTGCCCCAGTCGCCATCCAGTGTTCCGTTTCCGTTGACCGCCTGGTAGGTTTCGTTCGGAAGATCGAAGTACACGTACTGCCAGTTCGGCGCGGCACTGATGCGTTGCCTGCTGGTGAGTTCTTCAACGGTTCCGGTGATTCCACCGTTGTCGCCAATGGTTCCGGAAGTTCCGGTTTCACGAATCCAGAGACCGAGATCGACCTCGCCGGAGGCAACCTTGACGTAAAGCGATACGCCCTGCGTCAGGTTGATGATGGGGTTGGGATCATTGGCGTTGTTGTAACTGGTGGCGCGAACGAATCCACTGCCGGCTGCTGTCCAGTCCCATGCAAACCGATAGGATGTCGAACCGCCGCTGCCGTACGCGGAGTCCAGGATGTTATTGGCCTGGGTGGTTGAAATCTCCGCGGCGTCCGTCGATGCGTTGACTCCCGAAGAGGTGCCTGACCACGCGGGTTCCCAAAAGGTGACCCGTGTTCCGGCGGCGTAGCCTTCGAAATCCTGCACAAAACCGGAGGGTGCCGGTGCCGGCAGGAGATAGTCCATGGCCGCGTCCATAATTGCAAAGCGAGCCGTTTCGGATGTGATCGTTTCGAAGGGGAAACCGAGGAACACCACGTTGCCGCGGCTCGAGCCTGATCCGTCGACGGTTATGGCCGCACTCGAACCACCCGTATAGGTCATGACGGTGGAAGATGCGGCGCTGAAGGGAACCAGGATGTCGGGGAAATTGGCGTCATAACGATCATTCTGGCCGCTGCCGTCGCTGAAGGAGAAGCTGAGGCCGTCGAAGATCGATCCGGTCGAGCCGGAGACGCCGTAAGTGTTGGCGTCGTCTTCGGGATCACCCGCGCTGAATCGGGTGGCTCCAAGCGTGTTTTCAAAGAACGTCTTGTTGGAGGCGGTGGCGGCCACACGGGCAAGGTCCCAGCCGACTTCCGAACCGGACAGAAACAGGTTTCCGCCGCCGGCAATGTAACTCTCAACAAGCGTTTGTTCGGTGGCGGTGAAGGTCCCGTCTCCGGAACTTTCCTCTCCGAAGATGTAAACAACCGCATCATAGTCCGAAAGGGTGACGGTGCTGTTCACAACCTGACTGTCCTCGACCGTATCGAACGTGACGTTCTTTGCATCGAGGGCGAGGCCGACTTCACCGGCGTAGTCAAAGCTGTTGTTGTAATGGGGATAGACACGATCAAACGTATCGCCGCCGGCGAGCTGCGAGCCGACATAAGCGGCTTCCGTCTGGCGATAGTTTGTTCCGCGGCCCTGGCGGCTGTATCCGTTGACCACAAGGACGCGCGCTTTCGCGGAATCCCTGCGGCTGCCCACGAGTGAAGAGGGGAATGATTCACCACCGGCGTTGGTCGCGGTCACGCGGAAGAAGCGCGTTTCACCGGAGGGAACCAGCGATGTGACGTTGTAACTGGAGGTTGTTCCGCCACTGACGGTTGCGGCTTCCGCAAAGCCCTTTCCGTTTGTGGAGGAATAGATCACGTATCCCGTGGGTGCGTCACCACCGGAACCCCATGGTCCACCGGCAACCGGTGGTGTCCAGTTCAGCGTCAGGTTTCCGCCGGAGTCGCTGACAAGATAGGCTTCGGTGGGAGGTTCGGGAAGAAAGGTCAGTGTGCCGGAATCGATTTGATTGAAGAAATCGACAACGGCGTGATAGTTCAGTCTTCCCGCTGCATCGCGGACTTTGGCGTCCCGCATGAGCTGGCAGTCCTGAACGTTCGTGTGGAATCCGATCTCAATGATGGAGGCGCCCATTTCGTTGTTGTTATAGTTTGCGATTTCGCCGTAGGCGTTGATGAGAGCGCCGCCTGATCCAAACGTGTTTCCTGAAACACCGGTCGATCCCCATGTGTGCTCGAAGGGATTTCCTGTGGCCGTTGTCATGGCGTAGAGTCCCTGGTTCGTGTACTCTCCGAGAAGCCCGGCAAGCAGAACGCCGTTGGGAGTGTTGAAACCGTTCGGCGTCTGGGATCCGCTGTTGGAACAGAAGAGGCCGTCCGCGCCGCGAACGGAGGCGCTGCTCGATGCGTTTGAGTGGAAACTGACGTAGACGCGGTCTTCAGTTCCACCCTCCGCCTCGCGATTCATGTAGGCGGCAAGTTTGGGCGGAGCGCCGACGCTGTCGCTGGCGTCGCTTCCACTTCCGTCGTAAACGGAGGAAGGGGCTCCGATACCAATGGATTCCTGTGCCCAGTAGCGGCCGTTTTCCTCTTCCCGCGGATGTCCGGAGGTTGAACCGCCGCGGGCGATATCGCCCATGCCGTTGCCGAAACGCACCGCATCGGCGATTACGACGCTGCCGGGATCACCGCTTTCCTCGCTGTTGGTAATTTCAACATAGGCCTGACCGCCGGCTTCGAAGTGGAACGTGCCGACATAAATCCAGCCACCACCCACCATGCGGTGGTTGATGCGCCGGGAGGTTGTGCCTCCGGAGTGGCCGATGATGTACTGCTGGTTGATGCGGTCGCTTCCCGCACGGGACCAGACGTATGTGGGGTAGTAGCCGTCCTGGGGGATTGTGGCATCAAATCGTGCGGTAGCGGTCGGAGTGCCTGTAACGGTTGTCGCATAGCGGTAAGGAACATCGCCCGCGGTTCCATAAAAATTCGTGCTGGAACTGGTGTTCCATGTGCCTGTGAAGGTCACGCCGGCGTCGTCATTGTCGACGACCACTTCCTCCGTCTGGTGACCGATGGGTCGAAGAGGAACCACTGTGGCGCCCGCGTTCAGGCAGTATTCCGCGAAGAATTTAACCTGATCGTGGTTTCCAAGATCCTCAACGACTTCCGCCGTTCCGCCGATGCCGTCATCCCGTTGCGTATACCACACACCTGCACTGTAGTATGTCCATCCGTGTCCGGCCATCGTGTAAACGATGCGGCCGGAGAGTGCTCCGGACGTTTCGCCCATGGAGCTTGCCACGGTCCCGCCGTACTTCAGGTTGGGAACCGTTCTCGCCGATCGTGTCTTTGAGTTGTCGGGATTGGCAAAAGCGAGCTGCGGATTTTCGGATGACCGGTCTTCCTGCCAGAACTCCTGGAGGAGCTGCGCCTTCTCGAACTCGAGAATCTCTTCCGCCGTCGGAACTGTTCCGACGTGCGTTTCGTGGAGATTCATCATGGCGCGCGCCTGGTCCGGCGTCATCTCGCCATTGTGAAAAGCAAGGAGTTGATTCAGCTGTGCTTCAAGGGCCAGATCCTCTTTGGATCTCGTCTCATTTGGCGCATTCGTCGATACGTCTGTTTCATCAGATCGCACAGCGCTGTCTGCAGGGTCCGCGACAATGCGGTCACCGGCCTGTTGTCCGATACGGACGCTCTCTGCCGGCACGTCGGCAACAGGTGCTTCCGCCACAACACTCCCTGGTGTGTCCTGATCCGTGGTTGTGACCCGTGGAGAGGAAGAAACGGTGGCGATCACTTCGGGAATCGTTTCGCTGCCGGATAGCGCTCGGGAAGCGAATGTTTCGATGCTCGCCGTTTCGGTGATTTGTTCCGTGATGTCTGGGTTTCCGGACGTTGTGTTCGACGTGATGAGAATGGCTGCTCCGGCTGCCGCAATTCCCGTCAGTGCCAGCGCGATCCTCCCGCGCCGGATCCTGCGAAATGCATTCCGAGACAAGGCTCGTACCTCCGTAAGGGATGCAGGCCCTTGCCCGCGACGAGCACGAAAATTCCATGCGTGTCACCATCCCTGTTCGGACTTTGGTTTCTCCGAACGCCTGCCCTAAAGCTTCAGGCCTGTCTGTTTTTACCAAGAGTACATGGATTGCGCCGGATGGTAGCCTGGTCAAGTGACAAGTCGGACGGTCGGAGAGAATTCAAATCGGACAAGAGCAGTAACTGTTGCATGAACAGGAGGTCCAAAGAGTCCGGCCTGTTCATGCAACATGATGCAAAGAGTTGTCGAAGCGTTGTTCTTATGTTCGGAACAGGACTTCTTCGCGCCGGAACTGATGAACGCACCAGGCGATACAGGCACTGGCGAGAAGTGCGCAGACGGTCAGGGAAACAGCATAGTAACCCCAGTTAATGTCACCCTTCAGGAAGTCGCGAGCAAGAACGCTGATGTTCACAAGAGGGATCGCGGCAAGTTTCCACGACATCTCCACACCGGGAATCAGTGGAGCAATGGCGGGAAGAATGAGAAGGAACTGAAGCGGTGCGATATAGCTTTGCGCTTCTTTGAAGGACCTTGCATAGATTGAAACGGCAAGGAACAGGCCGGCAAAGGATGCCGCGGCGGGAACGGCGAGCAGGAGAACGGGCGCGAGACGCCGGGGCTCGATGCGTAACTGAATCATGTCGAGAACGGCTTCCGGCAGAATGAGGCGGTAGGAGATGGCCATGGACAGCATGCCAAGGATGGAGGCCGTCAGAGAGGCTGTGAGAATGACGAGGAATTTGCCCATGGCGATTTCGGCACGGCCGGCGGGGGAAACCAGCAGTGTTTCGAGGGTGTTGCGTTCCTTCTCACCGGCTCCGAGATCGAGGGCGGGGTAGAGTCCGCCAAGAAACGCGAAGACAATGACGAGATAGGGGAGAATGCTGCCGGCAACGTTGAGCGCTCGCCGTTCCGGAGATGCGAGATCGGTATCCGCCGACAGGTCGATGGGTTCCAGGAAGACGCGGGCAATGCCCCGGTTTTCGAGGCGGGCGCGGACGATGGAGTGCTCCGCGATGTTTGCGACAGACCGGATTCGGTTCCACCCTTCCCGGGAGAGAGGAATGGTGCTGTCGTGAATGAAGAGGATGCGTTCATCCCGTTCGTCCCGTTCGACCAGGCTCCTGACGCCTGCGGGAACCATGAGCACGCCCTGGATCTCGCGATCAGCCACGGCAGCGGCAATCGCTGGAAGGTTCTCAATATCCGTAAGGTCGCCGGGAATGTGGGCCGGTTGTTTTGCCGCCGCATCGAGTGTTTCCAGCTCGACGAATTCGACAAGCGCATAGCCCTTGATGGCCATGCGGTAAAAATCAATCAGCTCGGTGCGTGACCTCGCATCGAGTTTGTCCATCAGCTCCCTTGGCTGCTCGTCAACCGAGTCAAGATTCGCTCGAACCTGGGGTGCGAGGGAGAGAATCCATTCCTCGAAAACTTTCGGATCCTTTGTAATACCGGCGGGAATCTGATCCGCCGTGACGCCGCCGCTCGATTTGATGAGTGCACCGAGGAGGGGTGTGTCGAGGATGCGAAACTGCTCACCCAGCTCGCTGCGCTGAAACCAGTCAAAGATCAGGCCGCGCCACGCCAGACGGCTTTCCTCGCTCACGGCAATGCGGACTGTGCGGACTTCCTCGGCTTTCTGGACTTCCTGCATCATGCGGCTGATGCCGAGCATGAGCAGCGGCATGATGAGCGTTGGAAGCAGGAGCATGAAGATCAACGTTTTGCGATCCCGCAGCGTATCGAGAAGCTCCTTGCGGAAAATGGCGAGCGTCGTACGGATCATTCGCTCACCTCTCCGATCAGATCGATAAAGGCATCCTCGAGGTTTCCTCCGGCCTTTTCCTGAAGCTCCGGCACCGTGCCCTGGAAATAAAGACGGCCCTTGTGAATGATGGCGACGCGGTCGCAGAGCTTTTCAACTTCACTCATGATGTGGGTCGAAAAAAGCACGGTCTTCTGTTCTTCACGACACCGGCGGATGAATTGAACAATTGTGCGGCTTGTCAGGACATCAAGTCCGGAGGTGGGCTCGTCGAAGATCATCACGGGTGGATCGTGCAGGACGGTTCGGGCGATATTGACTTTTTGCTTCATGCCGGTGGAGAGTTTGTCACAGCGGCGGTCGAGGAATTCATTCATTCCGAAGAGATCTGCCAGCTCTTTGGTGCGGCGGGCGATGTCAGCGCGCGACACTCCGAACAGATCGCCGAAATAGCGGAGTGTCTCGCGGGCGCTGAGACGTCCGTACAGGCCGGTGGAAGCGGAAAGAAATCCGATGCTGCTTCTTATGGCGGCGGCATCCGTCAGGACATTGCGTCCCATCACCGTTGCCGTGCCTCCCGTGGGTTTGATCGCGGTCGAAAGCATTCGCAACGTGGTGGTTTTTCCGGCGCCGTTCGGCCCAAGAAGTCCAACGATCTCTCCGGGGTTGCACTGAAAGGTCACATCGTCGACAGCACGGAAGGGTCCACGCTTCCGGTCGCGATACTCCTTCGAGAGACGGGATACGTCGATCATCGGCGTTTTACCGGCTCGACTTCGTTTTTGGCCGTGACCACTTTCCCTCTTCCTCCATCGCCTTGCAGAAACGGCGCATGCAGCGTTCCGTCTCCGGACTCAAGTGGTGCTCGAGTCCCTCCGCGTCGTCTTCAGCCACTCTTTTCGAGATACCCAGGTGCTCCAGGAATCGAAGGACGAGCTGGTGGCGTTCACGGGCTTTCTGAGCGATGCGTCTCCCCTTGTCGGTGAGGGAAACGGCACGATGGGCTTCCGCATTCACAAGTCCGAGGCTCTTGAGGCGGTTGATGGTCTTGTGAACAGTGACGTGGCTGACGCCGAGACGGGCGGCGATATCACTCTTGTGAGCCGCTCCGATTTCCTGCTGCAGATCATCGATCAGCTCGACGTAGTCTTCGGCGTTTTCCGCGGCGTGGTCCGCTCGCTGCCGGCGCGCGGGCCGGGACGGTGAGATTCGTTTCGCCATTCCTCAACGGACCTTCAGTTTTTTCATGAATGGAACAAACTCGAAAGAGGGTTTAGGTTCGGCACCGTCGTCCCGGCGGCCTCAGCGGGTCAACACTTCCGGACCGGTTCGGCAACTTTTCCCGTGACGGCGTGGACCCGGCGAGGCTGCCATGCGGAGACGGATGAAGGGTCTTGGGGAAGTGGCCGGCACCAAAGACATCCCGGAGCAGGGCGGGCGGTGTTCCAGTGCGTACGGACACATGCACCGGCTTCTCCTCTCGCTTCACGTGATTTGCCGGATTCCTCAATGGCTTGCGAATCGGGAAGTGGAAGCCGACTCGTTGTCTTTTCGGCGATTCGTGCCAATCATGACCCCAACAGGAGACCGGAGGGAGAAACAGGAATGGGTTACTGCATCGATCTGAGCCGGATTGGCATTGGAGAGTATAAAAACAAGCTGAAGAGCAGAACTCTGATTCCCAGTCAGATGATTCTGAAGGAAAACATGGAGCAGCGATTTGCCTGTTTCGAAAAAGCCGGGGTCAAAACGGTTGCCGATCTTCTGGCGCTTCTGAAGCGGCCGGAAACGGTCAGGGAGCTGTTAAAGCAGGAATGCCTCGATGAAGAATACCTTGCCATCTTAAAGCGTCAGATCAACGGAACTCAGGCGAAGCCCAGAAAGCTGGATGATTTCAAATGGATTCCGGCCGAAGTTCTAAAGGGCCTGCAACGCCACGGGATCAGAAATACAAAACAGCTGTATGCCGTTGTCATGAACGGCAGGGAGAGACGGAAATTGTTCGAGGAGCCGGGTCTGGATAAAAACGAACTGCTGCCACTGCTGAAACAAACGGATCTCACTCGTATTCAGTGGGTTAATTCAACGTTTGCACGAGTTCTGTATGAAGCGGGGTATGATACGGTTGGCAAAGTTCAGAAGGCGGATGCGAAGACTCTGTATAAGAGAGTCGTCGAGCTGAACAAGGCTGAAAATCTTTACAGCGGAAAGATCGGCTTGAAGGACATGGCCATTTGCATTGAGGCCGCCGGAGAACTCGAGCCTGAAATGGAACAGGAAGTGTGATTCTTCAGACGACTGTTCCCGTTTGTTTGCAGTCATCTTCCGCCGCCCGTGTGAAACATCCGGATGCTTCGAAAATCGTCGGACAGGCCGATGAAGCTTGCGGGCTTTCCACTCAAGGCGCCTGTCCCTGTTCGTGAGAGAAACGGTGCGATGGGCCTCCGCACTGACAAGCCCGTGGTTCTACAGGTGATCGATGGTTTTGCGACCGATGAGGTGGCTGACGCCCAATAGAAGACAATATCACCTCCCTGGATCGTCCCTCGGATCAACACTTCCGGGCCCGCCCGGCAATTTTTCCCGTGACGGCGTGGACCGGGCCAGGCTGCGATCCGGGCCAGCCTACGGGAGTGACAACTTATGCGGACCGCCGATTTAAAGCGAGAGACAAAGGAAACATGCATTCGTGTTGCGATCGATCTGGATGGCGACGGCAAGTTCACCGGACAGACGGGAATCGCGTTCTTCGATCACATGCTGACACTTCTCGCACGCCATGGCGGTCTTGGGCTGACCGTGGAAGCTCAGGGAGATCTGGACGTGGAGTGTCACCACACAGTCGAGGACACCGGCATTCTGTTTGGCAAAGCGCTGGCGCAGGCGGCCGGTGACAAGGCCGGTATCCGCCGGTATGGTCACTTTGTTCTTCCAATGGAGGAAGCGCTCTGCGAGTGCGCGCTGGATTTCTGCGGCAGGCCCTACCTGTTCTTTGGCGCGACCTTCGAACGACCAATGATCGAGAACTATGCGACGGAGGTGACGGAGGATTTCTTTCGCGCAATCTGTAACACGGCCGGTTTGACGATGCACCTTGAGTGTCGTCGGGGACGTAACGCGCACCACATCGTGGAGGGTCTGTTCAAGGCTTTTGCGCGTGCTCTTCGCGAGGCTCTGGAGACAGATGAGCGCCTCGGCGGCATACCCAGCACAAAGGGCGTTCTGGACTAGAGCGGACGGTGTCCGGAGAGGCGAAAAAGAAATCGCCCGATAACCCCGCCCTTCATATCATGCATCCTCGGCGTGTTGGCTTTCTCCTGCAGAATCTCGGCCTTGGCGGTGCGGAACGCCAGGCCCTGGAGCTCGCAAAGGAGCTTCCCCGCCACGGATGGGAGGCCGTGTTTCTTCTGGTGGAAGGCGAGGGCGAGTTCCTGGAGGAGGCGCACGGCACGGGTATTCGGATTCACGCACTGAACGCGCGGTACTCCGCACCCCGATGGCATCCGGGCTATTGGCTCAATCTGTTCTCTCTTGTGAGACGAATTCACCGGGTTTGTGACCGTGAAGGCATTTGCGTTCTGCAGGCCTTCCTGGTGGGTCAGGATCTCCCCTGTGTCCTTGCGGGAATGACGTCCGGCCGCGTGGGCGCGACTGTTGTGAGTCGTTTGTCCGAGGCATCCTTTAATTTCCGCAGTGCTTTTCAACGAAAGGCCGCTTCGGTTCTGAGCAGGCTGGCGGATGTCGTTGTTTGTAACTCACGAGGTGTTCGACGCGATGCGACACAACGTGAAGGAATTTCGCGCTCGAAGACGGTTGTCATTCACAACGGGATCGATGCGGAGCGGTTTGCGAAGGTTGAACCCGTGGATTTGTCCGGCACGGTTTTGCACGGAAAGTCCCCACTCATCGGAATTGTGGGGACATTACGGTCTGTCAAACGGCATGACCTGTTTCTGCAAATGTTCGCAAAGACACTGGCGAAGTTTCCAGACGCCGGAGGTCTCGTTGTCGGAGCCGATGGCGGATGTCGTGACGGCATCGACTCCCTGGCAAGAGAGCCGGCTCTTGACGGCACCCTTCACTTCACCGGCGGAGTATCGGACCCGCGGAGATATTATGCCGCGATGGACGTTCTGGTCTTGTGCAGCGACAGCGAGGGGTTTCCAAACGTGATACTTGAGGGGATGGCTTCCGGTCTGCCGGTTGTGACCACTCGTGTTCCCGGGGCGGAGGATGCCGTGCTGCACGGCAAAACGGGCTTTGTTGTTCCCCCGGGCAACGTGGAGATGTTGACACGCGCGGTTTGTTCTCTGCTTCAGAACGATGCGCTTCGCAGGACGATGGGAGCCGCCGGACGCCGCAGAGTGGACAAATTCTCCATCGCGGAGTCCGCCCGGCGCTATTCCCGTCTTTATCGAAGACTGACGGGTGATTCATCCGGAACCTGAATGTCAGTTCCCGGGAGGATCATCCGAATGTCGAAAAGGAATTTGTCATTCTCTCTGCGGATTCCCGCGGCGACATGCTGAGTCAGTGCGCGAGCGGGATGATTCGTGTATCGTGCAGGCTTGATGTACAGAACCAGGGGTGATTCCAGAGCCATCGATTCCCATGCGGAATCGGACTCTGCAAGTGTTGCGGTCAGGGAGTGCCGCGGGTCGAGCGCGCCGGCAAGAAACGTTGCCAGTGTTTCGGAGGTGCTTGAGGTCGCGATCCAGTTTTCGCCGTGGGACCAGGAGATCCATTCGTCTGACGAATCGCTCTGAACGCTGTGGATCGGCAGATAGCCGTTTATCGTCGTGACTTCCCCCACGGTGCGTTGCAGGGCCTGGCGAATATAGGCGTGGGCGAGTGGTCCGTCCTCGACCTCGACGAGAATGCTCCAGGAGGAAGCGTCGTCCATAAAAGCTGCCACGAACCGGTCGCCGAGCAATGGAGCCGCGTCGTGTCTTATCGAGAAGCCCACTTGTTGGTCGAGTGCTCGTTCGTCCAGGCGAAAGAGGTCGGATCGACCGCTGTATTCGAGTTCCACAAGAATGTCCTCAATCATCCGCCAGGTGCGGCCCGTGTCTTTCAGCTTTACGGCCGCCGCGAAGGAACAGTCGGTGCTGACAAGTTTCAGCAGCGAATGACCGCCCTCGTCTGCCAGGTGTGTTGTGTCGGGACCGGACCATTCTCCATGGAGATGCGCGACCTGCATCCCGATTTTCAAAACCGCCCAGCCATCGTGCCATGCGTCCGGGTCGATCATTCGCGCAACGAGGTTGGATGCGGGAAGACGGCCGCCGTAACCCGCGATCAGAAGGCCAGGCTCGAATCCCGCAACGGCGAGGCACTGATTTTGAGACTGGAGCATGGCGTTGTGCCATGATTCGGTTCCGGAGAGTGGAGTTCTCTCATGATTTGTCGATCGCGGACGGGCTCTTCGATAGCTTTGACGCTTCTCGCGGTTCATCAGGCGAACCGAAAGTATCTCCTCATCTTCATAAACGGTTAGTCTGAGGTAGTCGAACACGGCGCCCCTCGGACGGGGCTCATGACGTTCATACAACTGAACTCCGTAAGTCTTCGGGTAGTCGGAGAATGGCAGAGCATAGTTGTTGAGGCCCGACCTCTCGAGCCATTGCAGGGAAAAATCGAGAGGATCCGGCCGACGGCCGATAACCTGCCATGCGTCGAAACCGGGATCCCCGGCGATTACAATGGGCTCGTCATTTTTGAAAAAGCCGCGAATCGACTCGACGGGCGGTGGCGGGTTCAAAAGACGGGTGAGGAATGGGGAGGGAGGTCGAGGCAATGCGGTCCACAGAACCGCTTCGGTTTTGTCGATCTCTTCGGCAAGCTCCACCAGATTGTTCCGGTCCCATTGAGCAGCCACGGGAACCGCCGGCAGGAGTGCGACGGCGAGCATTGTCCCCGGCAGATGAGAAGCAGGTCTGCTCATGGAGCGAAGATTGACACCGGTTCATCGTGGCGGACAAGGGTCATCCATCATGACAACGAAAACACCCGCATTCAAGACTTTGGAGTGGACCGGCCGGTCGTTGAGGCTGCTGGACCAGACACTTCTCCCTGGCAGGACGCGATACATCACGATTCGCAACGAGGAGGAACTATGGGATGCCATCAAGCGCCTGGTTGTGCGCGGGGCTCCGGCCATTGGGGTGGCGGCGGGCTGGGGAGTGTATCTCGGCACCCGGCGCCGGAAGCCCTCGTCGCTTGCCGAGTTGAAGGCCGTGGCCGGTGAGGTGGCCGATTATCTCGCCACATCCCGTCCAACGGCGGTGAATCTCTTTTGGGCGCTCGAAGAATGCCGCAGGGCAATCAATGGCCTTGGCGAGAGTGAAAGTGTTCGTGTCGGCCTTCAGTGTCTTCACGATACAGCTTTGTTTATTCAGCGAGACGACGAAAGGCGGTGTGCCGCCATTGCGCGGCACGGAGCGCCCTTACCCAAAGGAGCGAAGGGGGTTTTGACGCATTGCAGCGCGGGAGCGCCTGCAACCGCGGGAGTGGGAACCGCTGTCGGCGTGATTCTGCGGGCCGCTTCGACCCGCCGGTTGACGGTTTACGTCGATGAAACACGGCCGTTGCTCCAGGGTGCACGGCTGACGGCATGGGAGCTGAAGAACGCCGGTGTGGACTATCGGCTCATTACGGATTCGATGGCGGCGAGTGCAATGCAACGGGGGCTTGTTCAGGCGATTGTGACGGGTGCGGACCGCATTGCCGCAAACGGGGATTCCGCAAACAAGATCGGAACAATGCCGCTGGCAATTTGTGCGAAGCACTTCGGCATCCCTTTCCATATCGCGGCGCCGATTTCCACGATCGATTTTTCTTTGAAAAGTGGAGAGGCCATTCCCATTGAGGAACGAGCTGACGAGGAAGTTACCGGATTTGGAGGCACTTCCACAGCACCGAAGGGAACACGGACTTTCAATCCCGCTTTCGATGTTGTTTCGGCAAAGCTGATCTCGGCAATCATTACCGAGAAGGGTGTGGTGCGGGCACCTTATCGGAAAAACCTGTCCGCTCTTCGTCCAAAAACAGGGGGTGGGAACAAATGACAGACTTCATTCGCCTTTCGCTGTTGCTCACGGTGCTCCACTTTTCGGCACCGGCAACGCCGGCACCCGCCGAACCGGTGCATCGCCTTCGCGAACAGATCAACGAATTACGCGTTCTGCTTGAAGGGCAGCGAGTCGGTTTGCTGACAAATCCCACCGGCGTGGACGAGATGTATTCTTTCGTTGCGGATGAGCTGGCTGCTGATTCCGAAATCACGATGGTGAGTTTTTTTGCACCCGAGCACGGGCTGCGAGGCGATCAGCAGGCGGGAGGGGGCGATGTGGATTACACGGACAGTGTGACGGGCTTGCCGGTCTATTCGCTCTACGGGGTTCGAACGCGTCCTGAGCCGGAGCAGCTCGAGGATATCGATGTTCTCGTTTTTGATATCCAGGACGTCGGCACACGATTTTACACCTTTGTGTGGACCATGGCGTTTGCACTGGAAGCATGTGCTGAGAGCGGAACGAAGTTTGTCGTTCTCGATCGCCCGAATCCATTGGGGCTGGAGCGGGTCGAGGGATCGCCAATTGCTTTCGATGCGGGACTCGTTGGTCCGGTCTGGGACGGACATCCCTATGGCGTGCCCACACGCCACGGAATGTCGGCGGGTGAGATCGCAACGCTTGTTAACAACGAATGGCTCGATGTCGCGGCGGAGCTGACGGTTGTTCCTGTTCCGCGATACGACCGTGGGATGGCGTTTGATGAAACCGCCTACCCCTGGGTCCTTCCGTCTCCCAACATGCCGACAATCGATACGGCAACCGTCTATCCCGGAACAGGTTTCTTCGAGGCGCTCAATGTCAGCGAGGGGCGTGGCACAGCCCGGCCTTTCGAACTGATTGGCGCTCCCTGGATTGACGGAACGGAGTGGGCGGCAACTCTGAACGGCCATGGATTAATGGGGGTGGAGTTCCGTGCCGCATGGTTTCAACCCTCCTTCGACGACTACACAGGTCAGCGATGTGGCGGCGTTCAACTGCATGTGACCGACCGGTCGACGTTTGAGCCGGTGCGGACAGGCCTCGTCATGATCCAGTCATTGAACGATCTTTATCCTGAAGAAGTGACGATCGGGGCTTACATCAACTCTTTGTCCGGTGTTCCGAACATGCAGTCGCTCATCACGACGCAGACCGAGGCGGAACTCATTCAATCCTGGCAGGAGCGGCTGGATGAATTCATGGAATTGCGTGACCGCAATCTCATCTATCAGGACAGCAGTCCGGGCAGCGCATGGAGGATGAAATGACGTTTTACTTTCAATCAATCACAGGGAGATCCGTCATGCGGGGTTCGATTGCCGCTCTGGCGTTTTTTTTCACTGCCTGTGCCAGTGACGGAGGAATTGACATGAAGACAAAGGCTTTCGCTCGTGATGCGTTGCCCTCCTACCTGATCGCGCGTGATCTGCCGGCGGATCTGGTTGCTCTCGAACGGGCAGGACGGATTACGGAGGCGGAAGCGTGGCTCGATGAAAGGATTGGCTCAGGAGCTTCGCCGCACGATCCGCTGGTCATCGAACGGGATCGTCTTGCGCGTGTTCGCAGGGACTATCGGCAGACACCGGAACAGCTTCTCGACCGCCTTCGTGAAGACATCCCGGATCTGGCAGGTGAAGATCTTGAACGCTGGCGTATCGCCGGTGACCTGCAGTGGGTGATGATCGACGGCGAGCTGAGGTATTTTCGCAAGGAGCCGCGGAATCTGTATCGCGTTTCCCGGGAGGCGCGGCAGAGACGGGATGCCGCTTCCGAGCAGCACGATTCCGCGGCGGAAGCTGATCCCAACGCGCGCAAGACGGCCCGGTTCGATCTGCATGAGCACGTGGAGTCACTTCTGGATTCGGCCTCTTCAGGGGAAGAGACTTTTCCAGGGGCTGTCGTTATTCGTGCAAAGTATACTCTGACCGTTGATGCCAACGCTGTTCCGGAGGGTGAGACGATTCGCTGCTGGATCCCTTTCCCGAAGGAATATCAACGTCAGAAAGACGCGCGGCTTGTTGCCGCATCGACGGAGAATGCTTACGTCGCTCCCAACGAGACGGATCATCGGACCGTTTACCAGGAGCTTCCGTCCGCCGGAGCGGAGCCGACCAGGTTCTGGATCGAATACGAGTACACGACCTCCGGCTACGTTCCCCGAATCGATCCGGCGAGCGTGCAACCGGGCTTTCCGGATGCAATGAAGCAATACCTGGCGGACGAGCCTCCTCATGTGCACCTGACACCGGAGGTGCGAAAGCTGGCGGCGGAAATTGTTGATGGCGAGTCGAATCCCTGGCTGGCGGCGGAGAGGATTTTCGGGTGGATGGACGCGAACATTCGTTATTGCTCCGAGATGGAATATTCGACCTTCACGAGCATCACCGACAAGGTCATGACGGACCGGGCCGGCGACTGCGGAATTCACGTTCTGATGTTTGTTGCGCTCTGTCGCGCGGCGGGAATTCCCGCGCGCTGGCAGTCAGGCTGGGCGATGCGCCCCGAGAATGAGAACATGCATGACTGGGCGGAGTTCTATGTGGAGCCCTACGGCTGGCTGCCGGCGGACCCGTCTTTCGGACTTCGCAATCATGAGAACGATCATGTGCGAAACTTTTACCTCGGCCGTATCGACGCGTTCCGGTTGATTGCCAACACGGACTACGCGGCCGAGTTTGATCCGCCGAAAACGCACTGGCGTTCGGACAACATTGATAACCAGCGTGGCGAGGTCGAATGGTCGGGCGGGAATCTTTACTTCGATCAGTGGGGCTGGCGCATGGACGCCAGCTACGACTTTCAGTGATTCACGAATCGTTCGGAAGCCATTCCGTATCGACAAGAAGGATGGGTGCAAACTGCATCGGAACACCCGGTCTCTTTCCGATGGTGAAAATCTCCACTGAGTATGTGCCGGGACGCGTTACTTCAAAGACAAACTCCAGAGGCTTCACGTCTTCACCGCGAGATGCGTTGGCATAGAGCCGGACCGGCCCTCCGGCGGTCTGATGCAGGCTCCAGAGTCCGTCGGACTGAAGAGTGTATTCGTCTTCCGGCTCCGGCTCGAATGTGGAAAGCGGAAGGTCCGCGACATGGTGTGGTCCAACGATGTTTTTGTCGTCGCGAAGACGGACACTTCCGATTGCGCAGGGTGTTCGTCCATACTTGTCGATTTGCACGGCGAGCAAACCCGGACCGGTGGCCGTTACCGATCCGGGTGCACGAACCCAGTTCCATTTCACGTCCGGCGTGTCGGTATTGAAGGCGAGGAAGGCTCTTCCCTCCGTGACTCTTGCCGACCACCGGTCGTAATCCGGAATGCCGTATTTCGCCCAGTAAGAGGAGTTGTGTATTGTCGTGATGATGCCAGGGGCCGCGAGCATTGTTGCGAGGGAAATCAATGAACCTGCCGTTAGCCGTTCCAGGAATCCACGAGCGGTCAGTACAAGGCAAAACAGAATTCCCGAGACAGCCGGCAGGAGCAGGTTCCAGTCTCGAAGCATTCCGTAGTCATAGTTCCAAAGCAGATAAACAGCCAGACATCCAGGGACTCCGGCAAACCAGAGGGGGGCGAGCCGCGCTTTTCGAAGGAATGCTCCGCCCAGCAGCAGCAGAATGAGAAGTGCGGGGCCCGGGAGCGCAAGAAACTGAATGCGTTCCCACAGCCAGTAGCGGTCCATGAACATGTAGTATGCTCCGGTATCGTTTTCCAGGACCGAGCGCGTCATCGGGGAAAAGGGGAGACCTCCGACCCGCCCCACATCCGTCGGGAGGAATGATGCGGTCCTGTTCCACGAAACTCTGAAAATCCATGAGAGGAAAAGCATAACGATGGATGTCGCTCCGAGCATGCTCAGGGCTTTCAGCAGTTGCTTTCCATCGAGGCGAAAATCTCCTTCCTCGCTCAGGTTGAGCGGTCCGGCGGCGAGTGCCAGAGCGGCCATGGGAGTAAGCATCAGAATCACACCGTGGAACGCGCACAGGAATCCCAGAACAAGACAGAACAGCGGAAACCTTACAGAAAATGATGCGGGTTTTTCGCTGAGTGTCAGAAGAAAAAGCCAGGGAAGGAATGCGGTGACGAAGCCGCTCGGTTCAAAGTATCCCGCGTATTGCGCGAGAGCGAGACTGAAACTGAATCCGAAGGACATTGTGACGACAACAATGCCGCGATCAAAGGCGCGTTCAAACAGCAGAACACAACCCAGCGACCATAGAGCTCCCAGTGCCGCGAGGACGAGACGGAGCAGCAGCCAGGGGGCGCCGATGCCGTTGCCAACAAGTAACACCACATAGGCGAGGAGTTCCGCTCCAGGCGATGCATCATTGATCGGAACTCCTTCCTGCGGCATGTGGATTTCATCAGCCATCGGATAGCCGCCGTCTCCGGAAGGAAGAAGCAGACAAACCAATGCCGTCAGAACCGGAAGACCGGTCCGCAGCAGGACGCGGCCGCGTCCGGTCAGCCTGGGAGAATCGGCATGTTCGTCTCGAGCGAGAGAGACGATGAGGCAGATGGAGGGAAGGAGTCCGCCTGCAAGAAAAAGCCAGCGAAACGGTCCCGGACGGGAGTGGAAACTTCCCGCCCAGTAATAGTCAAAGGGATACAGGATAACGCTGACGGTGATTGCAAACCACGCAATCAACCCGGCGCCGGCAACTCCGACCGGAACACGCCTGGAACTTTTGCCACTCTCCATGGAGAAAGACTAGGGCGGCGAGAGAGTGACGCAAGTCGAGGCGTGTTTGCCGGCGGAGTGGGAACCCTTTCAAACGGAAGCCGGCTCAGCCTTCCATCAGGTCCTTTTCGACAATGTTCTCGGCGAAAGACTGGTAGGCGGCGCCGACCTGCTTTGCCATGGTGTCCGGGAACAGGTGGAAGTGTCCGTCCTTCAGCGCCTTTACAATTCCGTCCGCCACCATTTCGGGCGAATCCGCGATTTCATGGAAACCGGCTTCGGTTCCCATGTCCGTTTTGATGGGTCCCGGGTGGACGCTCAAAACCTGTGTTTTTTGTTCGGCGAGTTTGTCCCGCAATGCCTGGGTTATGGAATAGGAAGCGGCTTTTGATGCGCAATAGGTCGCGAAGTCAGCGAAGTTCTTGACCGATGCGATGGAATTCAACTGAACGAGAGCCCCTCCACCGTTGGACTTGAGAACAGGCGCGAACGCCTGGGCCACACGCATGAGCCCGTAGACGTTGATGTCCATCTCGATTGCAAACTTGTCGAACGCATCCGGGTCCAGAGGCGAAGCCGTTTTCAAGACTCCTCCGTTGTTAACGACGATTTGAACGTCCGTTGCCGCTGCGGCGGCAGCCTTGATGGTATCCGGTTTGGAGAGATCGGCTTCAATGGCGGCAACCCTGCCGCCGTGTTGTTGCACAATCTCATCGACTGACTTGGGATTTCTCACGGCGGCATAAACCTTTTTCGCACCGCCGGCGAGGAAGGCTTCCAGAATTTTGAGGCCAATGCCTCGGTTCGCTCCCGTAATCAGAGCTGTTTTTCCGTTAATGTCGAAACCTGTCGTCATCTTTTCGCCATCCTATGTTGAATGATACCGGGGGCCCGGTTATTTCTGCAGGCCCTGCAAAAGCAATTAGTGTGTTGATGGAAGCCGGCCGCATCAAGTGTATGGTGGATTACCGATTTGGACCGGCCATCCGGGCATTGCTCGGGCAGCCGACAAGCCGGAGATGGGAGACGCCTTCATGTCTTTGTTCGTTACAAGGGCCTATTGTTTCACCAGCCGGACTGCGTCGGCGATGACGTATGTTCCCGACGAGGTCCAGCAGCTCAGTGCAATTCGCGTCGATGTGCCTGCGTTCATGCCGTAGTTGCCGAGTGAAACCCACTGGCCGCCATTCTGCCGCTGATTGACCTGAATCGTGGTCGTTCCACCGTTGTGATAAACAATATACGGGGCGGCACTGGCACGGTTGGAGCCCGCAGTGTATCGAACGGAAACAGCGTATGTTCCACTGTCCGGCAGCGTAGCCTGCCACGTGGCCGCATCGCTCGTGGAAGCCGTTGCGCGGACCCGGTAGTTGCCTCCCAGGTAGCCGGATGTCGACGTACTCGTCCACCAGTTGCCTGATGCGTTGAAGCCCGGGTCCGTATTGTCGACAATGATTTCCGGCGGGCCCAGGAACCTGAAGCGAACAGCATCGGCTGAGATTACGGCGTTTGGGTTTCCTCCGTTCAGAGAACCGGAACTTGCGATCCGAACGTTCCCGCTTGTGCCGGAATTGAACGAATAGGTTCCCAGCGGATTCCACTGGCCGCCGTTCTGTTGTTGATTTGCGGAGACGAATGCCGATCCGGTTGAGTGGTTAACTGTGTAGCCGGCGCCAGGGGAGCGGTTGCCACCGGCAACCCACCAGGCATAAACTTCGTACAGTCCCGTGTCAGGAAGCGTGGGTGTCCAGGTTGCGGTTTTGGAGGAACCGGAAACCGCGGCCCATCGGGAACCTCCACCCCAGAATCCGGGAGATGAAGATGTTCCCCAGCTTCCCGACTCCGAGTAATTGCCGTCGGCATTGTCGACAACGATGCCGTCGAGAGAAACCGGAACGTTGAACACGCCAAGCGCGCCGGCAACCGAGCGCTCAACGCCGTCGGAAGGTGTGTTGACAATTCCGTTTTCAGACGTCCAGAGCGCGGTCGATCCGCCACCGTCCAGATTCATCGCCTTCGTGCATCCAAGCGCGATCATATAGTTGGCGAGATTGGTGAGCGTCATGCCGATGCCCGCGGTTGTGCGTCCGTCGACTGTAACGAGAAGCAGTTTGTTGGAGTTCGTCAGGCCAAGAGCGGATCGGGGGTTTCTGTTTTCGAAAGACGAATCGAAACCCTCTGCAGCCCGCGTGACATCCACGGAACCTCCTGTGACGAGATTCGGACCCGCACCCAGGGCGTCATCGACCGCGTTCCACGGATCGGCCGAGGAAATCCGCTGAATAAAATAGCCTCCACCGGTCTGATCGATGCCAAAGGTTGAACGAGCCGGTTTGAAACCGGGGTTGGTTGCGCTGACCGTGTTGTTGATTTTGATCATGGACAGAGAAGTGCATGATCCATCGAAGAATCCTCCGTTGATGGCACCGACCGCTCCCGCGCCGGAACCGAGAGAGGATGTTCTCTGACAGCCACCGGAAGGGCGGATGGGCTGAACCCTGACCTGAGGGTTATTGAGATCGACTTCGAGAACATTAACCGACTGCCTGCCGCCGTAGAGACTTGTATAAACCTTGTTTCGCCACTTCACGCCGGGAGCCACCTGCACGTCCGTCCAGACGTTCTGTCCCGCGGAGACGGTTGCGGTCCACATGAGCGCGGCCGTCGTCAGGATGAGAAACCGCGTCCAGCCAGTCAGTGATCGATATGCCATTGCCTGCTCCTTGCCGGTTGAATAAGCGCAGCCATCGGAATTCAACCCCCGGGCTGATCCGTTTCATTCCCTCCCGTCCCGATTCTGACAGTATTATCATGGAAAATGGAGTTTGGGGAGAGGGAGTGCAACTGTTTTCTGCAATTAGTTGCTCTGGCGCTGTCACGTTGCAACTAGGTCACGGACAATCGCCGTTGCTCCCTCTGCGAGGACTCCCCGTTCCGTTTTGGCGGGCCAGGCAACGGTGATTTCGCGTCGCGCCTTCCCCCCTCTGAGTTGTGCAAACCGGACGCCTCGTTGAGAACCCCGGCGAACACACATTTCGGGAATCAGCGACGCACCGAAACCACGAGCAACGAGTTCCATAATTGTCGCAAGCTGCGATGTCTCGCACACGACACTCCTGGCCAGTCTCGAGGACGCACAGAAATCACTGGTTTGCTTTCCAAGGCAGTGCATCTGGCTCAGCACGATGAACGGTCTGCGACGAAGCTGACGATGCGCAATAAATCCATCGGCCGCTTCCTCACCCTCAGGCAATGCCACAAGAAACTTCTCGGAACCGACAACTTCCCATTCAACCGTTGCCGGCAGGGGAGAGCTGAGGATGGCGAGATCCAGCTCACGGCGCTCAAGTCTGGACAGCAGACCCTCCGTCAGGTCTTCCGTCAGGCTTAAGCGGGCTTTTGGAAAGGATGTCGCAAATCCCTCCACCACCTCCGGCAGAAGATAAGGGGCAACTGTCGGAATCGCCCCCAGAGCGAGGCTGCCCTCTTCACATCGGATACCGGTTTCAAAGAAGCGGGTGGTGTCCTGGACTTCCAGGGCAATACGCCTCGCCCGTGGCAGGAGCTGCTTGCCCGCCTCCGTCAAAGCGACTTTGCGGGTGGTTCGTTCAAACAAGGCATAACCCAGCTGCTCCTCAAGGCGGCGAATCTGCTGACTCAGAGAGGGCTGGGCGACCCGGCAGCGTCGTGCCGCCGCCGTGAAGCCACCTTCGTCAACAATGGCAAGGAAGTATTCCAGAGCAACGAGATTCATAGCTTTGTCCTATTCATAATATCAAATATTGATATTTGATTCCTATGGGGATTCATGAGATCCCTCTTCGCGCATGTCAAAGACAAAGGAGAGGCACCCATGGCTGAATGCCCGTACAAGTTAACGACCGCAGATGGCGCTCCCATCGCCGATAACCAGAATTCCCTGACTGCAGGGCCACGCGGCCCTTTGCTTATGCAGGACGTTCAACTGCTGGAACAGATGCAGGCTTTCAATCGCGAACGGATTCCCGAGCGGGTCGTTCATGCGAAGGGTTCAGCGGCTTACGGAACCTTCACTGTCACGAACGATGAAATCCGGAAGTACTCAAAGGCGAAGCTGTTTTCGAAGGTCGGAAAGCAGACCGAAACATTTCTGCGTTTCTCAACGGTTGCCGGTGAGCGGGGCGCCGCCGACGCGGAGCGCGACGTTCGCGGCTTTGCACTCAAGTTCTACACCGAGGAAGGCAACTGGGACATGGTTGGCAACAACACGCCGGTTTTTTTCGTGCGTGATCCGCACAAGTTCCAGATGTTCATTCATACCCAGAAGCGCGATCCGAAGACGAACGTGCGGGACATGAACATGCAGTGGGACTTCTGGTCGCTCTGTCCGGAAAGCCTCCATCAGATCACAATTCTGTTCAGCGACCGCGGGATTCCCGCGTCGTACCGGCACCTGAACGGCTACGGAAGTCACACCTACAGTTTGTACAATGAGAAAGGCGAGCGTGTCTGGTGCAAGTTTCACTTCAAGACGGATCAGGGTATTCACAACATCACCGACGATGAGAGTGCTGAACTGATCAGTCGTGATCGTGAGTCCCATCAGCGCGATCTTTTCGACTCGATCGAACGTGGAGATTTTCCGACATGGACGTTCTTCATTCAGGTTATGACGGAGGACCAGGCAAAGAGTTTTCAGTGGAATCCCTTCGATCTGACGAAGGTGTGGCCTCATGCGGATTTCCCGCTTATCGAAGTCGGCCGTCTCGAACTGAACCGGAACCCCGAGAACTACTTTGCGGAGGTGGAGCAGGCCAGCTTCAGTCCGAGCGCCACGGTCTCCGGCATCGGTTTCAGCCCGGACAAAATGCTGCAGGCTCGCTTGATGAGCTATGCCGACGCGCATCGCTATCGCGTCGGGACCAACTATCATCAACTTCCCGTTAACAAACCGCGTTGTCCCGTCATGCACTATCAGCGGGACGGCGTCATGAGCACGGGCCAGGGCGGCAGTTCACCGAACTACTTCCCCAACAGTCACGACGACGCTCCAAAGGACTCGCCGGAGTACGCCGAACCGGCAATGCCTCTGGGCGATGTCACAGTCGATCGCCACGACTCACGCACTGATCACGACGACTACACACAGGCGGGTAATCTTTATCGCATGTTCGACGATGCGCATCGCGATCGTCTGGCGAAAGCCATTGGCGGTGCACTTGGCCAGGCGCGTCGTGAAATCCAGGAACGTCAGCTTTGCCATTTCTTCCGCGCCGACGAGGACTACGGCCGCCGGGTGGCGAAGGAACTTGGTATCGACGTCCAGGCGCTGATGGCAGGCATGGGATCTGGTGGGGAGCGGCGACACTCATGAAAACCCCGTGAGACGACGAGAGATCTTATGGCATGGTCTTCGGGACACCTCCTGAAGACCATGCTTTACTGCAAGTGCCCGGGGAGCGGCTGTGGTATGGCTCGTCGACTATCGGGAACCGGTTGTTGATTCCTGTCGGGTTCCGAATATTCACCGGCCGGCCGGTCACACAGCGAGTCGCGGGGGTCTTCCACCGGTATGGCTTACCAGCATGGTGTTTCCGGTGTGTGTGATCGTGTACACATCCATCCAGGACCGGTGTTGCCGGCCCGCCTCAAGATCCGACAGGACGACTGTTGCAAAGTCGCCGCCTGCATACTCTTCGTGCACAGCGACTGATCCGTCGGCGCGCCGTATCAATGTCAGAGCGTGAACACCGTTCGCCGGTTGAGGCAGAACAAGACGTTGCGGGACGCGGTCCGGCAGTTGAATCCGTACCTCTTCACTCTTGAGCCAATGAACCGTCTGGTTCCTTGCCTGTGGGGATGTGACGGCCATCTGAAAACCGTCTCGCGGCTCGTGGAGGTGTTTGTTCAAAAAAAACAACGGGACAAACAACAGGATTGGAATGAGGGCCATGCGCATTGTCTTTGCTCCGTGGGCGTGGTTCTTCCGTTCGCGGTGAAACGACCGCGTGTTCTTGTCAGAAAGATGCGAGGTTAAAGGGTTCTAGTAAACAGCCTGGGTCCGCACGATATCTCCCCTCGAAACGGTTCCGTTTGTCGGATCGTAGTGGCTTTCAAGCCCGAACTCCGCCGACAGATCAGGTCCGGAGCTGGTGAGTTTCCACGTTGTGTTGCCGAAGTTCCGTTGCCAGACCGGCGTCATTGCGGGGTCGTTGGGAATGTCGTTCCAATAAGCCGACGAATAGTCGTAACTGGGCCGTCGGTTGTTGGGAAAATCGACGTGATGTGTGTGTCCCGGACGCGTGGGTTCCGTGATGACACGGCTTGGAAAGATATCCTCGAAAACCCGGCTTTGATAGGCCACAGGTGTTGTCAGTTGCTTCAGTGCGTTAACCCAGCCGTAGAAAACAAACCCGGGTTCTCCGTCATAGGGCGGGCGGCTGTGATCCACTGTATACGCCTCAATGCTTGTGGCGATGGTTCGCAGGTCGTTCTTTGCGCGGCTGACTTTCGACCGGACCTGTGCCTCCAGAAAGTTCGGGACCGCAATCGCCGCCAGAATCGCAATCACGGCGACAACCACAAGCAGTTCAATCAAAGTAAAAGCCCTTGTTTTCATCATCGTAACAAACAACCTCATGGATTCCATGTATGCCGTGCTTCGCGATAGCGCCGCCGGTGTTCATCCCCGGGAGGCAGAACTCCCATTTTCTCCGCATCATCCAGCCAGTTTCGCTGTGCTTCTCTGATACTCATGCGTCCCTGGAAGTATTCATCGAACCACTTTTGCGAGGTCTCGTGGAATTCCTCACTGCGCAGAACATGCAGTGAATATTCGTAAACGCCCGGCTCCGGCTCCGACTTCAGCACCGACAGCGTTTCCCAGTAACCGTCATCGTTTCCGTACCAGAAAAGAAAATCGAATTCGCACGGCTGCCGGTTTCCGGGAGCATTGAACTGATCTCCGGGCCGGGAATCGAAAGGTAACATGTAGTGCGTGTTGTGTTCATTCTTCCAGACGATTTCCACGCGCGTGAATTTATCGTCAAGGCGTGTAAAGTCGAGATGCGTCGTGTCAATATTGCCCTGTTCAACCTCGATGTGGGCACTTTCGTTTTCCTTCAGGCGAAAGACCAACTCGCTTCCCGGTCTGTACGTGATCGTGTGTATTGCCGAAGCGGGCCGGGGATTTTGTACGGCAACGGCAGGCGCTGCGGCGGGAGAGTTTGCTGATCGGATAGCCGCATACCATGTTCCCGCGCCCAGTCCCGCCACAACCACTCCGCCGGCGAGGATCTTTACAACCGCGCCGGGCGTTGCGTTTGCGAGCAGGGAGCCTATGCCGCCGCCGGTTCCAGCCACCGCGGCGGACGTTCCTGAACCCGCGGCCGCAATCAGGGCCGCTTTTGCGGAAGGCGAAAGTGTCGCCGCTGCAGCCACAATGGCGCATGCGTGAAAGGCGGCGGAGCTTCGGGGCTGCAGAGAGTGCAGATTTTCACCTTCGGCATCCGGTTTCACTATGCGCCGAAGTTCTCCGAGTGCCCGTTCGATTCGCCGTGCAACAGTCGTGTGGTGGATGCCCAACCGGCGGCCGATCTCCCGATGACTCAGGTCGCGCGTGTAATGCAGCTTGATGAGTTCACGGTCCTCGTGGGTCAGCAGCGCGAGGGCCTCATCCACCAGACGCTGTTCCTGCTTTGTGGCAAGACTGTCTCGCGCACTGACGGTTTGCTTGTCGCTGATGGCGTTCACGGTGCTCTCCATCGGTACGAGACTGATTAATTTCGAGGATCGTACCTGCTTTCGCTTCCAGTCGACGGCGAGATTTCGAGCCATGCTGGCCGCCCACCCGCCGAACGTGTTGGCATCCCTGAGTTTGTCCAGCTTGAGCCAGGCTCTCAGGAACACCTCCTGGGCGAGTTCCTCCGCCGCCTCGCGATCGAAGAGCCGCATCCACGCGATGGCATAGATTGTCTGGAAATGCCGCCCGACAAGCTGGTCGAAAGCTCCTGGAACATCGCGGCGCGCTTCGGCCACGAGCGACCCGTCGGTCTGTTCCACGTCCATCACAGTCATTGCGTCAGCTCTCCGTGGCTCGTCGATCCGGACTCTTTCGATGCCCTTCACTGATACCTGACGCCATTGTTACGCGAGTGGTGCGTGTCATTCGATGTTTTTTTCCCCACCGCAGGCGGCGGGGAAAAATCAGCTAAAGAATGCAGGTTTTTTCCTTCAGGCTGGTGATCAGGTCTTCGACGTTGAGCGAGTAATCCACGGCAACGTCGACCACATGCACGCCGCCTGCGGTGTGGCACTCACGCAATTGAGGAAGAACGGCATCGGCTGACTCAGGCCGATGGCCATTCGCTCCATAGGCCTCCGCGTACTTCACGAAATCCGGATTCCCATAGTCCAGACCCCAGTTTGGCAGACCCATGCCCTCCTGTTTCCACTTGATCATGCCGTAGGCGGAGTCATTCAGGATCAGAACCACCAGATCCAGCCCGAGCCGGACCGCGGTTTCGAGCTCCTGGCTGTTCATCATGAAGCCGCCGTCACCGCAAATCGCCATCACTTTGCGATCGGGATGGACCAACTTTGCGGCAATGGCGGATGGCAGTCCCGCCCCCATCGTTGCCAGTGCATTGTCGAGCAGGACCGTGTTGCGTTCCCGGGCCTTGTAGTTTCGGGCGAACCAGACCTTGTAGACCCCGTTGTCGAGACAGATGATTCCATTCTCGGGCATCGCGGCACGGACATCCGCAACCACGCGCTGTGGCCGGACGGGAAACCGGTCATCCTCCGCCCCGTCGGAAACGTGCAGGTCAACTTCCGATTTAACCCGGTTGTAATAGCTGAAATCCCAGTGCCGCTGTGGTGTCACTCCCTCGCAAATCCGCCAGATGCTGTTGGCAATGTCGCCGACAACCTCCAGTTGGGGGAAGTAGACGGGGTCCACTTCCGCCGACGAGAAGTTCACGTGGATGACCGTCCGGCCTCCGGCCTTCATGAAGAAGGGCGGTTTTTCCACGACATCATGCCCGACGTTTATGATCAGATCCGCCCTCTCAATGGCACAGTGAACGTAATCGTCCTGGGAGAGAGCGGCGTTCCCAAGAAAACGAGAATCCTCCTCATCCAACACACCTTTTCCCATTTGCGTGGAGAACCAATGGATACCCGTTTTTTCGATGAGACTCTGGAGCATTCGCGACGTCAGCTTGCGGTTTGCGCCCGCTCCGACCAGCAGAAGCGGCATTTTGGCGTCTTCGACGAGGTTGATTGCTCTCTTGATGGCCTTGTCCTCAGCGATCGGCCGGCGAACCTTCTCCCTGGAGAAAAGGTGTGTATCGGATACATCTTCAGCGGCAATGTCCTCGGGAAGCTCCAGGTGGACCGCTCCCGGGCGTTCCTCCTCGGCTCTTCGGAAAGCCTCCCTGATCCGTGACGGGATATTGTTTCCGCTCACGATTTGCTGGGTGAACTTCGTCAGGGGCTTCATCATATCGACCACATCCACAATTTGGAAGTGGCCCTGCTTCGACGATTTGATGGGCTTTTGACCCGTTATCATCATCATGGGCATTGCTCCAAGGGTCGCATAAGCCGCTGAGGTAACGAAGTTCGTGGCTCCAGGCCCCAGAGTTGAAAGGCAGACCCCCGCGCGGCCTGTCAGGCGGCCGCAGGTCGCCGCCATAAAACCAGCGGCCTGTTCGTGCCTCGTAAGAATCAGGCTCACCTTCTTCGATGTTCGCAGCGACTCCAGCAAGTCCAGGTTTTCCTCGCCCGGGATGCCGAAGACGTATTCGACACCTTCCGCTTCAAGGGCTTTTACGAACAGGTCCGACGCTTTCATGGCGCTGCTCCGTTGAATGGAATGAGAGATGGGTTGCATGTTCCGTGCCGCTCTTATGGTGAAGTATTTCCAGTGTCACCGGTCCGATTGAGCCTTGACAGCCAGGTCTGCTCCCCGTTGACTCCCGTTCCGTTCGCTGAACGGTTTTCCTCGGTGCACCCGTAGCTCAGCTGGATCAGAGCGCCTGACTACGGATCAGGAGGTCGGGGGTTCGAATCCCTCCGGGTGTGCCATCTCTTCATCGGTTTTGTGTTTCGTCCGGTTTTTTTTTCCTCACGAAATCGCATTTGTTCCTTGTTGACCCAGGCGAGGCTTACCGCCGGATATAAGTTCCGTGCGTTTAGGTAGCGGGGGAATCTCACAAGGATCGGGGTTGGGATGAACAGCCACGAAAACCGTTGGTCCGGCGGACTTTGCGGCAATCGTTTGTGGTTGACCCGATACGTAACGCTTTTGAGGTTCGCTCGGAATACCGAGGAGACTTTGGAGCTAGCGCAGATGACTTTTAAACCCGTAGGAGGGTTTGGGTTTTCTGCGGAAAGGGTTGCTCCGCCAGGATTTGGCCTTCAGCATCAATGGTCGATCCGGGAAGTAACGAATCCACTAAGATTGATTGGAAAGATATCCCGCTAAATGGCACCGCTCAAGAAGTGTCTCGGCGTGGACCTTGGCTCTAACACAGTCAAGGTTGTAGAGCTGGCCATCGACCGCAAGGGCGTCCGCGTTCTGGCGGCGGGGTCCGAGGAAACCGGCTGTGATCCGTCAACTCCGATGGACGAGCGGAAAACCGCGGTTTCAAAAGCTCTGAAGTCCGTCATTCGCAAGAACAAGATGTCCTCGAAGCACGCAATCTTCGCGCTTCCGGGGCAGAAGGTTTTTATTCGCCGGTTCCGTCTTCCTGAGACAACTCCGGAGCGCCTGGAGCGCATTATCGCTTTTGAAGCGCGCCAGCAAATCCCCTTTCCCATCGAAAAGACCGACCTGCAGTGGCAGACTTTTCGTCTTCCTGATGAGGGCGAGGTCGAGGTTCTCCTCGTTGCCGTGCGCCATGACGAAGTTCGCGAATACATGTCGCTTGTAAACAAGTGCGGTCTCAAGCCGATGGCACTCTCGGTCAGTTCTTTTTGTCTCTTCAACTCTCAGACTTTTCTGAGCCGTTCCGCCGAAGAAATCGAGAAGATGGTGGACAGCAGCAGCGCCAGGGGCGGCGGCGACCAGCAGCCCACTGGCGGAATTGGCGGCCTTCTCGGTTCTCTCACGAAAAAGAAGAAGCCGCAGGAGTCAGTAAACGAGCAGGAAACTCAGGATGAGAGCGAGGGCGAGGACTCCTTCATGATGGAGGAGGTTCGCGGATTCGTCAACATCGGCGCCAGCGCGATGGACCTGATCATCGCTCCTCAGGGAAAGAATCCGGCTCCAAAGTTTTCGCGCTCCGTTCCAACAGCGGGCAATGAAGTGACCCGCGCCATATTGAAGGCAACCGAGGTTGGCAGTTTCGCTGATGCCGAGCGCATCAAAAAGCATCAAACCCGGCTCATGACCTTCGATTTTGAATACGAGGAAGATCCCAACCTGAATACCACCGCATGTTCCGCGGCAACACAGGCTGTTGATCGAATCGTCTCCGAGCTTCGGCGTTCTCTGGACTTCTTCATTACACAGCCTGACGGAATGGCGGTTGACTCCATCGTGTTGTCCGGCGGCCAGGCTTTGATTTCCGGGATGGCGGGTTACATCGAGGAAAAGCTGACAATCCCCGTCGCGCTCACGGAATCCGTTCCGGAGGGTCTGCCTCTCGTTTGGCCGGACGATTCACCTCTCGCCGATTACATGGTTGCTTTGGGTCTGGCACTTCAAGGCGTGGGCTTCGGGACTGTCAGTGTCGATTTTCTTCCTGAAGACCGGAAGATCACACGGGATTTCCCCTACAAGGTTGTTGGCATTTTGGGCGCATTGCTCGTTGGTTCGATTTACTTCTCCTCCAATGCGGGCGATCACTATGCTCAAGTCTATCGAAACGCGGCGGGAAGTCTCGGCAGCAAAACACGGCAAAACAAGCCTCGACTGGAAGCGCAGTCCAGGGTGCAGGCTCGTCATGACGAGATTGCGGGCAATTATGACGCTTTGAGAGAAAGCATGGGACAGCGCGAGTATTGGCCCGAGTTTCTTGCAACAGTGTCGGAGCAAAAGCCCGCCGACGTTCTTGTTCTGAGCATTCTCGGCAACCACGATGGCTTTGTGCGTATCCGAGGCGCCTGCGAGTCTCAGCGTTCGGCAGCGGATTTCAATACGGCGCTCAGAGACGAGATCGAGGAACTGGACCAGGCACCGGAACTCAAGGACATCCGAGAGGTTCCCGGTCAGACGGTTGGCATGTCGGATCTGCCGCGAGTCTTTACTTTCGTGATCGAATTGAAAACGGGCGACAAGTACAATCGAATGGAAGTGACTCCCACTCCAGGCCCCGAGCAGCAGCGGCAAATGGGGGGAGCGTCAGGTTTTTTTGATCCCCGTGCAAGAATAAGAGAACGCTTCTAGGGCAGGGACTTGTCCCGCCGGGCAGCAAAGGCAGCCGGAACAGTTATGAAGGAAAAGCTCGAAATACTCGGTCGCAAGCTTCTGAAGAACATCAGAATTGTGGCCATTGTATTTTTCGCTGTTCATCTGGCAGTGGCCTTTTTTCTTTCCAGCTCAGAGACCAACTTCCAGGAGCCTGTGGCTCCCCCCCCTCCCCAGAAGCCGTTGAACAACAAGTTTCCAAGCGAAAACCACGATCTTCTTCTGTCAAACTACGTCAATCAAACGAAAGATATTTCGGAAGACCCCAAGGTTTCCCGGCTCATCCGGGTCAATATGTTCGATGACAAGAGCGTGGCCTCCGAGATGGAGCTGGAAGCTGCCGTCCGTGACGATTTTGTCCGGGCCCAGCAGGCCTACTCCGAAGGGCGCGCGGACGAGGCGGAGCGACTTGTGGATGCCATCCTTCAAAGGAACCCCACCCACAGGGGTTCCAATGAGCTGAAAAAACGGATCGAGGCGGACCGGGCGGCAGCCCTGCCGCCCGCTGAGGGTGCTGCGGAGGGGACTCCGTAGCATGGAAGGAAGACAGGCAATCGCAGGACAGGACAGGGGGCTAAATCCAGTAGTGACGGGGACCTGAATTTCCCGGAACGGTCGGGACAGTCGCCTTGACACCTTTTCACCAGGGCGGCTTCAAATACCCGGCAATTCCAGAAACAACCGCGTCACTGCTCTGATTCATTCAGGAGAGAGTACGGTCTTATGAGACGCAAATCAATCAGGCGATACCTGAAGTACGCTGGCTACGGAGCGGCAGTCGGCGTCGTGGCAATCACTCTTGCGTGTGCCTCAGGCGACAGCCCCGGTAGCCGGGGACGAGATGCTCGGGTGGCCGAGCAGGTGGAAGACCATCTCTCCCGGGCACGAGCGGAGATGAAGGCTGGTAACTCCGACAGAGCAATGGCGGCGGTTGACAAAGCCTATGAGCTGGATCGTGACAACCGTGAGGTCATTCGCCTTCGCCAGGAAATTCTGGCCTCCCGGGGCGATGAGGCTCCGGCCACCGACTCCACCTCCCTTGCCCAGGCTGATCGGCTTTTGAAGTCCGAGCGGTACGAGGAAGCGGCGAACGCCTATCGCGAAATTCTCAGCACTGACCCCCGCAACAAGGACGCCCAGGAAGGGCTGAAGCGGGCACAGAAGGAACTCGCGGAAGTTCGCGAGGATCAGGTCAGAGACATCGTCAAGCAGGCTGATCGCGCGCTGGATCGAGACAATGTCAAGGAGGCGCAAACCCTCCTGGCACAGGCCAAAGAGCTGGATCCAACCTCGAGCCGTGTGCGGGACCTTGAGCGTGACATCCAGCGTGCCATTGAAGAAGAGCAGCGCAAATCCGCAAAGGAAGCGGCCGAGACCCGGAAACGTGCGGAGGAGGCTGCCGCCGCCGCCAAGCGCGAAGAACAGAAAAAGGTTGAGCGCGAACAGGCCGCTGCAAAGCGGGCCGCCGAGGAAAAAAAGGCTGCCGAGGTAAAGAAGGCGAAGCGCGAAGCCGCGGAAGCCGAAGCGGCAAAGAAAGCCGCGGCTGAAGAGGAAGCTCGCAAAGTAGCCGAGGCAAAGAAAGCCAAAGAAGCGGAAGCCGCTCGGGAGAAGGCCGAGGAGGCTCGCAAGGCAAAGGAAGCTGAAGCGGCCAGGAAAGCGGCCGCCGAGAAAGAAGCTGCTGCTGAAGAAGAAGCTCGCAAGGTCGCTGAAGCAAAGAAAGCGGAAGCACGCGAGGCCGCGAAGAAGGCCGAGGAGGCCCGCAAGGCAAAGGAAGCTGAGGCGGCCAGGAAAGCGGCTGCCGAGAAAGAGGCTGCTGCCGAAGAGGAAGCTCGCAAGGTAGCCGAGGCAAAGAAAGCGGAAGAAGCGGAAGCACGCGAGGCCGCGAAGAAGGCCGAGGAGGCCCGCAAGGCAAAGGAAGCTGAAGCGGCCAGGGAAGTGGTTGAAGAAGAAAAGGAAGAAAAGAA
>JANQSL010000167.1 GCA_028284075.1 Candidatus Sumerlaeia bacterium | reverse complement strand
ATGTTCGGGCGCCTGGCAATGCGCTGGTTCGGCGATCCGGCCGGACTCTGCGCCCTCGCCCTTGTCCTTTTTGCGCCAACATTTTCCTCTCACGCGTTTGTCGTGGCGACGGACGTGCTTGTTTCCATGCTGTTGTTTCTTGTAACGGCAGCGGCCTTCGAGTGGGTGCGCCGACCCGGAATTCTCCTGGCGACTGCAGCCGGAGCGCTCTGTGCGTTGAGTGTGACAGCCAAGTTCTCGGCACTGCTCTGGTGCGCGGGAGTCGCCGCCGGAATCGTCTGTGCGAAATTATCCGGATCGCGAAACAACCGGAATACCGGACGTGATCTTCTTCACGGCGTTGTTGCAGCTGCAACGGGTCTGATGATGCTGGCACTCGTTTATCGCTTCCAGGGCCTGTTTGTTTCGCCGAACGCATTGCAGTTGCGGGCGCTGTCGCTTCCGTCCTGGCTGAGGCTTCCCGTTCCCGCGGACTGGCTCCGGGGCATCGATAATCTTCTGGTGTCGAACAAACGCCCCGCGTACTTCCACGGAGAGATGCGTGAGAACGGTGACTTTCTCCCCTACTTTCCCTTTCTCATTCTCATGAAGCCGCCTTTGGCCCTGCTCGGACTCTGGATTCTGGGTCTTGCCGCACTGGCAAGCCGTGTCCGAAGGTTTGCTTCGGAGTGGCTGGTCTTCCTGTTTCCCATGGTTTTGTTTCTTGCGTGGGCGATTTTGTTTTCACGTATTCAAATCGGAGCGCGGCACCTGTTCCCTCTGTTTCCGGTTCTTCTGCTCTTCGCGGCCTGGGCGACAGCAACATGGAAGCGACGAAAGGCGGTGTATGCCTCCGGTCTCGCTTTGATTGTCATAACGGTCGTTACGGGTCTGGCAGCGGCGCCGCACCAAATGGCATTCTTCAACTCTCTGGCGGGTGGCCCTCGCAATGCATGGCACTGGTATTCCGATTCCAGTCTCGACTGGGGGCAGGGATGGAGCCATATGGCGAGACGGCTGAACCGGGAAGGAATCGAGCCCAGCTTCGAGCCTGTCGAGGGAGAGACGGCTGGCTGGATCGCCCTGAGCCCCAATGCCATGATCGGTTTCAACTCGGAGCAGTTCGTGAAGCGTGCCTGGCTGCGCGAGATGGTAACTGAAAGGGAGAACGTTGAGTTCGTGGCGCCATACTGGCACTTGTTTTTTCTTCCGAAGGATCACTGGGAGCGTAACGCGGCGGAATGACTGAAGAGCCTGTCACACCGGAGTTTCTGGCAAGCCTCCCGACGGTTCCCGGCGTGTACCTCATGAAGGATCGTGCGGGAAAGGTGATCTACGTCGGCAAGGCGATCAGTCTGCGCCAGCGTGTCCGATCCTACTTCAATCAGAGTGGAGACGATCGTTTTTTTGTCAAATATCTGCGCGACCGCGTTCGTTCCATCGAAACGATCATCACCGATACGGAGAAGGAAGCGCTTCTTCTTGAAAACACGCTGATCAAGAAACACAAACCGCGTTACAATATTCGTCTGAGGGATGATAAAACATACATCTCCCTGCGTTTCGACGTGAATCACAAATGGCCACGAGTGCACCGGGCCCGGCGACGGAAACGTGGCGACAAAGCCGTCTATTTCGGGCCTTACTCCAGCAGCAAGTCGGTGAATGAGACGCTTCGTTTTCTTCAGCGCCTGTTTCCGATTCGATCATGCTCCGACCGCGAGCTCGAGTCGCGGGCAAGGCCGTGCATGCTGCATCAGATCGATCGCTGTTGCGCGCCCTGTGTGGGAAAGGCGGACAGAGACACGTATGACGACTACGTGCAGAAGTCACTGCTTTTCCTTCGGGGACGAAGACCGGATGTCGTAAAAATCCTGACTGAAAAAATGGAGGAGTACAGCAGCACGCTGCAGTTTGAGAAAGCGGCCCTGGTGCGGGATCGCCTGAACGCCGTGCGCCGAACCGTCGAGGAGGAGAAGGTCCACAGCCATCGTGTCTTCGACCGCGACGTGATTGCCATGCTGCGGGGAGCGGGCCGCTCGGTCTTTAGTGTCCTGGAATTTCGAAGAGGGCGCCTCGACGATTCCAGAGTATTTGATGTGAAAGACACGGGAGTGGAGGATGAGGCACTGATTGAGGAGTTTCTCTCTCAATACTACGACACGACGCGGCCGGTTCCGCGGGATATTCTCGTGGCTTGTGAACCGGTCAATCGCGAGTTGCTGGAGCGGACGCTGGCGGATCAACGGGAGGGCCCTGTCAGACTGCGAGTTCCGCAGCGTGGGGAGAAACGCCGCCTGATGGAAATGGCACGGCAAAATGCCGAGGCGGCGCTGGAACGGCTGGTGGCGGGGAAAAAAACGGTTGAGGCAACGCTGGAAAATCTCCGGAAATCCCTCAAGCTCAAGGCCGTTCCCCGTCACATTGAATGCTTCGACATTTCAACCTTTCAGGGTTCTTTTCCTGTCGGCTCGATGACGTGCTTTCGCGATGCCGAAGCGGACAAAAACGGCTATCGGCGCTTTCGCATCAAAACCATCGACGGGCAAAACGACTTTGCCATGATGCGGGAGGTGCTGACGCGGCGGTATCGGCGAGTGACTGAAAACCAGGAGGACGCACCGGACCTGATTGTGATCGATGGCGGTGTGGGGCAGCTCAACATTGCCGTGGAAGTCCTGAAGGAACTGGAGCTCTTCGGCCGCATACCGGTTGTCGGTCTCGCAAAGGCTCGAACAAAGCAGGCGGACGGTGAAACCCTGCGAACGGAGGAACGTGTCTTTCTTCCCCGGCGCAAGAACCCGGTCACATTCAATCGAGCCGACCCGGCACTGCACCTCCTGGAGCGAATTCGTGATGAGACTCACCGGTTCGGCGTAACATACCACCGGCTTCTCCGAACAAAAAGCGCTTTCAAAACAGGTCTCGAGGAAATTCCGGGCGTCGGTCCGAAACGCCGCAATCTGCTCTTGAAACAGTTCGGCAGTTTGAATGCCATCAAGGCTGCTGACGTAGAGGACCTGGCCGCGACAGAAGGCATTCCGCGGGAAACGGCGGAAACGATCCATCGCTTCTTCCATCCTGAGGAGAAAGAGAAGACATCAGATCATGGCTGAACTGCTCACTCCCGAGAGCCTCATTGCTTTTCTGACACTCACAACACTGGAGATCGTTCTCGGAATCGATAATATCGTTTTCATCTCAATTCTCGCGGGGAAACTTCCGGAAGAACAACGCCCCAAAGCAATGCGGCTTGGTTTGAGTTTCGCCATGATCATGCGGGTTCTGCTGTTGCTCGGAATCTCATGGATCATGGGGCTGACGAGCACGTTGTTCGAATTGTTCAATCACGCTTTTTCCGGCAAAGACCTGATCCTGTTGGGAGGCGGACTGTTTCTGATCGGCAAGGCCACACACGAAATTCATGACAAACTGGAGGGCCCTCCGCCGGAAGAGAAGCGAATGCTCAGGAACGTTGCCCACTCTCTGTCGGCGATCCTTATTCAGATTCTTCTTCTCGATCTTGTTTTTTCCATCGATTCAGTCATTACCGCCGTCGGGATGGCGGAGCATGTGGAGATCATGATCGCTGCCGTCGTGGTGGCCATTCTTGTCATGATGATTGCGGCAAACGCTGTCAGCGGGTTCGTCCAGCGCCATCCGACGGTCAAGATGCTGGCCCTGGCGTTCCTGCTGCTGATCGGCGTCATGCTGACCGCGGAGGGGTTCGGCAAGCATATCGAGCGCGGCTATATCTATTTCGCGATGGGCTTTTCGCTGGTGGTTGAACTGATGAACATGCGGGTCCGCAAACTGCGCACTGCAGGTGCCTGACGGTTAACGGATGACAGCGTGACCCCTGCGGTGACCACGGCCCTCCCCTGTCCGTTCGGTCAGTTCAACTCTCAACAGCCAGGGAAGTATCATAATGATCAGAAACAGCGTTGTTGTGACGCCGAAAACAACGAGGCGCCGTGTTCGTCCTTTCGAACTTCTTCCCTGAGCCATGGCTTTGATCCAGCGCCAATGCAGCAGAATGTGAGCAAGCATCAGAGCAAGAAAGGCGAATGCGAGCCAGAGATGAATGGCCCCCCAGTCGTGGCGCACAAGGCCAAGAACAGCCAGGCTCTCGCCGGAGCCGGGAGGGAGGCGGAATTTCATCAGGAAGCCGGTGCCGGCGAGTGTCGAAAAGGCGGCGAGGGAAACGCCTTCGAGGAGAAAGTTGATATGACTGCGGGTGATTTTCATGGGCGGCCTCACGCTTGAATCGCCCCGGCAAGGACACCTGTTGCCACATCGGCGTGAGCCGGACAAGGGACATTCAATAATGGACATGATGGAGTATCCTTTAGATGTCAGTTCAGGAAGAAAAAGCCGCCTGGGATTCTCTCCCGCTGGCACCGGGTCCGACAACGGTCAGTGGCGATGAGGACAACCCGCTCGCTCCCATTGAATACATCTGTCGAAAGTACGGCCCGATGGCGGGTTTCACCACGCGGTTCGGCTATACTGTCATGGTTTCGGGAGCGGCGGAAGTCCGCGAGGTTCTGTTCAATCCCGCCCGGTTTCAACGTTTTGAAAACCTTCGACTGTTGATCGGGAACGGGCTGCTGCAAAGCGAAGGGCCGTATTGGCGGGCTCAACGCCGTCGTGCCCAACCTCGTTTCCATCAAAAGACCGTGGATACTTACCGGGACATCATGGCGAAGTCCGCACGGGAAACCATGAAGCGGTGGGAGAACAACGGATACGCCGACGGCAAGCCGTTCGAGCTTGGCCGGGAGATGCTGAATCTTGCTCTTCCCGCCAGCCAGGAAGCTCTGCTCGGGGCGCGAATGGAGCATCGTGTTGAGGAGCTGAACGATGCGTCCTTTGACGTCATGTACTACATGGCCTTCCTGGGGAACCCTCTGGTGGCGACCGTCTTCAACGCGGATAACACGCGCCGTGCCCGAGCCGCCCTGAAGGTTTTCAATGATCTGATTATGGAAGTGATTGAACGGCAGAGAGGCTCAAAGAGTGGAAACGACCTGATGTCGATTCTGTTCTCAGCGAAAGACTCCATCACCGGAGAGCCGTTGAACAATGAACAGATTCGCGACGAGGTTGCCACCGTTCTGCTGGGGGGGCATGAAACAACGTCTGTCATGCTGATGTGGACGTGGTTCTGCATATCGCAAAATCCCTCCGTGGAAGAGCGGCTTCATGAGGAGTGGGAGCGGGTGCTGGGGGGGAGAGAACCGAGCCTGGAGGATGTCGGCAAACTGGCTTACACGCATGCGGTGTTTCAGGAAAGCCTCAGGCTATATCCACCGGTCTGGGGACTGGCCCGGCGTGCACAACAGGATGATGTGGTTGGCGGCTGCCGCATTCCAAAAGAAACACTGCTTATCACGATCATTATCGCTCTGCATCGCGATCCGGATTTGTGGGATGCACCGCTGGAGTTCAGACCGGAGCGGTTTCTGCCGGAAAACGCGGACAGGATTCCAAAGGATGCGTACATTCCCTTTGGAGAGGGTCCGCACACGTGCATCGGCAAACACTTCGCGACACTTGAGGCAATGGTGACAATTCCGATGATCGGCCAGAAGTATCGCATCAGGTCGAAGGATGCTGATTCAGCAATCCCGCACCCGTACGTTACGTTGCGAGTCCCCAAGGGGATTCCCGTGTGGGTGGAGCGCCGCTCCGGCTGAGGATTTGAGCATGACGAACGACCGAGCGGCATGCAGAACTCTTGTTGAGTGCCTTCTGCTTCATGCACGGACAAAGCCCGACGAAAACGCGTTCGTGTTTCTGCCGGACAACTCCGACGCTGAAGAGGCAATCACGTGGAGTGAACTGGCTGCGCGTGCGACGGGGATTGCGAAACACCTGCAAAACCGCAACCTCTCCGGGAAGCCGGTTATTCTCGCATATCCAACGGGGCTGGAGTATCTGGCGGCGTTTCTCGGCTGCCTGACGGGAGGTGTCTACGCCACACCCGTCTTCCCGCCACGCCGAAGCCGTTCGCCGGAGCGACTGGCATCGATCATTGCGGATTCAACGGCCACAACGATTCTGACAACGGATGTTCTGCGTCCGAGAATCGAGGAAGGGCTGGGAAATCCCTCTCTGACGTTTCTCCCGACCGACGAAATCGATGCATCAACTGAATGTCCTCCGGGTTCACTTCCCGATCCTGATTCGATCGCGTTTCTGCAGTACACATCCGGTTCCGTTGCCGCCCCGAAGGGTGTTGTCGTTACTCACGACAATCTTGTCGCCAATGAACGCATGATCGAGGATTTCGTCGGTGCCGACGCCGCAGAGAATATCATCAGCTGGTTGCCGCTGTTTCATGACATGGGTCTTATCGGTATGGCGATGCAGACTGTTTACGGCGGTGGCCGTTGCGTGTTGATGTCTCCGGAGTCGGTCCTGATGAAACCCGTTCGATGGTTGCAGGCGGTTACCCGTTATCGCGGCCGCATCATGGGTGCACCGAACTTCGCCTGGGACTTGTGCGCGCGCCGCATCCGTCCGGATCAGCGCGAAGGTATCGATCTCAGCTCCGTGCTGGTTGCCTTCAACGGCTCCGAGCCGGTACGGGCGGAAACCCTCACGGCTTTTAGTGAGGTCTGGCGGCCTTTCGGGTTCAACTCCAACGCCTGGCATCCATGCTACGGCCTCGCGGAGGCGACGTTGTTTGTCGCCGGTGACACGCGTACACCACATCGGGTCCTCTCCCTTGATCCGGCCGCTCTGGAACAGGATCGAGCCGATCCCTTGAGGCCTGAAAACAACAGCGATGTTCGCTTCAGTGTGGCCTGCGGAACTCCGAGGCTCGACCAGGAGGTGGTCATCGCCCGGCCGGAGACACTTGAAGCTCTTCCGGACCGGCATGTCGGCGAAATCCTGCTGCGGGGTCCGAACGTGGCGGCGGGCTATTGGCAGTCAGAGAAAGAGACCCGGGAGGCATTCCACGCTGTTATTTCCGGAACGGGCAACACCCCCTGGCTGCGGACGGGCGATCTTGGTTTTCTCGACGAAGGCCGATTGCACGTAACGGGACGAATCAAGGATCTGATCATTATCGGCGGGCGTAACCACTATCCCGGCGATATCGAGGCAACGATCGAGCACTGCCACGAAGCGGTCCGCCCGGCGGGAGCGGTCGCATTCTCTGTGGACAAGGCCCGCGGGGAGAGGCTTATCGTTGCCGCGGAACTGGAACGTACCGCGCTCAGATCGACGAGCGTTGCGGAGCTGGAGAAAGCTTTCCGGCGCGCGGTGCACAGCGTGCATGAACTCCATGTGGAGGACTGCATTTTCCTGATGCCCGGAGGCATTCCCCGCACAACCAGCGGGAAAATCCGGCGATCTCACTGCCGACAACTGTATCTGAACGGGATGTTTGAAAAGCACCATGTCCGAAGCCATACAGTCTCCTCCCAAACGGCCTGAGGTCAAAGAGCCTCGCCCGCTTCCGTCCGTGCCGACGGCCGAGCAGATCTCCACGTGGCTGGTGGAGACGATGGCGGATCACATGGAGGTTTCCCCTTCGGAAATCGATGTAGACGAGGAATTCGCCGCCATTGGAATCGATTCGATAACAGCTTTGAACATGACGGGCGAACTGGCGGAGGCGATCGGTACCGATCTTCATCAGACTTTGTTCTGGGATTATCCCGATATCCCTTCACTGTCGCGATACCTGGCAACACTGTTCAAGGATAACGTCGTGCCTTCGGAAGCTCCCTGCGACGTCTGGAAAGACCGGGCTCTGCAGTCCGGGCTTACCGCACAGGCTGTCGATGAGTTGCGGGAGAGAATTGCCACGTGGGACCTGGTGTCGGCATATGACGAAGGCATGCTGATGGTTCGTCCCCCGGAGAGACGTGAGGAAGGTACGCCCGTTTTCTGGGTGGGTGGATGCCAGCGTTCTCTCTATGTTGCCCGGTTTCTGGGCCGGCGGCCTTTTTACATTTTGCCGACAGGTCTTGGAATTGTCGGCGATACGCTCAGAGATGTTCAGGCATTGGCGAAGCACTACACAAACGAGATCCTCTCTGTTCACAAAGAGGGGCCGGTCATTCTCGGAGGTTATTGCTTTGGATCGGCGATCGCGCTGGAAATCGCCCGTGATCTGCAACAACGGGGAAAAAAAGTCGCAAGCCTTGTGGTGCTTGAGTGGCCCGGTCCATCGGATGCCTATCGCCGCTGGTATGATCTGGTGGGTCCTCTTTATTCAACCCGCACTCGACATGACTACAGGCGTGTCGCAAGGCATTTGAAGGAAAGAGGAGTCTCAGACGCTTTCAGGGTTCTTCGCGAACGGATCGCCGCCCGTTCTCAACTCAGCAGGCAACCCGCCGCGGCAAACGGAACAGGTGAAGGTCAGGCTCCCCGGGTCATTGTAACGCGACTCGAAGTACCGCGTTCGGCCCGGTGGAAGTATGTTCCAAAACCGATCCGTGTTCCGGCAATTGTCATCACGGGAAGGCAAAGTGCGTTGTACTCCAACATCTTCCCGCGGATTGGCTGGGAAAAAGTCCTGACGGGACCGACGCGTTACGCGCCGGTCCCCGGAGATCATTTCAGCATGCTGAAGGGCAAGGGTGCGGAAGCCATCGGAAGAATTCTGCGTTCCCGCTTTCGTCGTATCGACGGCTATCGGTTATCCTCATCGCAACCATGAGCGACGGGTTTGAAAACGACGCGGAGCAAAAGGTCTGTATGCGATGCAGCCGGCCCTTTGACTGCAGTGCCGCGACAGGCATTTGCGGGTGCATGGAGATACCGCTTACGAATGAGCAACGCCGTGAAATCGCCTCAAGGTGGCCAGACTGTCTTTGCTGGACATGCCTCCAGGAAATCTCAAACGGCGCCCAAATCTAACCCTCATACGGAGTGCGGCAAAGGTGAGGCGGGTCACCCTCGAACCGTTCCCACTTGACAAGGCGGGGCATTTTTTAGTAACCGATTACCTGACGTCACGAATCTTATCCTTCCTTTACTGCCGCTTCTTCGGAGCCCCCGGAAACGGTTTCAGTGAGCCGGGTTGTCATGCCTCTCACTGTGCCTGAATTCCTCCGCGCTTCCGAACCCGTGGCGGGAAGAACACAGGAGTTCCCATGCAGCGTCAGTGTTTTCAACGTGTTGTTACAGCCATCGCGTTTGCGATGATTGTTCCGCTGTTGGCAATGGCGGACAGCCCGTGGCTCTATGGCATTCACTGGTACGGGTCCGAGTCATCGAACGATGTGGAAGCCATGACGGGTGGAAAAGGAATCTGGGATCTGGAAACCGTAAACCTTTATGACGGCGGCTGGACGATGAACGACCAGGCCTCGAAGTTTCAGACAATCACCAACAAGGGGCACTCTGTCGTGATCCGCATCCAGCCTCGCTGGGGCTGGTCCATTCCGGCGCCGGCGGAGCGCACCCAGTATCTCAACGATCTCGCCGTGGCCGTCCAGCAGGCGTCGAACTTTTGCCACATCTGGCAGATCGGCAATGAGATGAATCTCTATGACGAGTACGGTGGCGGAGTTCTGACGGCGACGGAGTACATCGACTTCTACAAACAGATTCGCAGCACGATCAAGAGTGTCTCCAGTCCCCTTGGCGAACAGATCGTTCTGGTGGGTCCTGTCTCGCCGGGCGATTTCATCGGAGAGGTGCGTCACACGGATGGCCTTGTTTATCTGAGTCAGATGTGCGCGGCGCTTGGTCCCGGCGACACGGACGGGTTTGCACTGCACAGCTATGGTGCGCCATGGTTCGATGCGGCAACCGCCACCAACGATTTCATGAACAACATGATCGCGCAAATCGACGTCATTGACGATTACGGTTTTTGCGACAAGCCTCTCTATGTTCTCGAATGGAATCGTCAGACGAATCCCGTCAATGATGCCTACCAGGAGTCGCAAACGGCACAGTTTCTCATCAACGTTTTCAGTGAGGTGAACAACTGGAACAACACGCCGGGGAATCATCCCGTGGTTTGTCTCGCGTGGTTTATCTATCCGGACTCGCCGGGCTGGGAGAACTTTTCTCTCCTGGGGCTGCGCAATCAGAACCCGAGAGGAGTCGGCCAGGATCTGTGGGACTCCTTCCAGCATGCGGCCGCCCAAAACTATGCCGCGGGGTCGCAGACTCCGGATGCCTGTGCCTCCGACAGCGGCGTTGTTGTTAACGGCGGCTTTGAAGAGGGCTTCACAAACGGCGTGGGCGACGGGTGGATATCGTGGACGGGAGCGGGGTCGAATCCCATTACCTTCGGCCAAACGGGTTTCAACAAATACGAGGGGGATTACGCTCAATACTGGGCCCGAACCGATTCTCTTCCTTTTGTCGGAGGCGTTTATCAGCAGGTTCCCACCGTCGAAGGCGAGTCGTATGATATTGAAGCGCATCTTCGCCGCTTTGAGGGCGCATCAGACCAGACACTGGAGTTCGGCTACGATCTGACCGGCGGAACAGATCCCCTGGCAGGCTCGGTCGTTTACACCCCGCTCGACGGCAGTCCGCCGGAGACATGGGTGACCTACAGCCAGTCCGTCGTCGCCACCGGCAACACAACAACGCTCTTCGCGTTCGGTGGTCAGGCCAACACGGACGGCTCCAGCAACTACTACTACATCGACGGCGTCTCGATGATTCCGGCAAGTCCGTTCAAACTGGAAGCGGAAGACTTCGACACGTACTCGGATTCAGACGCCGGAAACAGCGGAGGGCAGTATCGGTCCACGGATGTGGATATCGAGGTTTGTTCCGAGGGAGGCTTCAACGTTGGCTGGATCAACGCAGGTGAGTGGCTTGAATTTTCGAGTGTTACGGTCCCAACGGATGGCGAGTACAGTGTTCGCGCACGCGTTGCATCGGAAAGCGCGGGCGGAACCCTTTCTCTGTCCATTAACAGTGTCAATCAAACCGGATCAAAAGCGTTTGCAGCAACCGGCGGCTGGCAAAACTGGACTGACCTGGACATGGGTACCGTGAACCTGCTGGCATCGGGCAATACGGTCCGGATGAATCTGGAGAGCTCAGGGTTCAATCTTAACTACATCGAATTCACTCGCACTGGAAACGGAACACCAACGCCAACTCCCACTCCGACACCGACACCGACTCCAACCCCTACGCCCACACCCGCACCGGTCAACGTGACGACGGAAACCGCGGCAAGCCCCGCGGCATTAAGCATTCAGCCAAGTTCCTCCGATAGCATCGACGGCGTCGTGGGGACAAAGATTCTCGGCGGCTTTCACTCCGCCAACAGTAACCCGGCGGAGCAGGAACCGGCATTCACCGATGGCGCGTCTCTTACGGGCCTGAGCGGGTTGACCCGGGACTATCCCGGCGAGAATACGGCGGCATGGAGCGGCTTCTGGCCGCTCGGCAGCGCGAAGGATCTGACAGAGCTTCGCGTGTTCGCCGGCAACACGGGTGCGGATGCACGGGTGTGGCAGCATTACGATGTGTACGTGACAAGCGACACGACTGTTTCCGCATCATCCAACTGGACGTTGTTGAAAGAGGAAGTGACAGCCATCGCTTTCGGCACGGCTCAACCCGGCAGCATTGGTGCATCGTTGACGCGCCTGACAAGCACCAGCGGTCCAATCGCCGCAGGTGTGACGGGTCTTCGGATTGATCTGTTTGCAGCGGGAATTCTGGACGGCAACAAGTCGGCGGATGACTGGAATTCCGGTAACGGAGATGATCGTGACAGTCTCGGCGCGGCCTTTGTCTCGCCGTTGTACTACGAAATCGATGCTTTTGCAGTGGCTTCCGGTCCCACGCCAACGCCCACACCGACACCGACTCCCACTCCGACCCCTCCGCCGGGCGCCATTGTAACGAACGGCAGCTTCGAGGATGGCTTTACCGGCGGTGTCGGCAACGGCTGGACCTCCTGGAGCAGCGGCTGGTCGAACCCGATCACGTTTGGCGAAGCGACGCTGAACAAACATGATGGAGCCTCCTCGCAATACTGGTCACGCAGCGACAGCCTTCGGCTTCATGGCGGTGTGTATCAGACGATCAGTGTCACCTCCGGCCAGTCCTACGACATTTCGGCGTGGTTAAAACGCCAGGCGGGAGCAGGCGATCAGTGGCTGGAGTTCGGTTATGACCTGACGGGCGGCACCAATGCGGAAGCGGGTTCCGTCAATTACACGAAGCTGGAAGGTCAGGGCAACGATGTGTGGGTGAACTACACGGCAACGGTCACCGCAACAAGCGGCACGATCACGCTCTTCGCCAAAGGCGGCACCTATGACCAGAGCGGCGGCGGGAATTTCTTCTACCTGGATCAGGTCAGTGTGACGGCAAACTGACCCGTTGCACTTTGAGGAGCGGCTGGACAACGGTCACGGCGATATGCCGTGGCCGTTGTTATACTCAGGACATTCACTACCTGTACAAATGCCGCCGCAGGCCTTTGTCGTCGATGGTGGTGAGAGTGCTCGGTGAGTCCGCCCAACAACCCGTGTTGTAATACTGCACGGCTTCGTCGCCGCTGTCGGTGTTTGCATTGTAATAGTGTGTATGGCCACAGAGGACTGTGTCGGCACCGAAGCGTGAGGCGTAGCTGCGTGCACGTGTCTCGATGTGATTCGCCGCTTTCACCCATGTCTTGGACTGCCGCTTGAGCCATCGGCTGACCTTTTGAGCATCGCCTTCGCGCCGCTGGACCGACTCGTAGAAGCGGCTGGCGATGCCGGTCACGACGGGATGGTCGTTCAGGAAGTCGTCAAACTGGTGGCCGTGGATGAAGAGGTACTTTTTGCCGTACATCTCCAGCATCAGCTGCTTGTGAATGCGAGCGCCGATGAGGTGAGGAATCACCTTGTCGGCGGTCTCGTCATGGTTGCCTTCCACCCAGTCAATCGTGACGCCGCGCCGGGGTTTGGTCAGCTTGCGGAAATCGTCCAACAGCCCGAAGTGGTTTTTCTTCAGGCGGGAGAAGTTCAGGTCGTCAAAGAGGTCGCCGAGAATGATAAGCCGCCGGAAGGGATACCACTCGGCGAGAGCCTTCCGAAGGTCCTTTGCGCGGCAAACATCGCTGCCCAGGTGCACATCGGAGATAATGACGGTATCGGTCCTGAGACTCCGCTTCTTTGTGCGAAGGATTGCGGGAACCGCTGTTTCCACTGTTGTGCCGCTCTTCCCCAACTGAATGACGGGGCGAGGGTGCTCAAGGTCCTGAAGGTCTTCGATGATTGCCATACCGGGTGGCCTCCTGAAATGAGCCGTCCGGGATGGCTGGGTACGAGGACTCCTAAAACCACGTCAAGGGCTGGGAGAGCACTTCGCACAATCCTGCCCGAGGGGTTGCGATCCCCTCACAATCTAACGCTTCTCTCACGATGGGTGTGAGTTTCCCGGGGGCTGGCTGTGGAGAAAGTCAGTCCATTCCGCCTTCGAAAAGGTCGGGGTCGTCGTCGGTGACAATGCTGCGCACGGCTCCGTCAACGAAGCGTGTGCGAATCTGGCGGCCTGAGCGGACGCCTTTGCTGCGGGACAGAACGCGGTCGGAAGACGCATCGGTAACGATGGCGTAGCCCTTCTGAAGAATCAGGTCGGGGTTGTGGCCCTGGAGGGCGGCGGTAGCAGCCTGAGTGCGATGACGAGCCGTGGTGATGCCGTCCGTGACTGCAAGATCGAGCCGGCGGAGGGCATCGTCGGTTCGCTGCTGAGCTTCTCGAAGACGCATTTCCGGCTGGCGGAGGGCGTGGCTGTCCATTGTCCCGTCAAGCTGGCGGCGCAGACTTTGGAGCCAGCTCTCAATGGTCCGGTCGAGCCGGCGAAGGGAATCAGCCACCTGAGACCGCAGTTGAATCCGATCGCGGCTCACCAGCTCCGCCGCGGCGGAAGGAGTCGGAGCCCGGAGGTCCGCAACAAAGTCGCAGATTGTGAAGTCGGTCTCGTGCCCCACCGCGGAAATCACCGGAACGGGAGATGCGGCAATGGTTCTGGCGAGTGTTTCATCGTTGAATTCCCAGAGATCCTCGAGGCTGCCGCCGCCGCGTCCGGTAACAAGAACGTCGACAAGACCGCTCTCTGCAAGCTTCCGAACACCGTTGGCAATTTCGCGTGCAGCCCCTTCGCCCTGCACACGTGCCGGCCAAATATAGACAGGGAGACCCGGCGCGCGCCGCGAAAGAATCGACAAAACATCCCGAATGGCGGCGCCGGTGGGAGAGGTGACCACGCCAACACTCATGGGGAGCGCGGGAATCTCCCGCTTGCGGGATGGATCGAACAGACCTTCCGCCTCAAGCTTGAGCTTCAGTTCCTCGAATTTCTTCCAAAGAACACCCTCCCCCGCCGGTTTCAGCGAGTCGACGATGAGCTGGTACTGGCCACGGCGGTCGTAAACACTGATGGCCCCACGAGCCTTTACACGGTCACCGTCCTGGAATTCGTCCTGCAACCGCAGGCGGGTGGACTTCCACATGACAGCGCCAAGCAATGCGCCCTCGTCTTTCAACGCGAAGTAAACGTGGCCGGAGGCCGCCGGACGCCAGTTGCTGATTTCTCCCTCGATATGAACGCGGGGAAATTCCTCTTCAAGCCGCGCACGAATCATCGCGGTGACTTGAGAAACGGAGAGCGGTTCTTTTTCGGAGTTTATTCGGGCCATACATGAATCTCGGATTCGTCTTCGTACAGAACGGCAAACTCGCCGGCCAGCGGAATGTCTGCAGGCAGCGTGATGAACACCCGGCGCTGACCATCGACGGATGTGAAAAACCACGCGGGTGACTGCGGTGCGGTTTCCTGCGGATGCTTCCCCTCATGCCACAGTACAAGGTCGCGACTTTCTCCATCCGGGAAGCGCACGGCTCGGGTATCCATCATTGCCGTGTGGTGAATGGGAATAAAGATCGTGCGCTGGAGAACGTTATCAACGAATTTAGCGGAGTCCGGGCTTTCGCGTTCAAGAATGAGTCGAAGACGAGAAACCTCCACGTCCCGCAAGGGGCGATGCCGCAACAGATAGTGGGTTCGGTTGGGTGGCAGGTCGGAGTCGTCATCCGAAGGGGCCTCGGGCTGCGAGTCTTCCTCTCTGGAGCTCTTTTTCTTTTCGCGGCGTTCCGTTGTCCACGCGCTGAATGTCAGCGCGATGCCGCTGCTGATGCGCGTGATATACTCTGCCGGAATGATCATCGTGTTTTCGGAACCGTCGTTCAAATAAACCACCGCAAAGACGATTCCCACCAGCAAGCCGTTGTCGTCGACGACAGCTCCCCCGCTGTTCCCCGGACGCGCGAAGCCTGGTCCCGCAAAGATCAGACGGTTGTAGTTGTGGCGCCGGTAACGTCCGCCGGATGATTGAAGCATTTCCTCGACAACGGCAAGTGCCGCGCGCATCTGTGGATCGTGAGAACGCTTGTCAAGAAGGAGCGCCACGTTGCCGGAGGAGTAGGTCCAGGACCGTCCATGAGGATTGCCCAGTGTGTGGAGGCCTTCTCCCGCACGCAATGAATCGAACCGGCGCGCATCGGAAAACCCGGCGGAAACGTTGCCGCGGGTGGGAATCACGGTGAGGTCCTGGAACCACCCGTCCGATTGTCGAAAGGCAAGATCGATGGGACCGTCGTGACCCAGTGCCAACAGGTCGAAGCGACTGCTGTTAAAGGAATCGAACTCACGAACCACCTCGCGGCCGGCGACGTGGTAGTTTGTGACCACATAGCGCCCGTTTGCGGTGAGAAATCCGGTGCCATACCAAAGGACACGGCTCGATTCGCTGACACGGCCGTTCTCCTTTTCAGCCATCGAAATCATGACCGCCCGGGCCTGGAGAGATTCACGCGCCGCATCGGATATCGCGCCCCCGGCGGATGCCGTCAGGAAACCAAAGAGAAGGAGAGTGATGAGCCGGTGTTTCATAAACCCCTTGCCGCAGGCGTCCTCCGCCCCGATCAAATCGGTGTTTCAAACCGCCGGTCAACAGGCATGCCGGAGTGGCGGAATGGCAGACGCGGCGGACTCAAAATCCGCTGGGGGCAACCTCGTGAGAGTTCGAGTCTCTCCTCCGGCACCATTCAGTTCTCACCACGGCCAAATCCGGACCTTGGCTATCCATTTTCGAAACCGAGAGTAAAAGGCTTCAATAAAGCGACTGCTCAAAAAGCGTCGGGCCTCGACCGAGGTCCCGTTGCAGCAGAAGGGCTCGTGGCCTATCGCCTTTATTGTTCGACGTGATTGCGGACAATTCGCGCCGAGTTGCCTCCGGGAGTGTGACGCCAAATGGCAAAGAAATCGACGACCAAGTCAAAAGCTGCAGCTGGAGACAAAGATAAGAAGACTGCACCAAAGAAGGCTGCAAAAAAGACTGCGGCAAAGAAGTCCGCGGCAAAAAAAACCGCCGCCACCAAGAAAGCTTCCACTCCCAGGAAGTCGGTAAAGAAGTCCGGCTCTCCGAAAAAAAATGCCAAATCTTCGTTGAAGAAGACTGCTGCAAAGTCAACAACGTCAAAAAAGAATGCCGCAAAGAAAGCGGGAAAACGAAATCCTGTAACGACCGCTGTTCTTGCTGCGAGAGATCAAACAAACACCAGAGCGGTTGAAGAAACTCCGGTTTCCGGAGAACTTGAACCGTCCGCACGGCAGATTTCGAATCCCACTCCCATCAACGGAATGGCGTGGAATCGTCCTGATAGAGCGGCAAAGAGGTTTATCCCTCAGCGAGGTATCGACGCAAAGGGTGGCGATCTGCCCAACGGATACAACAGGACGCGACTGTCGGTGCTGGTCCGGGACACGGAGTGGATTTTCGCATTCTGGGAGATTGCCGTCTCCACAGTGGCGGAGTTCGGTCTGGGTGGGCACAACCCTCCTCCCCTCGTTCTTCGCCTGGCGGACGTGACGGGAATTGATTACAATGGTTCGAATGCTCACTCGATCGAGGATATTCGAGTCGGTAACTCGGCCAATTCGTGGTATATTAATGTTCCGGTGAAGGGACGCAGCTATCTTGTGGAGCTGGGTGTTCAAACTGATGACGGCAAATTCACCGTCATCGCACAGTCTCACGGTTTCGAAATGCCTCGGGCGGAGGTCTCGAACCACATTGACTGGCACTTGGATGAGAAGAATGAAGAGGAACATCTTCAGATACTGCAGATGTCGGGCGGAACAAAGATGCCCGCACGCCTGAGCAGTGCGGATTTCGTCAGTCAGTTGCAAAACCGGCTCGTTGAGGAGTCCGGGGTCTCGAGCGGCACGCTGGCGGGAGCCGGAGAGCTGTCGTCCGGTTTCGCACGCACCCAGGCACCGGCAGACCGGCGCTTCTGGCTCGTGGTGGACGCCGAGGTTATTGTCTATGGCGCAACAGAGCCCAATGCGCAGGTACGATTCATGGGCAGGGACATCAAGTTGAACCCTGATGGAACTTTTGGTATCCGGGTGGCATTGCCGGACGGCCAAATTGAGTTTCCGGTGAGTGCAACAAGTGGAGATGGCGAGGAAGTTGTTGAGGTCTGCCCGGTGGTGACACGGATCACTCAACGGTAGTATTTCGTCCTTGCCGTCGGTCAGGGGACCTTGTGAACGTTTTCACAATGTCACTTCCGGGGAGAGCCGGATGCCCGGCCCCAAGAATCCCAATTCTGAAGACTCAACGCCGGAATCCGAGCACCAGGAACTTTCCGGTGATCGGAAAATCCCCGCAGCCGTCATCAAACGTCTGTCTCTCTATACGCGTGCCCTCCAAAACCTGGAACGAAACAAGGTCGAGAAGGTCAGCTCGACAGAGCTGGCAAAAGAACTCGGGTTGAATTCAGCACAGGTTCGGAAAGATCTGGCCTACTTCGGCCAGTTCGGAGTGCCAGGCTTCGGCTACCCTGTGGGCGAGCTGCGGAAAAAGCTGAAACACATCCTGGGAACAGACCGAAAAATCAACGTCGCTCTGATCGGCGTCGGCCATCTGGGAAAAGCGTTGCTATCTTATGGCGGGTTTAATCGCCAGGGATTTCGGATGCGATGGGCGTTCGACATTGAGGTCAGGGACAAGACAATCGGTGCGGAGAAAGTTCCCGTCTACAATATCTCCGAGCTGGAGCAGGTGGTTCGACGCGAAAACATCGAACTGGTTATTTTAACGGTCCCGGCGGAGGCGGCTCAGGGCATTGCCGATCGAGTGGTTGGAGCGGGTGTGTCGGCGATACTGAATTTCGTCCCGAAGCGGATTCAAACCCCGCCTCATGTGAAGGTTCACTACGTGGATCTGGCAATCGAGATGGAAAGTCTGAGCTTTTACCTTCGGTAACAGCCTGTCCGACCGGAGCCTGAAGAGCACGCGCACGCATTGCCCGCAGTCTTGCCGTCGCCCGCCGCCGGGGCTCCGGCAATTCCTGAATTTCTTCCTCTTCCGCCGCATACCAGAGCGACCACAACGGAATCGCTTTACGCAGCTCCAGAGGGTAGTTGCCAGGCTGACGGGATTCCCCCGCTCCCCACCATTGATACAACAGCCACGTCGAAAGGAAGGCTTTCTGATAACTGGAGGATGCGAGCCTCTTGAGACAAGCAATCAGCAATAGTCCGGGAATCGCCGCGATCGACCAGACAGAGTAGGCTCCGAAGTATTGAGCGGGATTGATGTGAAAGCTCGAAAATGCGGCGGCCACCGCCGCAACAATCATCACACTGATGCCGGTGATCATGCTTCCGATAGCAGAGAAGCCAACAACGATGGCGCTCATTGTGATAAAGTTAACCACTCCCGCGCGCAGCAGAGAAACCCGCGGCATGCTGTGGGGAACAAACATCCAGTGAGCAAGCCGAACGGATTCAAAGTGGAACCACGCAAGCGCGACGGGAGTGAGCAGCATCGAAAGTGCGCCCAATGCAATGGCCGGGACGCGGGATACAGCGGGCCCTGACTCGGACCGGAGCGATTGAAGAATGAAATCGGCGTCTGCGTATGCCGTGAAAATATCAACAACGCAAAACCCTGTCAGGAGGGTGAGCCAGATGGAACAGAGTCCCGCCTGCATGATCACCCCCAGAACTGCAGGGGAAAGAGGTGTCAGACTGAGTTCTTCCACCTGATCCGCGTTGGCGCGCCACTTTCGCGCCATGTTGTAACCGGAGATTCCTCCAAAAACAAACAGGGAATAGTCAAAGAGAAACACCCGGAACATCATCCCGAATCCGGCCGAGTCCGAGTCAAAGACAAGACGGTGAAAGAGAAGCAGAGCCGATATGAAGAGAATTCCCAGGACAGGAATCGTCCAGTTGATCATCCGCCGGCGCTCAGCGCGTCTTGCCACTTCAATTGCCCGGCGCCCGTCGCCGAAACCGGCACGCACGCCAAGCAGGCGGTTTCGCCACCGGCTTGTAAACGATCGGGAAATGTCTTCGCCGTAGTCCTCAGTCATGGTCGTCAGCAAATCCGTTTTCAAAGAAGATCGAGGGCGTCGACATCGACCGCAATGCGAGTGGATGCGGATGCACTCCAGTCCGAGTCCTTCAGGACCTTCCGAACGAGGTTTCCGGCTGCCCGGGGACGCTGTCCTCGTAACAAAATCCGGTAGCGCGTCCGTCCGCCCAACCGGGCGATCGGGGCGAGCCGTGGTCCATTGATTCGAAGCTGCTCAGGGGACGAGTTCGACAAGCGGCGCAGCAGTGACGCAAGCAGCCGTGCAGCCTGAAAAGCTTTCTCCGAATCGGTATCGCTAATGGTAATGGCGGTTAGCCGGGAGAAGGGGGGGAAGCCTGACTGGCGACGGCGGCGGGATTCCTCAGCGTAATAGGCTTCGTAGTCGTGGCGGGTTGCGCAACGTATGGCCGGATGATTCGGCATCCATGTTTGAAAGTAAACGTCTCCGGCTCCGGTTCGCCCGGCTCTTCCCGCAACCTGCGTCAGAAGAGAAAACGTGCGCTCCTCGGCCCGGAAGTCCGGTAGAAACAATCCGACGTCGGCCAGAATAACACCCACGAGCGTCACTTTTTCCAGATGCAGACCCTTCGCGATCATCTGGGTTCCAATAATGATGTCCGCTTCGCCACTCGCCATTTGATTCCACGCGCGAATCCATGCATCGCGCCCGGATGTCGTATCGTAGTCGAGGCGCAACAACCTCGCATCGGGGAAGCGGCTTGCAAGCTCCTCCTCGATCCGTTGCGTGCCGGAGCCTACCGTCAACAGGTCCGTTCTCTGACAACTCGGACAGCAAGCCGGATAAGGCTCCCGCCTGCCACAGAAGTGACATTTCAGCCCGAATTCATCAGGTCGATCCTGGGCATCAAACAGGTCGAGTCCGGAGTCCCGGGGCTGCCCGGTTGCCCGTCTCGACTTGCGGTGAACTGTCATCGCGATGTCATCTTCCTCGCATTTGGCAACCCACTTGCAGGACGGACAAAAGAGGAAGTTGGAAAACCCGCGGCGATTGAGGAACAACAAGCTTTGTTCCTTCCGCTCAAGGCGTTTCCGAATTGCAGCAACGAGCGGTTCAGACAATGAGACATCGCCGGACCGATCGATCAAGTCATGGGCAAGGTCGATGACACGGACATCGGGCATTCCAACGTTGGCGGCGCGGGCGGAGAGTTTGAGCAGCGTGTATTTGCCCTCGAGTGCGTTTGTGTAGGACTCCAGACTTGGAGTCGCACTGCCAAGCACCACGGGTATCCCGGCCTGTTGAGCACGTAAAATCGCGATGTCCCGCGCATGATAACGAGGGGTTTCTCCCTGTTTATAGCTGCCGTCGTGTTCCTCATCGACAACAATGAGACCGATGTCAGGGAGTGGCGCAAAAACAGCGGACCGCGCACCGATAACAATGCGAATCTCTCCACTGCGTATCCGGTGGTAGAGCGCGAGTTTCGCAGTGCGCGACTGCTGGCTGTGAAAGACGCCGATTTCCTCGCCAAAGCGCCGTTCGAAACGCTCGACAGTCTGCGGAGTGAGCGCGATCTCCGGAACAAGGCAAAGAGCGGTCTGTCCTCGAGCCAGAACGCTTGCCATGGCCTGAAGATAGACTTCGGTTTTTCCACTGCCGGTGACACCGTGAAGCAGATAGGCTCCGAAGATCTTTCGATCGACTGTCTCCAGTATCGCCTTGAGAGCATTACTCTGTTCCGGATTTGGTTCCAGTGCGTGAGGACCGGAAGGTTTGCGTAACGTATGAACGGGTTCCCGCTCTGTTTGAACGAGGACCTTCTTCTCTATCAGTTTGTCGATGAGTCCGGAACTGCAACCGGCGAGTTGTGCAAGCGCCGATTTCGTGGCGGGCGCCGTGCCGCCTTGCCGCAGCTTTTGAAACACTTCCTGCTGCCGCCTGGTTAATGCCTCTCCTTCACTTTCAAGAAGGGGCGAATAAAGAACCGGTGTTCGCAAGCGAACATCACGGAAACCCGTAACCGCCATGGCGGAAAGAGCTTCTCCTGAAGAGCAGACATAGTAGTCTGCAACAAACCGGCTGAGATTCAGCAATTCCTCGTCGATGCGATAACTCTCCGAGGCAATTCCATCGATGCTCTTGAGCGAATCAGGGTCGGAGCCGTCAAAATCCTTTAACAATCCAACAACACAACCCACGATTCTCCGGTTATTGAAAGAAACGTTAACCAGGTTCCCGCATTCAAGGCTCTCCATCAAATCGGGGGGAATTTTGTATGTAAAGGCTCTGTCCAGAGGGGTGTTAACAACAACAGCCGCGTACATGGTTTTTAGCTTCCAACCAGATAGGGCTCGACAGTCTCAAGAAGTCGCAGCTGGGCATCGGCTGCGGCCCGCTTTCTGCGGCGGCAAGCTCGAGCGGCAGCGACAACTTCATCCGCAAACTCAAAACTGAGCGTCTCATCGCGCTGGAACAGACGGGCTCCGTTCTGTTTCAAATTGTTGAAAGCGGTTCGCAGGCCCGGATCATCATCAGCTTCATTGAGGACGAAGAGGGGGATTCCCATAGCCCGGCAAACGCTGATAAAATGATTGGTGCCGCTTCTGATGGAGGTGCGACCGGCCACTGCCGTGTCTGCCAGTGCGGCGATCAGCCGATTACGAGCAATTGGACTGGATCGGGTAATCCGGGCGGTTTTGCCAAACGGAGAAAGGAAGAGAGTGCGGTCAGGATCCCAGAGGGACGCCATTGCCGGCCGCCACGACGAAAGCGAAATGTGCTCAAGAGGAACCGGCACAACGACGATTGTTGTTCCTCCGCTCTGAAGAGCTCCACGGTGAGCTGCGCAGTCAGTGCCAATTGCTCCCCCGCTCACGATGCATGCTGAGCAGGAAACATTGCCGCTCAGGGCTTCCATCGCGGCCAGGTCCCAGCCTTCGGCGGATCGGCTGCCGCCGACCGAAACAAACAGCCCGGCGTTGAGGATCTCTTCATTGCCCATGCACCAGATGGGTCCTCGCAAGCGGGCCAAATCCAGGGCTTCATCAAGGCTGCCCCATTCTTTCGGATCAATTCGACGAATCTTCCACATGGCCAATAAACAAGGATAGCCCGTCCAGGACGGGCCATCCGAATTCCTCACAGCAGACGGATATTCTCAGGGTAGATCGGTCGGATCTTCCGGAAGTGGCAGCTCCCGAAGAGTTAAGTCGCGGAGAATCAGAATGGCGTCTTCGCTGTCATCTGCGGAGTTCTCCAGGCGTTCAAACACGAAGGTGAACCCTTCCTTCGCAATTTCCGGAGTGGAAGGGGTGAAGAAAACCTGGTAGACCTTGCCGCCCAGTGTTGTCGGAGCGTTTGCAATGCCATCGGAATTGTTGGCCACTGTCAAAGACCAGACTTCATCCGCTCCGGCACTTTCGACGGCCAGCCGGAAGTCAGGAACCTTGAGCGGATCGGTCTCATTCGAGCCAACACGGGCTTCGAGAAGATACATGCGATCCGTCCGCAGGGTCGTGCGAGGCTCGGAGTCATCCGGGGTCTGAATCGTCAGCAATGGGCTTGACCAGGCGCCGCCTCCGCCAGCGATTCGAAGACCCATTTCCGTAATGTCCAGGCTGCTGGACCCTGTGGAAACAGGCGACCAGCCGTCGGGAGATTCATTCTCCAGATCCATTGCTCCATGAATGGTTTCTCCCAGACCTTCAACTTCCGAGTCGGCAACCAGTACCTCGTCAAAAGAGGGCTTTGGAAGCTTGATTTCGGAAGGGGGAAAGCCGTAAGGATCAACGACGCCTTCATCGAGCTTGAGATAGAGAGACCAGGGATTCGGCCGCCGATAAACCGGATGGTTCTTGAACTCTTTGGTTTCCTCCGGCGTCACGTCAGTTGCGAAGGGAATGACAGGGTTGCCTTCGTCGTCCAGACCCGAAGTGTCCGAGAGAAGCTCACCGAGGCGGTATGTGGGCATTTCAGGAAACCGGTGCCTCAGAAGCGCGGCAAAACCCGCCACATGAGCCGCTGAGGCGGAAGGACCTGAAAAACCTGGTGGAAGATCTTCAAGAACGGGAGGAGGGAAAAAATCGGTGGTGCGAGTGCGAACTCCACTGTAACTGACGACAGTGGGAGCATCCTGGCTTTCGAACCATTTGAAGAATCGATCAACGTTGGGGTTACCAGGCGTGGCCCCGGGAATTGCCCATCGGCTAAGCTGAAAGTCCTGGGTGATATCGACTTCGCCAACAGAAACAACAGGAGCAAGAGCATCGCTGTTATTCAGTGGAACACCGTGAGTCAGGTACTCAGGCTCCTCCACCGTTCCGGATTCAATGACAAGTGTAAAGAGAGTACGCGAGTTTTCCGTACCGTCTTCTCGAACAATAACCAGCGAGAGAGGTGGCGTGGAAGGTTGCGGAAAGAAGACAACACGCTCGATCGGATTCGATCCGTCACCGTTTTGCACGCGAACTGAAGCGGCGACAGCCTGGCTGATTGAAAGTGTGGATCTCGGAACAAGGTACATATCAAAATCGAATGTGGCAACGGGATCCGCATCATCCCATTCATCGTCCCAGACAAGAGTCACATCGATCGGATTGTCTGCGTCGCCCGTAACGTTGAGCCCTTCGTCACGGTTCTCGGTTACACCCTGACTCCAGGAATGAACACGGGACCTGTTGTTTCGCGGGTCGCCGCGGAAATGATCAGAAATCTGAAGCGGGAACCTTCCAGCCTCAACAACACTCGTTGAACCCTGAGGAGTGACTCCGCCCACGGAAACGAAGTAGTGAATGTTACGTTCGCGTGCGTATTCTGTAGCCTGGCGTGATGGCGCGCTTGAACCGTCATATCGTCCCTCGCCAACGAAAACCACGTTTTCAACAACAACGTCGGGCTTCGGCTGAAGAGATTCGACAAGAAACTGACGATTTGCCTCAAGTCCCAGCGTCGTCAGTCCCTGACCATAGCGAAGTTCGGCTTTGGGAGCGAGGTCATGGATAACCTCGAGCATTGCGCTCCCTTCCGGATAAGGGACTGGAGTATCGGCGTTGAACTGCGAATCGTCAAGGACATGGGCATCAAGATTAACCGGCGAAACCCTGATGCTTCCATACTGACCGAAAGTAGGAACGCTATCACTGCAATTCTCAGGAGAGGGAAGGTCGCTGGGATCGAAGAGAAAGGCTCCATCCTCTCCACGGTTACTCGCCACGTGAACCTGAAGGGGGCCACAGGGCTGAGCGGGAAGAAAGGGAAGCCTGAACAGCGATGTAGATATGACTGCAACGGTAACGCCACTGCCATCAACAAGTACAGGCTCTGTTTCTCCGCGAGGAGTCCGACGTCTGATGTAGGGAAGACCACCGAGGTATTCACCTTCCGTTGTAACCTGGCCGGAACCTGTTGGTATTGCATAGGATGGCAGCCGAATCTCGTGTACGATTTTTAATTCCGCGAGAGATTCAAGTTTCGAAAGGCTGATCCATCCTTGTGCAACAGGTCGCCTATTCGAGACGTACTCGACTTGCAGACCGGCCGCCTCAAGCTGAGAGACGGCATCATCTGAGGTCGAACTCAACGTGATGTGGACCTGAATCGACCTTCCATTCTTGTCGAGCCTGAAGATGGGGTTTGCCCGATTGCTGACAGATGCCCTCTTCAGGTCTTCAAGAGCCTTGCCACCTTTTGACACCTTGCCCCTGATCTCGTTCGCAACAGCATAGAGACTGTCCGTAATCTTTGCGTGAGTGGGAAGCAAAGTCTTCGAAACACCCTTGGGAAGGGTGAGGTCGACTGTTGAAGGCTGGTACGCATCAGACGTATCATCCACCGCTGCCGCGGAGACGGCGATGCCCGCCAGAAGGCCCATGAGCAGAGTACTGCCAAAACGCATCCCTTTGGTTCCGCGTTGTCTCATTGGTACAGGCTCCAATCCGTTTCATAGCGAGACCAATCTTCCACGCTTGATCCTTCGGGCGCGGGAAGAACAACACTGAAGGCGTCGTTTCGCGAACTGGCGCTTCCGCCGTCAGGATTGATCACGCGAATTGCACGAGGGCCGGTGTTGGCCTCGGACAAATCAATCGTGACATCGATAATTTTGTCACTGCGCACGATCGGTTGATACATGAGCGATATGTCGTTGCCGAAGCTTACCTGAGCTCCGTTCTTGAAACTGTCACCATAGATGCGGATCGTCATCTGATGACCCCTGGTTCCATTCCGAGGAGACAGGCTCTTTACGGAAATCAATCCTGGATCGGGTGCGACACCGTCGGCAGGAACCCGAAGAAGCGGATCCTTTGGCTGAGCGGTGAATCCCGCGCCAATTATTCTGTTCTCATAAAAGGCGTTCCATGCGCCGAAGGTATCGATACCGATGGTTCCACCAGCCTCTCCCACCATCAGGTCGAGATCTCCGTCATTGTCTCCATCAACCAACAGCACCGCCTGAGCATTGCCGTGAACGTCGCTTGCCGCGCTGGGCACATTCTCGGTCACGCCAATACCCGTGGAAACGGTGTACGGAATCTCGAACGATTCGCCGTTTTCGTCAGCCGTAATCAGGAACTGACGACCACCGGTGCCGCCAGGAACGTTCACAAAAAGATGCGCTGACGCGGCCGCTTCGTTGCCGGTCGAAGTCGAGACAACATAATCCAGCCATCCGTCGAGATCGACATCGCCCACGTCGATGTCGGTACTTGCGAGAATCGTGTCCTGAACGAACGCGTCGGTTGTGAAAACCGAGAATGTCGGTTCGTTCTGAGCATTCAGGCCTTCGTTGCGGAAGTAATGATCGCGACCCTGATCGGTTACGATAATAAAGTCGAGAATCTGGTCGAACTGATCGTTCTCGTTCATATCCACATAGCGCGGAGCGCGCCTGGTCAGACGGGAGCGATCATTGTCATCGCGGCCAAGATGTGTAACCGGAATCGTGAAGGTACCGTCAGCACGATCCAATACTGGAACAACGCCGTCAGCGAAGCGCTCCGCACCCGCATCCTCTTCGGCCTGCAATGCAGTCACCATGTTCTCGAAATTAAGGATTTCGGTGTCCTCAACAATTCCGTCTCCGTTGATATCCTCTGAGATATCAGCACGGCGCATGAAGTCCGCGACCGCGATGCGGGAGGCAAAGAGACTGATTGGCTGACCCGTGCCCGGATCATTAGGCGGGAAGTTCGTCGCCGCTTCAAAGAAACCGACCGTTCCGCCCTGAGCCCCTCCCTGATTGATGAGAAGCTGGGATAGTTGTTTGAAGTTAGGGTTCAGAACCGAACCGCTCGCGCGCCGGTTGGCGACAAGAATGTCCTGGTCGCCATCGTTATCGGCATCCAGCATAACTGCCGAAATAGAGTCGTCTTCCTGAATTCCGTCTGGTGCCGAAACGAAGGGCACCGTGGGGAGGCGAAGCACAGACTCGTCCTCGAACCTTCTGGAGGAGTAGAAGCCGGGCTGACCTTCAGCGAGAGTGGGGCGATTGATAAACAGTGCATTCGACACACCGTTGTTTGCAGCGGCGTTACTGTAGAAGAGGTCAGGGTCGCCGTCGTTATCAACATCGCCAATGGCAAGATCGTTGGTAAAACGATACTGATCGAGAATTTCAGCCGGGATACGGTCGGGACGTTGTTCGTAGATTCCGTCACCAAGGCGCATCTCGGCAATCTGCGCGGCAGGCCATGCATCCGGGTCCCGAAGCTCAAAATCATCGTAGAAGAAAAGAGAATTGTAGATGATCGGCGAAAGCCCGACGAGTTCGGGATTGCCAACGACCATCAGGTCGAGCTCCTGCGCATCCCTGTTTTCGTAAAGGACGTTTCTCGCACTGTAGTAGGAGACAAAGAGATCGAGGTCTCCATCGAGATCAAAGTCGAAGTACTTCGCGTGGGCACCCGGAAGGGGCTCGGATTCCAGGCCAATATGGGGGAACCCATCGGTGTCGATGAATCCGGACGAGATTGCACGTCCGGCAGGGGAAGCGATCGATGTCGGGGTGTAAACGGCCGTGGCGGCGACGCCACTGGGACCCCTGTTGGTAAGAATTTCACTGATATCACCATCAGAGGTCAGCGCTCTTCCATTGATGACCGCGATGTCCTGATCACCGTCTCGATTCGTATCGGCAGCCACGAGATCGCTTGTCAGTGATGAGAAAACTGTCACGGAGGTGCCACTCACCTCCGTAATGCCAAACCCGGCGGAGTCATCGATCATTTCACGTGTGACGTCGTGGAAGATTGGCTGGTCATTGCTCGCCGTAATATCGGGTTTCAAAGACGGCTGATACAGCTGATTGATATAGAGACGCTGTTGTCCCGCAACGTTGCACACGAAAATATCGTAGTCCGCATCGCCGTCGGCATCGAAAGCATGAATGTAGGACCCGTTGATAGGGGTATTGGGGCGAAGAGCACTGGTTCCCACATGTAGAAAGGACGGGCCAGTATCGTTATCATCCGTGTAGCGGAATCCGTTTCCATCGGAATTGATCAACAAACCAACGAGCCCGCCTGTCGTTACGGCGGTACCGGAAGTGGCGCCTTCAGGTCCGTCACTGGCCGTCATAATATCAGGGAATCCGGTCCGTGTAATGTCAGCCGTATCCACAGACCGTGTTCTTCCCACAAAACGGAAGGTTGTACTGTCTTCGATGAAGTCGAACATTCTGGATTCGTAAATTCCATAGAGATTAGTGGTTCCAGCAATAAGTGTCACGAATGGAGTCGCCTCAAGTGCCGCTAGCGGAGGACCAAACGCAAAATCGCCGATAAATGTACCAAACGCATTAAAACCGGAGGTTGCACCTCCAAAGGTTTCTCCACGAAGAGCGCGACCGAGGTCAGGACGGGCAGGGGCATCAGGCTGATATGGTGTCAGAACACCGGGACCGACGCCTTGATCACCTGCAAGCTGCGCCGCGTTTTGTGTAACCTCCATGAAATCCGCGTATCCCGTTCTAAACAGGTCAACTCCGACAAGACCTTGAGTCGTGGTGCGGATGTTGGGATAATCGTCTGTGAACGGTGTGACCGTGTTTTGGAACAATTGGTCAGTTCCATCACGCCCTCCGATGAGAATGTCCAGATCGGTAAAGAACTCGATGGAGAAGTTTGGCACGAAGAAAATTCCGTCCGGAATTGCATCCTGTCCAAAGATATCGGTGTTCACATGTACCGGATTATAGCCATAAATGACCGGCAGGTTCGGGTCGAGAGGCGGACGCTGATTGCCGACGACAAAGTCCGGTCCAATTCCGAAGAACCAGTGTCTTCCCACCGCAATCTCAATGGTTTCCGAGAAGTCGATATCATTTGGTGTGCCACCGGGACCTGTTGGCACCATGTCGTTGTAGAGAGGAGGCAAACGGTCCGCATCAGCTTCCGTGCCGGCAGTCAGAACACCGTTGACAATATTATCGACACCAAATGTTTCGTCCCGGAACCAGTAACTGTTCGGGTTCGGGATGCTGGCGGAAGGTTCGGAGTAAACGGGATTTGTTCCAGTCGAATCGAGGAACTGAATCTGTGCAATGAAAGCGTCAGGAGTCCCGCGAGGGATACGGCCGGTCACGTTGCCGGAGGAGTCCGTCATAAGAAGCTCATCGCGACGATTAATCAGAATTCGCTCGCTGAATCGTGGAATGTCGATGATTGCTCCGATCGGATCACCCTGTGCGGTCAGATCGCCAGGGTTGTTCGTGGAACGAAGAGCGTTGGCAGGAGATGCGGTCGCATCATCAAAGTTTGACACAATGATATCAAGGTCGCCGTCCGCATCGATGTCGACGGCGCGGCCGCGAGTCGATATGTCCGGAGCCGTTCTCTCCGACGGTGTTCCCTTGGCGTTGAAAATACCGGGCAATCCCAACTGCGTGACGTTACGGAAGAAGCCGTCACCCAGAGAATCCGAGTCGAACTGCGGGTTTACATTCGGGTCATCAATATCGATATTCAACCATAGCTGGTTCTGTCCGTTACCAACGAATTCATAGAGATCGAGATCGCCGTCCAGGTCGAAATCGAAGAGAATCACGTGGTTGGTAACGGCTTGAGATACTGAAAACGGCTGCCTCCAACGATCGTCGAACGTGTTGATGCGGCCGTCGATTCCGAAGGTCACATCGAGAAAGAAACCTGGATTCAGCTCACCCTCGTTAAGATAAATACGACTGGTCAGACCTGAGTTGACGACGCCGGACTGACCGCTGACGGCCAGAATGAGGTCGTTGTATCCATCGCCATTGATATCTCCGGAAGCCACGGAGGAGACAACAAGGTCGTCGGCCGGCAATTGCGCCACGGGAATGCCGTTCACCGAAATTGGCACGGAAGCGGGAGATTTCTCCAGCAGTAAAGCGATCGTCGCTTCGCATGCGTCGCCGATTCCATCCCCATCCTCGTCCTCCTGACCGGGATTGGAAATGTCCACACAGTTGTCTCCCGTATTGGGGACACCGTCGCCATCAAGATCGCTGTCGCAGGCGTCACCAACGCCGTCGCCGTCAAGGTCGGCCTGGGAGGGGTTGGGAGTGGTCGGGCAGTTATCAAGTTCGTCAGGGATGCCGTCGCCATCAAAGTCGGTTTCGCAAATATCGCCAACACCGTCCTGATCGATGTCCTCCTGTGCGGGGTTCACAACGAAGGGGCAGTTGTCATCGGCGTTCGGCACACCGTCGTTATCAATATCAGGATCGCAGGCGTCACCAACACCGTCCTCATCAAGGTCGAGCTGATCGAAGTTCGGTGTATTGGGACAGTTGTCTTCAGCATCGGGAATACCATCGCCATCGAAGTCCCCCTCGCAGGCATCGCCTATCCCGTTGCCGTCGGAGTCCGCCTGATCAGGGTTCGGAATGAACTGGCAATTGTCGGTCAGGTCGGGAATTCCATCAAGATCAGCATCTTCAATCAGATTCTGAAGAAGAGTTCCGCGGTTGGTAATGATATCCAGAGGGTCAAGATAAGCACCGCCAAGTGTGGAAAGGGCGACACCAAGGTCCGCCTCGTCAGCAAATCGCTCCTGAAGCTCCGTCTGAGCAATTCCGTTCTCCAGGGGTCGTAGCGCGGCCACGACGGGATCTGCAGCCTGCGGGTTGCTTTCATATGCTCCACCCGTCACAATATTGACGTTTGTGCCTGGTGACACTGGCCGCGGGTTCCATCGCATAACGACACCCGTGTCGCCCTGCGCATCTCCTGAGGGGAAGAAGATGACCGCCCCCGGAGGAAGATTCCATACACGATCCACCGGATCTTCGATCACGGTCTCATTGGCAACCGTCAGAACGCGATCAGGAGGGGTAAGACCTTCGGAGGGAAGGTTTGCAAGAGTCGAAAACTTGAGAGCGGGCGCGGCCGGGTCATCGAACCAGTCAACGGAAACGGGAACCGGATCCTCACCGGGAAGTCCAAATCCAGTACTGACCTGCTGAGCTTCTCCGTTAACAAACAAACGGGGATTGGAAAGAATCACATTTCCTGGAATACCGGTGTTTGCGTCGTACATATGAGCCATTCCGAAGCGCAGATCAACTCCGGAAGTGTTTTCAAAGGTCCATGTCAGTTCGTAACCGCGCTTCTCGTCATCGGAAAGGAAATCAGAATACTCACGAAGGCGCACCTGCTGAGTCAGGATGCCGAATTCCTGTCCGACGGAATCTGTCAGTACCCATTCAAGCTGTGTTGTATCGATATTGTCGTCGGCCGAGATCGTGGGAGCCACACCGCCAAATCCAAAGCCGAGGTTCGAAATGTCAAAAATCTGGCCGGTTGCCTCGACCACGATTCGGGCAACGCTCACGGCCTCTCCGGTGAAACCCGAGCCAATGTAGACAGGACCGGCTGCGACTTCAGCATCGAAGATTCCGTTCGTACTGCCTTCCGATGCGTCAATCACACCGTCGGCGTTAAGGTCCACGGAACGGTTTGCAAACCGAACGATCGCCCATTCGTTTCGGATGGTCAGCAGGTTCTGATCATCAAAGTCATCCGCGGGCTGCTGACCGAAGCCGCGGTCGAACGGGTCCAGAACTCCTCCAAAAAACTCGGGAGGGTAGTCGGCGGCATCGCTCCCAAGGCTCGCGAGAGACGGAGCGTCCCATCCAAACTCGGAGGGCGCGGTGAATATATACCAGTCAGCACGTGCGGGAAGACCTCGTAACTCGTAGCGACCGTTCGGGAGCAGATTGAAGGCGTCGGAATTCGGACCCGCGGCTGTTCGCTGCCGCTCGCCGGTTACCGTGTGAGCCACGATTTGAATCTGGCCGGCCACTTCGTCCTGCAGCCCCAGCCATTGAGCACGAGGGTTGTCGAGTGACACCGTATCGAGATTGATGGGACTGTCAGGACTGATCGGATGACCGAAGTAGATGATCTGGTTTCCCGGAGCGGGAAAATCAGGGCTGACAACAAGGTCGTTGGAACGTCCGTCGATAAGACTTCCACCAAACCCTGCCGCGGAATCGTAACTGCTGTTGGGGTAGTTCCTGCTGAGGGTCAGCTCGTCGTCGAGGCTGATATCGCGAAATGCATAGGGATCAGTGAGATAGTTCGCCGCCACCTGATCCGGGTTTGGATTGTCCGGGAGGGCACCCTGGAGATCGCCGGCATAGAATGGCGACATTGATGAAAGATAAAGATGCGAACCGCCAAGACCGGCCATTTCTCCGAGCGCTCGCGTCATTGCCGCCTGAATGTCTTCGGCTCCGATGATATCCTGTTTCTGAAACGGGGGATCGAGAAGTCCAAGATCGCCTTCGTTCTCGGGGAGCACGTACCAACCCTGCGTGTTCGGCACCGTGTTCATGATAATATCGGCATCGATGATGGTGCCGGCCTTCCACTCCTGGCGCGGCAGGAGAAACTCAAGGTCCTTGTCGCGCGCTCGAATGACCAACACATCCGCGGGAACGATCGTAGTGCCGTCGGAAAGCGTGTCATCCACCTCGATACGACCGACCAGCGCATCGTTTCCATCGGGGAAGTTTTCAACAAATTCGTCGGGATCGAAGTCCTGATCGAAGTAGAAAATAATCGGTTCGTAAAGAACACCGGTGGGTAAAATTGAAAACGCAAGATCCTGAAACGTGATAACGTTGTAGCGATCAAGCTGGGCGTTCGGCTCGAGAACACCGGATGGGAATTGAATCGGGTCGAAGATGATGGCCTGATCGGAATAAAGCGGGTTCTCGGAGAACTCGAATTCTGACAGGTCAGAGCTGTTCCACTGCTCAATGGCGCGTCGCAAACCATTGAAAATCTCGTCGTCAACGCTCAACCCCTGCTGAAGGTCGTGGGCGAGGGGAGCAAGAATGCCCGGCAAAACGGAGTCGAATCCGCCACCGGGAATGGAGCGGTAGAGATGCACATCAACGCCGCTGGAAAAATCCGTCTCGTCCCAACGCAACGGCTTCGTGACAATCGTGTCGTCCGTTCCGTCAGAGGGATTGTTGAAATCGATGACATTGATGTGCTGAATGGAACCGGCATATGCGGTCGCCGCGGGAATTCCCGCGGCAAGTGTCAATGCGCCTGCAAGCTTGCGAAAGTGACTCATGAGCGGCTTTCCTGAGGGCCTTTCTGCGGAGTCGAATCGTTATTCGTTTTCGTTCTTCGGTGCGCGAATCAGTTTGAGATTTCGTCCCTTCGTCGCCGATTCACCTCCGAAGGGGTCGAAGGCGCGAAGTGCGGTGTTCTTCTTGTCAGGCACGGGAACCTCGACACTTTGCTTCGCACCGATATCCCTGATCACGGTCTTGACAGGAAGGCTCTTGTTATTGAGAGTCTTCAGGCTGGACATGAACTCATCGACCGTCGGCATGCCGTTTAGTGATGCGGGACGACCAGGTGTCTGGCGAAAGATCATTTCGCGTTCAACCTCGAGTGCTTTTCCGCCGGGAGCGTCGTGTTTTTCGATGCCCTTCACGACAGAGAACTTTCCCTGAAACCCGCCAACGATCAGAGGGGTGTTGTTCATGGGCGATTTCTCATCGATCTTTGCGCCTTTGGCTTTCAGTTTTGAAAGGTTGGGAGTCTCCAGAAACAGGACAACCTCCTCGTCCTTTTCGAGCGTCGGCATGCCGGGCGCAGTCGCGGCAAGTGGTCCAATCTTGCCGCCCAGAGTGTAGAGGGTCATCGTGGCCCCCTTGCCGGCGGTTCCCTTGGCGGAATCGTGAATCGCCAGCTCGTGTCTGGTGATAATCTTGCCGCCATAAATGTCCGATTCACTTTCCATGACAGTGCCATGGACAATATCGTCGGAAACAGCGCTCATCTCCTCAACTGTCAGAGGGAGAACAGCAGCAGATGCTGCATGGACCATTAAAATAAAAAAAGACAGTGCTGTTACTCGAACGATTCCATTCACGATCAATCTCCGCATCATCATTTCATACCATCAAACTCAGAATCGGAAAATCTGCTCAGCTGGTATCTCAGCCTGGAACCTGTAGACATTTCCCCCACTGACAGTCCCGTTTGTCGGGTCGTAATCAACGAGATAGCTTGGGTCCGTATTGAAGAAATCCGGAAGTGGAGGACTAGACCCGCCCTGAAGAATCGAGGCATGTCCCATTCTACCATCTGGACCCACCGATACCAGTCCCCATGCACCTGCCTTGGACATGACGCTTGGATTTACCGTGTTCGCGCCAAAAAACCCCGGATCACGGTCCAAGTCGTACAATATCAATGAGTCCCAGTAGTCGATGAGGTTATAGGGAGGCGCAAGCGAGTTTTCAAAGATGTCGATTGGGTATGTTGTGATATAGGAAATCGGGGTTGTCAGACGGGCAAAATCCGCAGGCCGGAATTCAACCGACCCCATCGAAGGAACGATGGACGGCAGAACGGGGGAAGCAGTGCGCGGCGGGTACTTGTTACTGTCGACCCTGTATGTCTCGAGAGCCGTTACGATGGTACGCTGGTCGTTTTTTACTCTGGAAACCTTGGCTCGCGTCTGAGCTTCGAGGAAATTCGGAACGGCAATCGCCGAAAGAATGGAGATAATGGCGACGACGACGAGCAGTTCGATGAGGGTGAAAGCACCCCCCGGAGCGGCTCGCCAAGCCCGGAAGTCGTTATAAATCAACTTCCTGTGTGGAGCCATTCCAACCTGTCCAAGCAGTTTACGGTGCGCTTTCGACCGGTCCCTCAACCGACATTCTCCTCCGGTTCGCCCTGTGTATCTGTGGACAGAACACGTCCCGAAGAGCGTTCGGCAACCCATTATCTCGGTCAAGACCAAAGGAATTCTTTTGAGTGGCTCGTCATCCCGGAATTTGAGGTGTTAGTTTAATAACGTTTCGAGAGTTGGTCAGCCGAGGTTCATCGGGCTGCAAAAAGTTGGAAAGGGTTGGCTTGAGTCCGGACGAGTCAGTCGGTAATGCTCCTTGCCGGAAAGGAGTGACGACGATGGCAAAACAGAAGGATTCCTCCACTCTTACAGTGGAGGACGGGTCGATTCTGGCACTGGACGTCGGAGACGTGAGAATCGGGCTGGCAGTTTCCGAATCGCGAACGATCGCCGCGACACTCCCCTCGATCGAGCGAAACGGCCGCAGAGCAACCCTTGATGCACTGGAGAGGGTCATCGGACAGCATGAGGTCAGGGCCGTTATTCTGGGGCTGCCCTTGCTGGAAAACGGAAACGAGGGGGACCAGGCGGAGAAGACCCGGGCCTTTGCGCGCTCGCTTCAGCGCCGCCTGCCGCAATTGAATATCGATTTTTGGGATGAACGCTACACCTCGGCGGAGGCAAAGGAGATACTGGGCGGAGAGTCCGAGACGGCCGGGCGGGTCGACTCCGTGGCCGCGGCGGTGATTCTCCAGGAGTTCCTCGACCACGACCGGAACGGGAACGGCTCGGGAGAAAAAAACGGAAACGGGGAACATTAACGCGAGGCACGGTTGTCACACCACGCGGAGCAGGAAAAGCGGACTGATGAAACAAAGACTTCGACAAATATCGATTACGGGTTTTGCATTCGCCCTGACCGTTTGCGTCCTGGCGGGATGTCTCGGTGGAAACAAGAGAGTCTCTCGCGAAGATATCCTCATTCCCTATGAGGACACCGTGAGGGAGCAGTTCGCTCTCGCGGCTGCACAGGAACGGGATGCGAAGGGAATCTTCGACAAGGAAACGCGGCGCAGGGAAATCGAGAAAACCGTGTTCGCCTATGTCGTCGTGGAGGAACGGTTTCCCGACGACACGAAGTTCACTCCGGTTTCCGCCTTCAAGGTTGCGGAACTGCGCCAGGAACTGGGTTATCACAGGGAAGCGATTGAGCAGTTTGATCATGTGCTTCAGCGCTGGCCCGGAGATGACACGGTTCGCATGACTGCGCTCTACGGTCGAGGCAAGAGTCTGGACGAGTTGAAGCGACCGGAAGAGGCGCAGGTTTACTACAAAATGCTGATCGATGAGTTTGAATCGGCCCCCGCCGCGGACGTTCGCGACCTGGTGGAACTGGCGCGGCAGCGCTACCGCCAGATTCGGCCGAGAACCTGACGGGCAGTCACCCGCGGGGCGATGCGCCCCGCGGGAATTCATAAGCAGGTGACAAACAAATGAGAGGACGACCGGCAAAAGCGCTGGGAAGCGTGCTGCTGGCGGCGGGTCTTTTTGTACCCTCCGCTTCGAGAGCAAAGATCGATCTCGTGACACTTCCCGGACGCGACACGACGCAGCTTTCAATCTATAAGAGCGAGGATCTCACGCTGGTACGGGAGGTACGCTCGCTAACCTTCAACACAGGCCTCAATGAGATCCAGTTCTCGTGGGCCAACACGCTGATCGACCCCACTTCGCTACAGATCAGAATGGTGAAAAACTCTCCGGATTTCCGGGTGCTTGACGCCAGGTATCCCGCCAACACGCAAAACACGATCGTCTGGAATATTGAGGCCGCCCGGCAAGGAACAGCTCAGGTTGAAATCACCTACTTTGCGTCAGGACTGAACTGGCGGGCGGACTACTCGGTATTTGCGAACGATGATGAAACCGCGCTTCGTCTCGAACCAAATTTCACTGTGTCGAACAACAGTGGCGAGGATTTTGAGGATGCTCAGACTCGTCTCGTTGTGGGCGAAATCAATCTTGTCCAGGCAATCGAGGAACTTGCAAGACGAGGCATTCTTCTCGGTGATCGCACTGATCAGAACGAATTCCGTCAGCGGGCGGCAAAGAGCATGATGCGCGATGAGGCGATGTGGTCTGCGGACGGCTCCCTCTTTGCAGGTGCTTCAATGGCCCCGGCCGTTCTGGAAGAAGCCAAGGAAATCGTGAAGGCGGCCGTGTCGGAGTATTATCTCTACACGATCGAGGGAACGGAGGATCTCGAGTCGGGCTGGGGGAAACAACTTCCCAACCCTCGTATTCAAGAGGTGCCCGTTGATGTCAGCTATGAGTACAACCCCAACAAGTATGGCAGCCAGGTCATCAAGTTCTACAAATTCAAGAACGATGAAGGCCATGAGCTGGGTGAAACGCCCCTGCCGGAGGGTGCATGGTATGCCTTTAGTGGCGATGGACGTGAGGGTCTGCGCTTTCAGGGATCAACCACGCACAAATACATCCCCGTGGGTGAGGACGTGGAACTGAATCTTGGATCGGACGGGCTGGTGCTTCTTGAACAGCGTGTCATGAGCGAGTCGCGGTCTGAGTTTGATTTCGACTCAAGTGGCAACGTGGTTGGCTATGATGTCACGCGCGATTGGGAAATCGAGGTTCGAAACTCCAGGAACCGAGCGATTCCCATCAAGATCACACGCCCCATGGGCACGGGTGACTGGACGATCAATGATGCCTCGGATCACTTCAGAAAGGTCGACCGCGCCACAGCGGAGTGGGAAATCGATGTCGATCCGCTTTCAAGAAAAGTCGTTACTTTTACAGTTGTTGAACGCACCGGAACACGAAACCGAGTGAACTGACTGAATTACCGACAGCGACCGGGACAAAGCCGCTGTTTGAACAGGCTTGAGCGCAGACACTGCATGAATGGAGTATGAAGATGAAGACTCTGCAAATACTATCCGCGGCACTGATTGTTTCCGCGTGTTCGCTTCAAAACACGGCGCACGCCAGAACGAAGCTTGTCACACTCCCGGGCCGGGACGCCATGCGGGTAAATCTCGAACATCCGGCCTACAGTCTGCTCTCTGAAGAGCGTGATATCACTCTTCAGAAGGGCACGAACCATATCGACTTCTCGTGGCAGGGCGTGGCAATTGACCGAAACTCGATTCAGCTTCAGTTGCTGAGCAATCCCGGTGAGGACACGACAGCAACGAAAGTCATCAATGTGGCGTTTCCTCCCAACGAAGACGCGCTCACATGGCAGATCCATTCTCCCGAGGCGCGAACGGAGCGTATTCGGGTGTCCTATCTGCTCTATGGCATCGATCGACGGTTCAGCTATGAATTCACGGTGAATCCGGAGGAAACGGAGGCCGTGTTTCAGCAGTACTTCCGCATGTCCAACGGCAGCGGTGAGGATCTCGACGATACCACCATTCGCATTCATCGCAGCGACGACTGGCTCCGTTCCGTGGAGTCCGGTGAGACGCGGAGATTCCTCTCCTACGAGAACCGGGAACTGCCCGTCCGAAAGGTGTACGTGACCCGCCCTCAGCCTTTTTCGACTCGTGGAGAAGATGGTGAAATCATCTCCCTGGTTTATGAAATCGATAACAGCCGGGAAAAAGGGCTGGGTGAGTTTCTTCTGCGGCAGGGAAAGGCACGTATTTACAGCGAGGATCCGGACGGCACGACGATCTTTATCGGCGAGGACGGCCTGGAGGAAACGGCCAGCGGTGAAACGGCGGAACTGACGCTGGGCACCGTGAAGGATGTTTTGCTGAAACGCCGCATCATGTCCGATCGGCGTGAAAACGAGCGTCGAAACACATCCCGAAGAACCGTGTTGTACGATCGCGTGGTGGAAGTCCGCTATGAGATCGAGAACTTCAAGGACAAGGCGGCAGCAGTTCGTGTGATTGAAACACTGATGCCGGACGCAGTCGTTGAAGAGATCAGCGTGGACGGAATAAAACAGGATCGAAAGAGCGGTACCGAACTTGAACTCACGATCGACCTTCCGGCGCGACCGAGCGATTCCGAGGAGGTCGAGATTGTTGAGGTCACACTGAGATACCGGCAACCGGGCGTTGTGGCAAACTGAGAAGCAAACTGGCGCGGGGCTTGCACTCCCGGGATGACCGGGGAACAGTCACCGCGCCATGAAACACCATCGTCTCGTCATGCTTTTTGCCGCAGCCTCCCTCGTCGGGAGTTTCGTGCAACTGCCTGCAAGGCGGCCTGACCCGCCTTCGAGTCCGCCTTCCTCCCACGAACAGAATGGCCCTCCTCCCATACACCCGGAGGATTTGGAACGGGTGGCCGAGTTTCTCCGTCACCAGGGACGTGAGGATCTGGCCAAAGAACTTGGCACAGTACCTCCTCCTGCCACTCGGGAAAAAGACTCCCGTGATTATGACCAGAGGGGGCAGGGCTTCGGAAAACCCGACACGCCCCGTGGGTCCGGCACTTCACGCGGTTCAGACTTCGATTTCATGGCAAGAGCGCGGATCATCCACTCTGAACTCCTGAGAATTGATGAGAGAGGCAAACGAATCTCGGAGAAGGAAGAGGAGATCGAGGCTTCCAAAAAACCGGAAGAGGCTCTTCGCGAAGAGCGCCAACGGGTTAAGACTGCTCGCGACGAGTATGAAACCTATATTACAGCATGGGCACGTGGTGCCCGAGAGGACATTCCGGAAGTTCGCAGACGGCTCGAATCATCGCTGGCGCGACTCGATCATGCAGACCCGCAACGCCCGGCAATGCGGCTGATAACGGAGGGCTTGAAGGCACGCATTCGTGCCTTTGACGACTTTCTCGCCAATCCGCCATCCAACGACAAAGAGTTTCTTAACGGTCTGCGTCACCATTTGGGGCGTATGGTTGAGGCCACTCCGTCCCAGGGCAATTCCCGCAGGGCGGAATCAAAACGCACGGAACGTATCGAGCGGGAAATTCGCCTGCTGCAGCGACGCCTCACGATTCTGGAATCGGAACTCAAGAGTCTCAAGACTGAAGAAAAAGGGGCCAGCTCCCAAGATAACGAGAGCCAGACTCGCGAAGCACTCCTGCCGCCGCTGCCCCCCGACTGGTAAACTCTGGAAAGCGTCCCGGATAGAACCGCCATGTTCCAAAAGGAACATGGCTTTCCTGTTACATTCGCAAACTGACTGGCGGTTTCTCGCCAAGCCCCTCCACCGTTTTGCGGAGCTTCTCGGGCGACACCCCACTCAGATTCTCGAGGCGTTTGTGGGTGCGAGCCTCCACCAGTTTCTTCAACAACTGCTCGCGAGCGGCCGCCTGAGCAGCCTCCCGCAGCTTCGGAAGAGCTGTTTCGAAGGTCAGCCCCGTCGCCGGATGAACCTTGAGCAGCTTCACCACGTGAAGAGACTCGGGTACGATCTGCCCGCCGCTCCTTCGGTGAGCGACAATAACGTCGCTGACTTTGCCTTCCTTCAGCTTTGCTGTTTCCGCCACCACCTGAGGATGAAGCCGCGGGTTGCTGAGATTCCAGGTCGACACGGCCCCGAAAAAACCAAACTCAAGACGATTGTTCTCCTCAAAAAGGACATCCGGCGCTTCGCCGTCCTCCAGACGCTGAGCGATTCCCTGGGCGTCCTTCTTGAGGCGCTTGATGTAATCGTTCGATTCCGTACCGGCCAGTGAAATGGTGAAGTGTGCAATCTCGTGACGCTGCGGTGTCACATACAATGAAGGCGCCTGTTCGTAGATCGTGTGAAGATAGGCATCGTCATAATTGAGAGCCACGAAGCGTGCGAGGAGCTTCTCGACAAGCAGTGCGTCGTAGATGTAGCCTTCCAGTTCATCGCGACTCAACCCCATGGAGCTGAGCATCCCGGAGACTTCGGAACTGGAAAGACGAAACTCGTTTTCAACTTCCTGAAGGCGGTCGCGGAATTCGCGGTCCGACACCACCAGACCATGACGGCGTGCTTCGTCGGCGAGCATCATCTGCTCCATCCAGCCTTTGACAACGGACCCTTCCTCTTCGCGGATGGCATCCTCCAGCTTGAATTCCTCCTCCCACTCAATGATCTCCATGTCGCCGGAGAGAGGCAGGGGAAGTTCCATGTCAGGCTTGTCAGCGCTGACCACTCCCGGGGCATTGCCGCCAAGACGGGCCCGCACACGACGGTCGAGCTGCGCGCGGGTAATCGTATGATGATTGACCAGAGCAACAATGACGGTCTCCGGATCAGGAGCGGGAGCGGCGGGTTCTTCGTCCTCTGCCTGCTTTTTGTCTTCGACTTCATCGCGTGAGCGGACGTTGACTTGAACCTTGGGCTCTTCGCGAATCAAGGGCGCGACGTTCTGAGCCCAGGCAGTACCTCCCAACAGAAGGCCTATCAGTGCCAAACGCGTACGGAGTGCTTTGTTCATGGTAACCGAATCTCCCTGAAGGCGGATCGTGCCGGGGAGACGGCCAGAGACAAGGAGAAAGGCGGAAGCGCGGAGGCAAACCCCGGCTTTCGCGGCCGGTCAGGCAGCACTCGGCAGCGCCCGGCGACTCGGGCGAGCCCGCTCCAACAACCGCCAGGGAAGCAGCAGGATGCCCCGGAGAGTCTTGAAAAGGACATCCGTCGCGACTCCCAGCAGCCGGAACGGCAGCGCAATCAGCCAGACCAGCGGATACAAAACCAACGCCGCCAGTGCCAGCGGCCAGCAGAGAACAAACAACACACACCAGAGAATAAATGTCCGAAACAAGGAGCACCTCCGAAACTGCCTACGGGCAACGGGCGGGTTCATTCAACATGAAGGCTCTTGAAAGTCACTGAGAATTCGATCATCATACGTACCCACTTCGCTCAAAGGAATGGCCTTCAGCTTGAACTCCTGACCTCTTCCCCATTGCACGCCAACCTCCCCCGCCCCTAAAGCTCCCCGCCGCTGCGGGGCTGGAAAGCGTTGCGGCGGAAATTCTCGGCCAGGCTGGTGGAATGTTTGACGTCTCAGGTGTGAATCTTCATTTCGGAGCCCGACATGTGCTGCGGGACGCGTCGTTCAAGGTCGAGGACGGCGAGCGGGCGGCCATTATCGGGCCGAACGGTGCGGGAAAGTCCACACTGTTGAAAATCATCGCCGGCACGCTGGCGCCGGAGACGGGACAGGTCTCCTATCCAAAAACGACGGAAATCGGCTATCTGCCGCAGGAGATCGACCTGAAGTCGGACCTGTCGGTGGAGGACGAGTGCAAAAAGGTGTTCGAGGAGGTTCTTGCCCATGAGCAGGAAATGCGGGATATTGAACATAAAATGGGCGAGGCAACGGATCACGCGTCGGAAGAGTATCAAACCATTGCGGACCGGTACGACTATCTACTGCACGAAACAATGCGGCGTGACATCTACTCGATGGATTCAAACATCGGGAAGGTGATGAGCGGTCTCGGCTTCAAGCCGGAGGACCTGAAGCGCCCCTGTACGGAGTTCTCCGGCGGGTGGCAAATGCGCATCGCGCTTGGCAAGCTGCTGCTGTCGAACCCGGATATTCTGCTGCTGGACGAGCCGACGAACCATCTGGACATTGAAACCATCGAGTGGCTCGGAACGTGGCTGTCGTCGCACGAGGGCAGCATCCTGATGGTCAGCCACGAACGCGCGTTCATGGACCGTCTGGTGAACAAAGTGGTGGAGATCGACCGGGGACGCGTCATCGTCTACCGCGGCAACTATACGCAGTCTCTGGAAAAGCGCGCGGAACGCCGCGAGATGCAGCAGCGCGCTTATCAAAACCAGCAGCTTGAGCTGGCACAGATGCAGAAGTTCATCGACCGGTTTCGCTATCAGGCGAGCAAAGCGGCACTGGTTCAGTCGCGCATCAAACAGCTTGAGCGCATCGAAATTGTTGAAGCTCCGGAAGAGGATCAGTCGACGATTCACTTCAAGTTTCCGCCGGCACCCCGCAGTGGCAAGGAAGTCATTGTTAGCGAGGGACTGTCGAAGTCATTCGGCAGCGTGCGCGTTTTTTCCGGCGTGGACATGACGGTTTACCGCGGCGAGAAGATTGCGCTCGTTGGCGTGAACGGCGCGGGCAAGTCGACGCTCATGCGGATTCTGGCGGAGAAACTGGAAGCGTCGACGGGGAGCGTAAAGTACGGCAGTAGCGTGGACTTTGAGTACTTTGCTCAATACGATTCAGAAGACCTCCATCCAAATAACACGGTCCTGGGCGAGTTCCTGTCACGGGCGCCTCTTTCGGTCTCCGACCGGGCACGAGGCATTCTTGGAGCTTTCCTCTTCGGCGGGGATGACGTCGAAAAGAAAATCAGTGTCCTAAGCGGTGGAGAGAAGACACGGCTGAGGCTGGCCCGAATGCTCTGCGGGAAGTCAAATCTGCTGCTGCTCGATGAGCCGACAAACCACCTGGACATCGGCTCGCGCCTGACACTGGAAAGCGCTCTTCGGCGCTACGACGGCTCGGTGATTCTCGTGTCCCACGACCGCTACTTTCTCGATAATGTGGTAACGCGCGTTGTGGAAATCAGCGACGGCCAGGTGCGCTCCTATCCCGGCAATTACTCGGACTACCTGCACATGAAGGGGGTGGCGGAAGAACACGGGCAACCCGCCCCTCCGCCGGTCACGAGTTCGCCCGCGCCTCGGAGCGGCTCAGAAATGTCTTCGCGAGAAGAACGCAAACGGCTTAACGCCGACAAGAACCGCATTACGAATGACCTCAAAAAGGCGCGGCGGGAACTGGAATCGGCAGAGGAGGAAGTCTCGCGCCTGGATGAGCACTGCCGTGAGATTGAGAATCGGCTCCACGATCCATCCAACGCAACAAACGCGGACGAACTGGCGCGACTGGCAAAGCAGTTACAGGACACGCAGGGGCGGCAGGCCGCAGCGGAGGAACGCTGGACGGATCTGCAGGTTGCGGCAGAGGATCTGGAGGAAGCACTGGAGGCGTTGGGCTAGGCAATGGCCGAACCGAACAGGTTTCCGTACAGGATCCGAGGACCTCACTGATTCAATATCTCGCCATTGCACTTCCTATACGGAAAGTGTCTTCAGCATGTTGACATCGTGAAAATCAGAAGCCATACTTACGACAAGTCTTCCACAGAGACAGAAACGGTCGTAAGGGAGAGCAGCGTTGACAAAGCGCTTCTCGCGCAGGAAGAAATTCCTGTATGCTATAGTATTGCTGTGTATTTCTCTATTAATGCTCGAGGTATGTTCGCATCTGCTCTACGCTATTCTGAATGGCCATTTTTTTCCACTCAGCCGGTATGACGAAACAATACAGCGGGTTGCCACTTCTGGTGAACCTGGTGCGGCTGATGATGGGTCGGAGACGGGCAGATTGCAGTGGGACGAATCCAGGATAGAAGTTATTCATCCTTACCTTGGGTTCGTACGCGATCCGGACAGATCGCCGAATACGTCTCCCTGGGGATTTCCCCGGCAGAAGGACGAAGTGTTGCCTGAAGAAGGCAACAAATCCATCAGAGTCGCGGTATTCGGAGGCTCCGTTGCCGAGGGAACATGTCGGGATGGAGGAACAGTCCTGCAATCGACGCTCAAGGCGCACGGGATCACGGCAAACATTCTCAACATGGCGATCGACGGGTACAAGCAGCCACAGCAGCTCATTGCTCTCGCATACCTGCTGTCACATGATGTGCGACCTGATGTGGTGGTAAACATTGATGGATACAATGAGGTCGCACTGTCCCAGGTGGAAAATGTCGCGGTGGGGGTTAATCCCTTCTACCCTCGAGCCTGGCATGTTCGGACAGAAGGAGTCCATGACCAGGTTGCGCTGCTCCAAATCGGTCACCTTGCGGTTCTTAAGGAGAAAAGACACCGCTGGGCCGCAATGTTCCGTGACCTGCCGGCATTCAGCATCATTCGTAATCTTCTCTGGCGGTCATATGACAGACCGCTGGAAAAACGAATCACAATCGCGCACAATGAGATTCTCAATTCGCGGTCTCACGCTGCCGGCGGATTTCTGAGAACAGGTCCTGACCCTGAAACGCACGGGGAAGCGGACCTTTATGAACAAATCGCAACGCACTGGGTTTCATGCTCCCTTCTGATGAAGGGGCTCTGCGAATCGCAGGGAATTGTATATATTCACGTTCTGCAGCCTAATCAGTACTTTGAAGAGGGTAGAACCTTGACCAAAATGGAACGGGAATACGCATTTCGCGAAGATCACCCGTACCGCCCCGGCGTGGTGAAGGGATATCCGAAACTCCTCGAGGTTGCGGGCGAACTCATTGAAGGTGGAGTCAACTTCCACGACCTTACGATGATATACCACGATATCCCCGAGCCGATTTATCAGGACGACTGCTGCCATCCCAACAGCTTTGGATACGGGATCATAGCCAACTACATTTCGGAAACCATCGCGGAGGCTGTCCACTCGCAACCTGCCGGCCTCCACTGAGGGATGACTCAAGGCTTCAGAGATGAAGGATGAGGCGGCGGGAATTCCGAGTCGGCGAAGTGTCATGAACGGCGAACCGGATAATTTGGAAACCGGAATTTCAACGAGACAAGACAGGTACAAAAGTCGTATCGGATCGGAGTCGAGGGCGACTCGAGTCCTCCTTCAGAACCGCAAAACGGCAGCGACGGAACCGTGATTTCGCGATTCGCGCGGCACTGATTTTACTCAACCTGGCACAAACTCAGGCCCTCCGGAGGAGGTCATATTGCTGAAGCGAAGGGCGGGAACTTTCCGCGTGACACGCTTCGGGGCCGGAATCAGGGTGCCGTAGTGTGTGCGCCCGGCACACAACCCCAGGATGTTTGGAGCTTGCGGAGACACTCAATGGCTGATCGTACGGATCGAAGCCGTCGTCGGAATCAGGTGAGACCGGCGCCGATGACACGACTAATGATGCGCTCCCTGGTCGTTTTTCTGGCACTACTGATGGCGGCGCCTCCCGCATTGTTTGCCCAGCAGGCCCCGGAACAGCCTGCTTCTGAGGGACCCGCCGCCAAAAAAATCGTTCCCATGGCGACCTTTAACGATATGCGCATCGAGCAGGCGCTCACGGTCATTGGGCAGCAGGCAGGCGTTTCCATCACTCCTTTGGGTAAAGTGCCAGGCGAGCGTGTCACTCTCGCCGAACGCGAAGTTGAACTGGAAGATCTCCTGAATCGCATCGCCCAGCCCAAGGGCTGGGTCTGGTTCAAACAGGAGGACGGCAGCTACGGTCTGGCGGATGAGGCCTGGTATAAGCAAAACATCCTGCCCAAGCAGGTCATTCAGAAGATCTTCCGCCCTGATCATGTGAAGGCATCAGAGTTGGAGCGAGCCATCAGTCCGATGCTGACGAGCGGCATCAGCAGCATCACGGCGGACGACCGAACAAACAAACTGATCGTGATGGATCTGCCGGATGTAATCGAAAGGATCGAGCGTCTGATTCGTGAAATCGACGTTCAACTGTTTACACGCGTTTTTTACATCCGGCATGGCGACGTGGTGGACATTGCAGAAAAAATCGAGTCCTACAAGAGCGATCCCGGCACGATCGAGGTGGATGAGAAGACACACCAGATCATCGTCACGGACCTGCTGGCCAACATCAAGAAAATGGAACTGTTGATCGATATTCTCGATGTCGGCCCTGAGATTGTCATTTACGACGTTCACAACATTGGACTCGAGGGGGAGGATCTTGAGGACCTCCAGGCGATTATCGATACGGTCCGCACGCCGGAACTTCTGTTTGAGGTGAATTACAAACAAGGTGTGTTTATTCTGGAAGACGTTCCTGAAGTTCACGACCGGGTGGAGCAGATCCTGGAGGGCTTTGATCGCCCTGTGAAGCAGGTGCTGATTCAGGGGGAAATCCTGACAACAAACTTCACCCGCGGACTCAGTGTCGGTATTCAGCGTGCCGCCTATATGGGAGGAGAAGGAATCATTCCCGATGTTTCACCGGAAAGCAGCTCTGATTCGACCACAGGTAACACGTCCGGATTCGGTTTTGCACCGGTCGGGGCGCTGGATAGCTTCATTGGTCTTTCCGGAAGCAGAATTGGCGGAGCCATTCTTGAAGATAATGCTTACTTCGAGTGGGAAGCGACCTTCAACGACCAGTCAACAAAGGTCCTGTTGCAACCCCGGTTGCTGGTTAAGAACCAGGAATCGTCGAGTATTTTTGTGGGCTCGGAAGAGCCGTTTCTGACAACATTCTTCAATGATACGAACACCGGCGGCGTGACTCGCTCAACAAGTCAAAGCACGGTGACGGACGGTTTGACGTTCGAAATCACTCCCAGCATTTCCAACAGCTACCTTGTGGAGCTGGAGATCAACGTCGATAACGACGATGCGGAGCGCGTCTCGGTCCAGGGACCAAACGGTCCGCAGGACCTGATTCGCCGTGATCGCCAGAGTATTGAAACCGTCCTGACAATCCCTTCGGGTCAGACTCGCAATATCGGAGGCCTGATTTCGGACAGTCAGGGCAAAAGTGCGGGTGGCGTGCCTTTCCTGTCCAAGATCCCGTATCTCGGAGCACTCTTTGGCAATCGGTCCAATGATGAAAACCGCGGCAATCTGCAGATTTTTCTGACGCCAACCGTTGTGGAGGATGTCATTCCCCGCCAGACCGGAGACGACGGCAAACGCGGGCGTTTGGTTACCGCCTACGACAAGGTCGCGGGGTCATACGATCTGAACTTTGAGGCGGAAATTTCGGAAGCCGAAGATATCAGCCCGGAAGATTTACTGGCTACGGAAGCGGATGTCGATGTGGATGCACAAATCGAGGCTCTTCTCCGGGATGAGACACCTCGGGAGGAAGTTGCACCGGAAGACGCGGATTCGAATTTCACCCCCCAGATGACGGGCGGGTCCGGCACGATCACTCGCGAACCGCGGCAAAGTGGAACGACTTCCGGCGGCTCAAGGGATCGTGATACTTCGGCGCGGGACCGCACTCCCAGCCAGGGTGAAGAGGATCGCTCAGGGGGCAGCCGCAATCGCAGGCCTTCGACAGGCGGATCACCGGGGACAACAACTTCGCCGCCTCGTGAGTCCGGCGGGCGGGAAACGCGGTACTGATTCGGAATCTCTTGCGGCTCCGGCCGAAAAAACGACTTCTTCCGGGAGCCGAAAGGCTCCCGGTTTTTGTATCAAACGGGATTGGGAAGGTCTGCTGGCGTGAAGATTCTGCACATCGATACGGAACGAGGCTTTCGCGGTGGTGAACGTCAGGTACTCTGGCTGGTGCACGGCCTGAAAGCTGCGGGGCACGAGCAGGGAGCGGCGGTCCGGCCACGTTCCGAACTCGGAAACATTCTCGAACGTGAAGGGATGAAGGTCCACGAACTGCGGCGCCATCAGGCCTGGCATCCCCGCACTGTTGCAGGACTCAGAAAGCTCGCTCGAGAGAACTCCTACGACATCGTCCATGCCCATACCGGCAATGCTCATACACTGGCATGGCGAGCGTTCTCAGGACGTCTGCCTGTTATCGTAACACGCCGGGTGGATTTTGCAGTGAAATCCAATCCACTCTCCCGTCGAAAATACACTGATCCGTCGATACGATTCGCTGCGATCTCCAACGGAGTCCGCAGCGTTCTGATTCAGGGTGGCGTTGAAGCATCGCGTATTGAAGTCGTACCCAGTGGAATCGACCCTGACCGGGTTCGAAACGGGAAAGAACGTGCCGCACTGCGCGCCACATGGGGACTTGAAGAACCGGGACCGCTGGTGGGATTCATCGGTGCCTTTGTCGATCACAAAGACCCTCTGAATCTGGTCAATGCGGTCCCGATGCTCCAACAGCATCTGCCAAACGCAAAGGTGGTGTTTGTCGGCAAGGGGGAGCTGCGCTCACAGATGGAAGCACGCGCGAAAGAGCTGGGTGCGATTGACGATGTGGTGTTTGCCGGCTGGCGCGAGGACATCGCGGAGTGTCTTGGAAGCTTTGATATTTTTGTGATGCCCAGCAAACTGGAGGGACTTTGCACGTCACTGCTGGATGCACAGGCTGCCGGTGTTCCGTGCGTGGCCACCACGGCCGGCGGCATTCCTGACATTATCGAGCACGAATGCAATGGCCTGTTGGTTCCTCCGCGGGATTCCAACTCTCTGGGCAATGCTCTTGTGCGGCTCTGGAATGATGAGTCAATGCGCCAATCGTTCATTAGCGCCGGAAAATGCGTCATCGAGCGGCGATTCACAAAGGAAACAATGGTTGCCGGAACTCTTGAGGTGTACGAGCGAACAATCAGGGAGTGGGACGGGATTCGTCGATTCCGGTAAGGCGGGTGAAATCCATAGAGGCTCCATCGCAAAGCTCGACTGAGATCCCCTCTCTTGAGATATTCAGGACGCGTGGCGAGTCTTTGGTACCGGTGTTCGGCAGACAAGCGTCACAATCCAGCTCCGCACGATAGCTTTCCGCCTGAGGAAGGTGCTCGACAAGAAATTCGCAGCCATCGCGTCTGCGAATATCATACATTCCGGTAATGTTCAGAAGCTCTTCATTATCCCAGACGTGGGTATACATTTCGGCTCTGGGAAGCCGCCACCGCTGCAGCCTGATATTCCCGCCTTCCACAACCGGAATGAGCACCTCTTGAAAGAGAGTTTGATCGGGATCGCCGGTACACCATGCCTCGGCATAAAATCCCCGCCCGAACTGAGGAAGGCGAAGAACACGGAGAGTCGCAGGAGCACCGGGTACGGCCGTGCCAGCCTCCTCCGTTTCAAACTCCCCCACCAGCCAGGTGCCGAGCGTCTCCGCATGCTCAAGTCGCTGCTCATGAGCTCCGGCAGCCTCGATCATTTCGAGTGTGACCGGATCGCGACCACACGAAATGGCGGCGATGAGGAAAAGAAGCACCCCTGTCTTGAGTCGAAACATGGATTGAAACCTGTGCCTCGACGAGGAGCGGCGAAAGCGGAAACCTGACCCTTGCGCCGCGAGCGTGACCTCGTTACCCAGCGCGCGCCGGTGCAGCCGGCGGAATCACGATCCTCAGCGGAGACGTTTCATGGCGAACACACCAGTCACTTTGGCTTACGGCGACGGCATCGGCCCCGAGATCACTCAGGCTGTCGTGGATGTTCTAATGCAGGCGGGAGCCGAAATCGATTTCGAGCAGATCGAAGTCGGCGAAAAAGTCTATTTGGCGGGCAATTCATCGGGAATCGATGAGGGAGCGTGGGAAAGTCTTCGCCGGACAAAAGTGCTGCTGAAGGGTCCCATCACAACCCCACAGGGCGGCGGTTACAAGAGTCTCAACGTAACAATCCGCAAGACCCTCGGCCTGTTCGCAAACGTTCGCCCCTGCGTGAGCTATCATCCGTTTGTCCAAACGCGTCACCCGAACATGGATCTCGTAATCGTGCGAGAGAATGAAGAGGACTTGTATGCGGGTATCGAACACCGGCAGACGGATCAGGTCACGCAGTGCCTCAAGTTAATCTCCCGTCCCGGTACGGAGAAAATCATTCGCTATGCATTTGAATACGCCCGCCGCAACAACCGCAAGTCGGTGGGATGCTTCGTCAAAGACAACATCATGAAGATTACCGACGGGCTCTTCCACAAGGTATTCGATGAAATTTCCGCTGAGTATCCCGAGATCCAGGCAGGCTCGTGGATTGTGGATATCGGAGCGGCGCGCCTTGCGGACTCCCCGGAAATGTTCGACGTCATCGTGATGCCGAATCTGTATGGCGACATCATGTCGGACATTGCCGCACAAATCACGGGAAGCGTAGGCCTTGGCGGGTCTGCAAATATCGGAGAACACTGTGCGATGTTCGAAGCCATTCACGGCTCGGCTCCGACAATCGCGGGTCAGGATATCGCCAACCCCTCCGGTATGTTGCTCGGCGCGGTTATGATGCTGGTTCACATTGGCCAGGGCGAAGTGGCCACACTGGTTCACAACGCGTGGATCAAGACAATCGAGGACGGAATTCATACCGTCGATATCCATCGTGAGGGCTCAAGCAGCGAGCGGGTCGGAACGAAGGCCTTTGCTCAGGCCGTCATCGAGCGCCTCGGCCGGAAGCCGGGCAAACTCCCGGCGGTGGAGTACTCCGCAACACGCGAGCCTATTATGTCGGAGAAAGTCACAACGGGCCGCCCGCAACAGAGGAAGGACCTTGTGGGAGTCGACGTTTTCCTCGACTGGAGCAAGGGAGTGCCGGACGACCTGGGCTCGAAACTCAAGGAACTCGCCCAACCGGACTTCGATCTTGTGGTGATCACGAATCGTGGTGTCAAAGTGTGGCCCAACGGCTATCCGGAAACATTCTGCACGGACCACTGGCGATGCCGTTTCCGCGCTGTGGCGGGAGACCACATCGCAACTCATCAGCAGGTCATCGACCTCCTGCAGCGCATTGGCGACGCGGGCCTCGACTTCATCAAGACTGAACACCTCTGTAACTTCGACGGGCAGCCGGGTTACTCGTTGGCACAAGGCGAGTAGGTGGCGGGGCCACAAACGGCGATTGCGTCGGAAGGAGAGTCTGTGGCTCCCTCCCGCGCTCAGATTCGGCCGCCGGATTCGTTGCCGGCCGCCTGCCGAAAGGACTTACCATGAGCTACACCGTTGCCATCCTCGGGGCGTCCGGCGCCGTGGGCCAGGAAGCCCTCAATCTTATCGAGATGCGGCAGTTCCCCGTGAAGGAACTCCGCCTGCTTGCCTCGGAGCGCTCGGCAGGCAAGACGTACCCGTTTCGCGGAAAGCTGCTGACGGTGGAGGCGGTCAAACCGTCGTCGTTTGACGGAGTTGACATTGCAATCTTCAGCGCCGGCGCCGGACCTTCAAAGAAATGGGCGCCAGTGGCCGCCGGAAAAGGAGCGGTCGTCATTGACAATACGAGCGCCTTCCGCATGGACAAGGACGTGCCGCTGATCGTGCCGGAGTGTAATATCCATGCGATCGAGAATCCGCCGAAACGCGGTATCATCGCGAACCCCAACTGCTCCACGATTCAGATGGTGCAGGCTCTGAAGCCTCTCCATGAAAAGTTCAGGCTCAAGCGCCTCGTGATCGCGACCTATCAGTCTGTCAGTGGCAGTGGCACGCCTGCGATGGAAGAATTGAGCGAACAGAGCGATTCACTCCTGCATGGCGGCGAGATTGATCCGCCGGAACAGTATCCCCACCAGATCGCCTTCAATGTTCTCCCCCACATCGATGTCTTCCAGCCGAACGGCTACACGAAGGAAGAGATGAAAATGGTGAACGAAACGAGAAAGATACTCGAAACCGAGAGCATTGCAATTTCAGCAACCTGCGTTCGTGTTCCGGTATTCCGGGGTCACAGCGAAGCAATTAACGCGGAGTTCGAGAAGAAAGTCACGCCGCAACAGGCTCGTGAAACGATGGCAACCGCACTTGGGGTGGTCATTGTGGACGACCCCGCAAAGAACGAATACCCTCTGGCGACCTACTCGGAGGGCAGGTATGAGACCTATGTCGGCCGGGTACGTCAGGACATTTCAAATCCCAAAGGCACGAGCATCGACATGTGGGTTGTATCGGACAACCTGCTGAAGGGTGCGGCACTCAATGCGATCCAGATTGCCGAATGGCTGGTCGCCAACGGAAAGATCAGGTCGAAGACGCGCTCTGCCAAAAAGAGTGTGAGAAAACGGGCAAAATAGGCTCTGAATACGGCCATGGATAAATACGCGGAACGCCTGCGTGGACATCCGTGGTTCGTTGCTTAGGCGATCTTGTCCAGTTCCTCGGGTTTGAGAACGACAAGCTTCGACCGGCTCGACTTGATCAGCTCCCTCAACTCCAGTTCCGCAAGGCACTCGCTCACGGTTTCGCGCTTCGTCCCGATGATGGATGCCATCTCTTGATGGCGGAGGCGAAAGGTAATCAGAATCCCTTCGCCGTCCGGGTCGGCCTCGCCGTAGCGTTCAGACAACTCCCCCAACAAACCGGCAACTTTTCCGAGGCTGGTACGGTACAGAAGACGGCGAAGGCGAATCTCCAGACGGCGCTGGCGGGTACCCAACACACGCGTCAAATTGAATACAACATTGGGCCGGCGCTGGATCAGGTCTTTAAAGTATTCCAGCGTGAACTTGAGTGCGCTGCCTTCGCTCAGAGCGACCGCTTCCGTCGCCGTTTCCGTCAGTGGTGTGTCGGAAATAACGCCGGACTCTTCGTTTCCAATCCGAACGGCGCGTTCGATGGGCCCGAAGGCGTCGCCGCTGCTGAGAACATCGATGATGATCTCTTTTCCATTCTCCGTCAGTGACCGGAGTTTGATCTGGCCCTCGATCACGATAAAAATTCCACCGGAGGAACCCCTGCGAATATCGATCGGATCTCCACGTTTGAACTCCACAAGGCGGGCCCGCTGGTCGGCCGAATGGTAAAAGGATTCGGTCTGTTCACGAAAGATCGGTATCTCCCGCATGAACCAGATGTAGCTGCTGTCTCGCGAAGGGGATTCTTCACTCATAGGATCAAGGCACCGGCTGGCAGGGTCTCAGCCCTCTCATGGGGATGACAAGACAGAATGACCGGTCAGGCCGTGAGATCGACCGGTTCCCGGCCGCTCCCGACCTGGTATACGGCTCCCTCAGACAGGACCGGCATGTCCGATTCAAAGTAACGAAAGTCGTCGGGCACGTGAATCAGGGCGGTTTTTGCACGAAAATCGTCCGGAAGAGTTTTAAGATCATCCAGGCTGGTATGGTTTTTGGGCCCTCCGGCCTCATGGACAACAAAATCACAGTCGGAGAGAAACTCGATGTGATCGGCGTCGAATTCGGTGTCTCCACTGTACCCGAACGTGTACATTCCGAAGTAAACCTTCAACCCCAGGCAGGGAACGGAATGACGAGTCCGCCGAACCTCAAACTCAAGATCGGGATCGCTTTCAGCAAGACGGAATCGCCGCTCTTCCACCCAGCGGTGCGAGTGGAACCAGGTGGAAAGTGAACGGGGTTCATCCGGCGATCCGCCCATAGAGGCCTTGAGCCTGTTTTCCCAGAGAGGATCGAGGTTTTCCTCAAGGGTATAAAGGTGCGGCCGTTGCTGGCCCGCGATGTAAAGCTTGTAATAAGCATATTCTTCGAGCCCGTTGGCGTGATCACCATGTAAATGAGTGAGAATCACATGGTCGATCTGCTCGAGCTCAATTTCAAGATGAGCCTTCTTTGAGGCTTCATGGAGGACCCGGCGCAGAGGCGTGGGGCAGTCGATCAGCACAATGCGTCCGCCAGCGACGAGAAGCATGCTGCTGTTGTAGAAAACACGCGTGAAGGCGTTTCCGACCCCCAGAGGGACGATGTGAAGCCGATTGGGATTCAAATCGCTGAGCTTCAGCATTGCCGTGGAACTCCGGAGTTGTCGAGCCAGTCTGTCTCGAATTCCGTCAGGGAATTCAGAATTCGTGAGGCGCCGGAGAGGTCAAGCCCGCCCGTGATCCGGTTGGGGACGGCAATGCATGGAATTCCGGCAGCGGCGGCTGCACGAATTCCATTGGGCGAGTCTTCCAGAACAAGCGATTCGGAAGGATCGACCCCGAGACAGGCCAGAGCGGCAAGAAACAGATCGGGCGCGGGTTTGGTCCGCTCAACATCATCTGAGGTGCGAATACAGTCAAACCGATCCTCGATGCCCAGACGCGCAACATGACCCTTCACCCATGCCGCCGGCGAACTTGAAGCAATTGCCAGAAGAACACCACGAGCCCGGGCAGCTTCGATCAACTCAACGACACCCGGCATGGGCCGTGAGGATGCGAGAATTTGGTCCACCATTTCGCGGGTTCGCGCACGCAGCGCGCGACAGTCCACAGCTGACCCTGTAAGGTTCGAGAGGTCCGTGCAGGGATCCAGTACGTTTTCCCCGCTGCCAACACAGATACTCCATTTCTCAATGGTCAGCTTGTGACCGTGATCGGCGTAAACATCTCGCCACGCTTCGTAGATCGGCACTTCCGTATCGAGAATCAGTCCGTCGAAATCAAAGATCAGAGCGCGCACGACACCGTCCCGTTTTGTGATGGAGACTACATCCCCGCCATGACGGCGGGGGGCAAGAAGAGTGGGCGTCCGCGCGCTCACATAACTGCGGTCCCTTCATTTACAGTTCCTTCCGCCATCTTGACAAAGCCGGAAGAGTGAGTCCTCTTCCTGTCTCCAGAAAAGAAACAAATCCTATCGAGTACCGGAGGAACGAATGAATCGGATGTTTTCTCGAAAAAACAAGTGGATGGCACCGTTTGCCATGGTGGGTGTTCTGGTCGCGACTGCGGACGGCCAGTCTTTAAACGACATGATTATCACGGAAGTCGACTTCGGCAGCAATACAGTTGAAGTGACGAATATTGCTCCGGTGAGCTTTAACGTGCCCCAGAATCTGTTTTTCTGCGCAAACGGCTCCTACAATACCAATCTTGCCAGCGCCACATCGAAGATTCTGTCCGGCGAAACGTTCACTGCCGGCGAGTCGAAAACATATTCAGTGATTGGCTTGAGCCAGGCAAGTGGCGACGTCTGGCTTTTTGGCGACTCGAACTTCAGCGGAACAAACATTCTCTCCGGTCTGCAATGGGGGTCTTCGAACGTACGGACCGCGCAGGCGGTCGCAGCGGGAATCTGGAACGATGCAAGTGACTTCGTAACAGCTTCCACGGGAAGCGACACTCTGCAGCTCGATAACCTGAACCACCTGATCGCGTCTTCATGGACAGCCAGAACCGCTACGGCCGGATCATTCTTTGGAACGGGAACGACAACAGACCCCGATGTTTTCGATCCTTTCCCGGCCATTCAAACCTCTTCCATTCAGATCGATCTCGTTTCCCTTGTAGCGGGTGTTACCGCACCGGTCACGGTCGTGGACGAAGGCGGCGGTTCAGACCGCCTGTACGTTGTCGACCAGGCGGGTGAAGTCTTTCTCGTCAACAAGCAGACAGGCGCGTCAATCAGCACGTTCCTGGATGTGGGAGCGTCCGGCACGAACGACCTTGTCACCTTTCGTCCCGGGTTTGATGAGCGTGGCCTTCTGGGTTTTGCACTGCATCCGAATTTCCCAACAGACCCTCGGGTCTTCACTTATACTTCGGAACTGGACACCGCGGGCGAGGACTTTGCACTTCCCGTGGCGGCACCGGTCGATCATGAGACTGTGATCTCGGAGTGGCAACTGGACGGTGGAAACTCAAATCTGATCGATACGTCGACCAAACGGGAGCTTCTTCGGATCGAGCAGCCTCAGTTCAACCACGACGCGGGGATGATCGGTTTCGGACCGGACGGGTTCCTGTACATCGCCCTGGGAGACGGTGGTTCGTCGGATGACCAGGCGCCGGGACACGTGGCCGGGGGCAACGGCCAGGATAACACCAGTGTTCTTGGAACCATACTCCGAGTCGATGTGGACACCTCGGCAAATCCGCTTTCCGCCAACGGCGAGTACCGCATCCCGACAACCAACCCGTTCACCAGCGACGGCTCGGTTCCTGACGAGATCTACGCCTATGGTCTTCGCAATCCATTCCGGTTCAGCTGGGATGGAAGCGGCAACTTCATCGTTCCTGATGTGGGTCAGCGGGAAATCGAAGAGATCAATATTGTCGACGCGGGAGACAACCTTGGCTGGCGCCTCAAGGAGGGTTCCTTCTTCTTCGATCCAGGCCCCGCCGCGGAAACCAGCGACAGCTTGATTACAACTCTTCCCTTCGCTCCCCTGCCGTTTGATATCAAAGACCCTGTTGCCGAGTACGATCACTCGGAAGGAACATCCATCATCGGTGGATTTGCCTATCAGGGAAGTGACGTCCCGGCTCTTGCAGGTCTGTACGTGACGGGCGATTTTTCCCTCGGCTTCGGCACACCTGCGGGGCGGCTTTTTACAGCAGATCTGGGTACGGGTGTGTTCGAAGAGCTGCTGATCGGAGCATCGTCAGATCCCCTTGGAAGATTCCTGAAGGGTTTTGGTGAAGACGAAGACGGTGAGATCTATCTCTGTACGTCTCTGGAACTTGCACCGGTTGGCAGCACCGGCGAAGTGCTCCGTATTTCCGCGATCGGGCCAGCCTCTGTGGACAACTGGTGGGTGTTTGAATAGACAGCTCCGCAAAATGAACTCGAAGGCGGCAGGCTTCATGACCTGCCGCCTTTCCACTATTCTCTTCCCACCAGTTTGGTACGGAGTTCAACATTTCTCCAGCGCCGCAGAATTCTCTGAATCAGAATGGAGACGAGCAGGCATATCAGGCCCAGGCCGATCTGCATTGCGTTCCCCTTGGCGCCGGCACTCCCAAACAGTGCAAAAATAAGAGTAAAGGGAAGAAAACCGATCAGTGATCCCAACACGTATTGTTTCAGAGGCACGCGACAGGAGCCACATAGCAGATTCATGAGTGTCGAATTTGTGAAGGGTAACAGCCGTCCATAGAGTACCCACCAGATAGCATCCTCTCGAAACCTCTTTCTCCATACGGCAACGCGACCTCCCAATCGACGGCTAACCATGCTCGACAAGAGAGAACGCCCAATCTGAAAGGTCAGAGTTGCACCGCCGGTCGATGCGACAAGAGCCAGAACAGTCCCCTCCACGGCGCCATAAATGGCACCCGCCACGGTGCTTAGAAAGAGACGTGGCATGCCTACGCCCACGAGGAGTGATCCGGCCAGCAGGAAAACACCACGGCTCCTCAGACCCTCCCGGTGACTGTGTTCCGCCTGGAGGGTGGCGCGAAGCGTTTCAATATTGAAGAGATTTTCCCGGACCGTTTCAGCACGCAGCAGGAGAGCAAGACAGATAAAGATGGTTAGAATGATCAGAACACGCTTGATGTCCTTGATCAGAAGACGACGTGCTTCTCGCCGCTCCTCATGCTCCGGCGACAGTCGACTTCCCGTCATTCCGCCGGCTCGTGTTCGATCATGCCGTAGCGAAGAGCCCGCTTGCGCAACCACCAGTTGCCAAAAAGATCGAGAACGCCGACAAGGGCTCTGCTCCTGAACCCACCCCCGTATTTACTTTCACCTTTCAGACGGGGTCTGTGGCGAACGGGAGCTTCAGCAACCTTGAAACCGGCCATAATGAAGAGTGCGGGAAAGAACCGGTGCGCGTTGCGATAGAAACGAACACGCTTCATGCAGCTGCGCCGAAAAACGCGCATGGAACAACCGACATCGGTAATGTTGTCCTGCAAAACGTGGGAGCGAATCCGATTGGCAACGCGGCTCATGGCCTTTCGCGCCCACGAGTCTGCGCGTCTTGCTCGAATGCCACACATCATGTCGACTTTGCGCCGCTCCATTTCCGCAATAAGCTCCGGAATATCCGCGGGATCGTTCTGCCCATCGCCATCGAGCGTTCCAACGATCTTCCCGCGGGCGGCGCGAAAACCAGCCTCCAGTGCAGCGGACTGTCCGCTGTTCGGGAAGAGATGAATAGCGCGAAAGTGTGGGTTCCTGTCGGAAAGATGATCGATAAGCTTCGGAGTTGAGTCCTCCGAGCCATCATCGACCATCACCAGTTCCCACGAGCGATTTAAAACTCGGGAAAGGACTTCGTTCACTTCCTCGCAAACATCCACCAGGCAATCCGCTTCGTTGTGGAACGGAATGACAACGCTGAGGTACGGCCGTAAGGATGGAGACGTCATGGACTGCGAATTCGTTGCTGTATGGATCTCTTCGGCTTCCGTATCGCGGTGCCTCGTCCGTCCTGGAGTTCGACGCCTCCCGGTGCTTTCCTCCCGCAATCAGTTTGAAGGGTCATCCTAATCTCGATGGAGAGGCAGCCAGCGGGAATTGCCATCCTTGCACAATCCTAACCCGGTTCGGCTTCAACCCCGTTGCGGACAAGCGGGATGGCCCGTCTCTGCCTTGAGCTCCGGCAGTCGGGACCATCCTGGGACTCAAGCAAAGTCGCATCGTGATGCCAGTCATGTCCGGGTTCGTTATATTGATGGGCAATCCGTCCAAAGGTCACAATCTCGTTGTCCACCCCGGAAGTGTTCATAGCGTACTGGAAGCTTGAATATCGCGAAAACACCGGGAAGGCACATGAAACTGATTGGTATCATACCCATGACCGCAATCTCCGGAGAGAGGTCTCCCGCGCTGGAGGCAACTCTCGCGGGAAGACCTCTTTGCAGCTGGGCTGTTCGAGCGGCACTCGATGCAAACTGTTTTTCAAAGGTTGTCGCAGTCGTCATGGACAGCCTTTCCACGGAACGGGCACGTTCTTGCGGCGCGGAGCCTCTTCGTATTGACGAGTCACCCCGGTCCCTCGATCACCTGCTGGTGCTGGCGGGTGAAAAGCTTGGCCAATATGATGCACTCGCCTTGATCGACCCGTCGTTTCCCCTTGTTCACCCGGAGGACATCCGCGGTGCCGTGGAAAAAATGACCACGGCGAATGCGGATTCGGTGGTGGCAGTCACAAAACGGCACCTGCTCTTGTGGGAAGAGGATGGTCTGCCGATAAACTACGATCCACTAAACAGGCTCGAAAACACGGACGCGCAAACGGAGCTTGTCGAGACGGAATCGCTCTATGTCTTGAAGCGAGAGGTCATTGACGACACGGACACCAGACTTGGCGGGCGCATTGCAGTCCATGAGATTCCTCTTCAACGTGTGTTCCGCGTGTCGGATGACGTCGATCTCGAAGCCGGGGCCGTTCGTACACGGCGATTCGGATATAACCCTCCGGCAAGCCCCGTGAAACTCGTGGTTCTCGACGTTGACGGCGTATTAACGGATGCCGGCTTTTACTATTCCGAGGAAGGTGAATCCCTCAAGAAATTCAACACGCGGGACGGCGCGGGCATTGTGCTGGCACGGGAAGCCGGCGTGGAATTTGGAATCATTACCGGAGAATCGACCGGGTTCTCGAAAGCGCGGGCGGCGAAGCTGAAGATCTCGCGTATCGAGCCGGGATGCAGTAACAAACTTCCGGTCCTTGACGCATGGCGGAAAGAACTTGGACTGGAGTGGGAAGAAGTCGCCTACATGGGTGATGACCTCCCCGATCTGCCTTGTGTGCAAGCGGCGGGCGTGGGCGCCTGCCCGCGAAACGCTGAACCGGAGGTGCGAGCCGCCGCGGACTTCATCTCAACCCTGGACGGAGGACAGGGCTGCGTGAGAGATCTGATCCGTTTCCTTGCGGGAACCGGCCGAATCGAGGTTCCACGGCCGTGAGCAGCGATTTCCGCCCCACAGTCGCAACGATCAGCCTGGCGGCGTTTCGTCACAACCTGGATGAGGTGCGGCGCCTCGTCGGTCACCCGCGTGGTATCATGGCGGTTGTCAAGGCAAACGCCTACGGCCATGGCATCACCGTTCTTGCCCGTGAGGCCGTGAAATGGGGCGTCCAGGCCCTCGGTGTGGCAACTGTGGACGAAGCTCTGGAGCTGCGGGAAACGCAGGGCCTGGTCGACGTTCCCATCCTTGTTGTGGGAACTTCCTTTCCGGAGGATGCGGAAATGTTGCAGAAAGCACACATCTCGGTTGCTGTCGGAAACCCCGCTCTCCTTCGAGAGCACATGGCGGTTGGCAGGCGTCTGGAGCAGGCTCCCCGAATCCATCTCAAGTTTGATACGGGAATGGGCAGAAACGGCTTCGCCCCGGATTCGTTGTCTGTGCTGGATGCCTTTAGTCAAATCCCGGACGCGCTTGAAGGTTTGATGACCCACTTTGCGGTCTCTGATGAACCTGACGAGGCAAATCGTCAATACACCGATGATCAGTGCCGGTCCTTTGCTTCCGTGGTTCGTGAGGTTCACCGCCGTGGCTTTCGGCCGGTCATTCACGCGGCAAACAGTGGTGCCATTCTGAATCACCCCGCTGCTCACTACGAAATGGTGCGGCCGGGAATGATGTTGTATGGTGCAAACCCGAATCCAAACGGTGAACAGTTACCCCTGCGTCAGGTCATGACCCTTTCAACGCGTATCGTATCCATTCATGATCACAGGGAAGGTGAAAGTATCAGTTATGGACGAACCTACACCATGTCGCGTGACGGCCGAATTGGCCTGTTGCCGATCGGTTACGGGGATGGCTTGCCACGCAGCCTGAGCAACAAGGCCGAGGTTCTCGTTGCCGGACGACGGGTCCCGATTCGCGGCCGTGTCTGCATGGATGCGACCATGATCGACCTGACGGGGGTACCGGAGGCCATCGCGGGAGACGAAGTCGTCCTTTACGGGGGACAGGGGACGGAGCGAATCTCTCTGGAGGAAGTGGCCCGCCATGCCGGAACAATCCCCTATGAGATTACCTGCCAGCTCAGCCGACGCGTCCCGAGAACGTATCGCGACAGCGGCAGCGGAGCTTGATCGGCACTTTCGGCTCGAGCTGACGGTCGCCCTGTGCCTGACGGTGGGACGATTTGCACTGCTGGTGGCCCTGGTGCTCTTCTGTGCAGCCAGTTACAGCGTCTGGGGAAGCCCGGGAAGCCCTCTCGCAGGCGTTTGGAAGGGTGGCGTTGCTCTTGTGGCAATCTGGGCACTTATGATCGCATTGCACAGGCGAACGCTGAGGATCCTGATGGAACGGCAGCGCGGAGGCCGAAAGGTTCAGCTTGGATGGATGGACACTCTGTCCAGTGCCGACATCTCGAAGCTGAAGGACGACAATGCTTGAGTTGATTCTGACACCAGCTGCTTTTCTCGGCACCCTGATTGCGGGAGCGGTTCTGACCCCGATGCTGGCGCTGGCCGGTTGGAAAACGAGGCCGGAATTTCGCCGACGGTGGTTGATTGCCGCGGGAGCAGCGGGACCAGTGATTATTGCCATGTGGGGTTTGCACAATCTCGTCCTGGAATTCGTCGGTTTCGCGTCGGTCTGGAGTCTGCTGATCGTCGTTTCAGGAGGAGTGCTTCTGGGCGCGGGAGCCGGACTGTGGATTCGCCGGGACACGCAAAGCTGAAGGAGAACCGCTGAATGTTGAAACACTGGTCGGCCGCCGCGATGGCGGGGTGGGTTACTATATCAGTAACAGCAACAGCCGAGCAACTCCCAAGACTTTCCGATTTGCGTGCGGAACGTGCGACAAGCGAGAGCCGAGAGGATTTTCTTGCAAAGATGGAGGAGGAGACGATTGGTCTGGGGCTCGCCGAACCCCTCTACGACAAGACGGAGGAGAAGTGGCACGGCGCACTGTGGGCAACGCAGCTGGCACGTTACCGCTCACGCCATACATGGGGAGGAATAAAGGGATGCCTTGGAAATTTCTCCAAAATCAGCACGAACCTCCAAAGGCAGGCGTTGGAAACAGCCTATGGTGTGTTTCCCGGCGAATTCACTGATGACATCGGAAAGCTGCTCTCAACCATAGATGATCCGAAGATCTTTGCCATGGCCGTGATCTACCTGACAGAGTCGAAGGAAGAAAAAACCTCACCCGCAACTTTCGCACGAATCATGGAGCAGCGGTTTCCCGATTGGCGGTCGAACCCTGTATTGCGTTCGCTCAAGTACGATCTTGAGCACGATTCCGTGCGGGAAGTGAGCACAAGGCCCGCTCTTGAGGATCTGTTTTCCGCACCGGAACTCAGTGGACGGCCTGTCATTTTCAGCCTCCACCGCGTTGATCGAACCCGGGGTGGAATTGCACTGGTGCGCGATGCGGACGGCCGATTTGCGCGCAACGGGGATGGCAGCCTGTTCCACATACCTCACCTCGCTCTGGCCGCTTCCAATCTGCCCGGTTATATTACAAACGGAAACTCTCCGGAAGGAATCATGTCGATAATCGGCACGGGAATTTCCGAAAACGTGTTCATCGGACCAACGCCCTTTCTTCATTCCATACTGCCTAATGAAAAAGACTCCGGCACATTCCTGCATGAGGACTCGGAAACCGGCAGAATGGACCTTGATGAGTACCGCACTCTCCTGCCGGAATCATGGCGAGGCTACCGTCCCTTCGAGGAAGCATGGTATGCGGGTGAAGCGGGCCGCTCTGAAATCATTCTGCATGGCACAACAATCAATCCCGAGTACTACCGTGACGAAATCTACTATCCCAATACGCCTTCGCTGGGTTGCCTGACAGCCACCGAAATGTGGTCGCCGACCGACGGGCGTGCCGTCCGAAGCGATCAGCTTCTTCTGTTGCAAACATATATGAACGCCGGCGGACCGCTGGGCTGGCTGGTTATTATCGATATCGATGCGAAAAAACTGCCCGTGACTCTTATGGACGTTGCGGATGCGATTGAAGCCTCTGAAGAAAGTTGAAATTCAAGTTCGCCAGTAGATTCGCAAACGTGTAAAAAGCGCTGTGAAGACGGCCAGCGCCAGAGTTTCAAAAAAACCGAACAAGGCCTTGAGCCAGGGCGTTTTCAAGACACCCATCGCAAGTGATCGAAGTCCCACTGCACCTCCCTTTGCAGGAATAACGGCAAGCTCAACAATTGGCGCCAGCAGATTGCGAATTCCAACATAGGCAATCATGGGATTCTGCCCGCTCAGGACCAGAAGTCCGAAGGCTCTCTTCCAATTGAGAACATCGATCCAGATTGTGAACACGAGAAGCGACAAGACTGACAGACCTCCACTGACAAAGTAGTAGCTCATGTTCGACGGATCTTTTTTGATCCCGCCCTCGACCGGCTCGAAAATCAGGCCGAGTACGAGCAGAGCAAATCCCCAACGGTTCAGCGTTCGAAAGTAACGGCTCAAAGGAGAGTCGTCCCGTGGCAGTACAAACCGGCTGAGCATCCAGAGAGCGGGAATGCCGAAGGAAATCACGACAAGCCAGGGTCCACGGCCCTGCAGACAGGCATGAACGAAAATGATAACCAGCAACACTGCCAGAGACAGCCAAAGGAGCCGGCTTCCGTCGATGGTCTTTTCGTTCACGACGCGGCTCTTGATCCATACCCGCAGATGATCGCCCACAACACTTCCCGGAATGACAATAAAGAGGTATTTCAGCCACTGGAACTGATACGCCCATGAAAAATCGATCACTGCAGTCCCAAGAGTGATCTTCGAGGAGGTAAAGAGGTTCACCCAGTTGCCACCGGTCCCGTCCGCCTGCAGAAGAGCATAAACAAAGGGAAGAGTCGCCAGGCGAATCCACATGCTGTTGCGCGTCAAGACCCAGATCACTGCGCCAAAAAACGCCATGTTGGCGAGAACCATAATAATGATATCGAATCTTCGCACAGACCAGCCGGACCCGTCCGGAAAAGTCAGCGCCTCAAGAAACCCCCAGCAGGCCACTATCCCCGCGACGCGAACGGTAATCCGAACACGACTGCTCCACGTCTTTGGAAAACGCGCATAAACGGGAAAGAGCAACGCGAAAGCAAGAAGAGCGGCCAGCCATGTCTGGTTTGTCGCCGATCGGAAATCACCGTCCGTGATGGCCGTGTCGAAGATTCCCCGCAAAGGATCTGCACCCATCTTCCAGGGCTGAACATTGTCGACATAAACAGCGAAGGCGACAAGCGACAGGGCACGCCCCAGGGCGGTGAACATCATGCGCCAGGGGGGAACTCCACGTTCAAGCTTCGACGCCATCGCCAGAGGAAATGCCGCCCCCATCGCAAAGAGAAACATGGGAAAAACGAGATCAACCCATGTATACCCCGGGACCGTGCCGTCAAAAATCCAGGGATTGGCGATATCCGGATACTG
>JANQSL010000156.1 GCA_028284075.1 Candidatus Sumerlaeia bacterium | reverse complement strand
TTTCGCATACAGGTCGAAAATGTATCGATGTCTCCCGGTGTTTACTCCGTTTCCTGTGTTTTGCGGGAAGGCCGGCGGGCGGCCCATCGTGTTCCACAGGCCGCGAGCATCGAGGTGTCGCAACTGCAGTATAGTGACGATCATGTCTACAGCCACTCCGCGGGACTCATCAAAGTCTGGCCACGCTGGGAAGAGGCGACACTGGAACCTGCAGCGACAGTGTCGGGTCCGGAGTAGGCTTTGAGTGTCGAGCTAACGGTTGTGCTTCCCACTCACAATCCGCACGGGGAGCGACTGGCCAGGACGCTTGAGGGGCTCCGGCGGCAGTCGCTGGATCAAAAGCGATGGCAGCTTGTTCTTGTCGACAATGCGAGCACGGAACGTGTTGTTCTGCGCAACATCGACATATCGTGGCACCGTGATGCCGGAATCGTAACAGAGGAAAAACCGGGACTGAACCATGCGAGACGCCGCGGGTTCGCGGAGTCCGCCGGCGAGGTGATCGTTTTAGTGGATGATGACAATGTTCTTGCGAGTGACTATCTTGAGCGTTCGCTTGCAATCATGCGTGGCGAAGAAAAACTCGGAATCGCCGGTGGCAGGAGTCTTGGAGAGTTCGAATGTGAGCCGGCAGAGTGGATGGAGCCTTTTCTTGACCTGGTGGCTGTTCGCGATTGTGGCAAAGAGATCATTGTCGGTCCCGGTGATGAAGAGGAACGTCATCCTTCATGGGCTCCCATCGGGGCGGGAATGGTGTTGAAGCGAGTGTGTGCGCTTGGATGGTGTGAACGGAGCGTGAAAGGGAATTCGCTGACAGACCGGCAAGGGGATTCACTGTCTTCCGCGGGGGATTGTGACATCGTTTTGACGGCAGTGGAGAACGGCTGGAGGATCGGGTATTTTCCTGATCTGATTCTGACGCATCTTATTCCCTCAAAGCGGCTGTCGCGGGAATACTTCGGGCGCATCGGCCGGTCGATTGCGACGTCATGGGTTGAAGTGCTTTTCCGCCATGGCATTCGACCCTGGACGCCGGTTTCAAAGTGGTCGGTCGGTTTGCGCTGCATGAGGGCATGGATGCGGGAACGTGCCTGGGCCGGTCCGGCGGAGTATGTCCGGTGGCAAACCGCGTGCGGATACTTTGAGGGTCGGGCACGTATTCGATGAGCTTTCGTGACGTTGCTCGCAAGTTAGGTCTGGGGCCTGTGGCCAGGCACGTCTGGCACACTCCGAAGAAAGCAATGGAGCGAGTCGCAAAAGAAGGCGCCGGAGCAATTGCAGGCGCAAGACTCGGGCGTGAGGAGATGGAACAGGCCGCCGGCCGGATCAAGCCTGTCACGAAGGAATACGATGAACCGAAGATGCCGACGGAGGTGACCTTTCTAACGGGGCGGAATTTCTGGTATCAGACGATATTCTGCGCCGTGTCGATGTTGCACCATGCAAGGCGATCCATCGGCATCACGATCGTGGACGACGGTACTCTCGAGGAACAGCAGATTCATCAGTTCAAGCGAGTGCTTCCGAAGGTGCGGCTCCACATGGGCGAGGCGGTCGAGGCGAGGGTGGACAAGGCATTGCCACCGGAAAAGTTTCCCGTGCTGCACGAGCGGCGAATCAACTATCCTCATATTCGCAAGTTGACGGATGTACATGCAGGAACCACTGGCTGGAAGGTTGTTCTGGACTCGGATATGCTCTTCTTTCGCCGACCGGGTGTTTTGCTGGAGTGGCTCTACGATCCGTGTCAGCCGTTGCACATGCTGGACAGTGCGGATTCCTATGGATACTCGGACGAGCTGATGTCGGAGCTTGCGGAAGCTGAGATTCCGCATCGCCTCAATGTCGGCATGATTGGCTTGAAAAGCGAATCCATCGACTGGGAGAAGCTCGAATCCTGGTCCGCGACAATGATGAAACGGGAAGGTGCGCACTACTACCTGGAGCAGGCGTTGACGGCGATGCTGGTGGCGGGGGAGGAGCGGATGGTTGCGCCGTTGGATGAATATCTGGTTCTTCCCGAAGAGGAAGAGGTTCGGCATCCGTCCGCGGTTCTTCATCACTATGTTGCCGAATCGAAGAACAGCTATTTCAGATTCGGCTGGCGCAGGTTCCTGGAGGACTACGGGGATGACGGCGCCTGAGATTTCGATCGTGGTGACAGCGTACAACCGCGTGAATCTGCTGCGGCTGACGCTGGCAAATCTTGTCGCGGCAATTGGAGATCTGAAGGGCGAAATCGTTGTCGTCGATGATGGCTCGACACCTCCTCTTCACGAGCAACTGGGTAAGGATTGCGATAAAAGAGTTCGGGTTATCCGGCAGGACAACGAAGGGTCTGCGGCGGCGCGGCATCGCGGCATTCTCGAAGCACTTGGCGAGTACGTTCTTGTTTGCGATTCGGACGATTTTATCGCAAGAGACAAGCTGGTTCGGCAGATCGATGCGATGCGCCGGGCGTCCGTCGATATCAGTTACTGCGATGAGGGATTTGCCTATCTCGACAAAGGCGGCGTCGAGGACGAGATGCCGCGCCTTGAGCCGGCCCGTGAGAAATTACGGACGGCGAAATCCATAGCCGACTTGATGATTCGCGTTCAGCCGATGCCCCACAACATGGTGTTTCGCCGCGATTGGTTGATGCGGTGTCTCGAGAGACCGATGATCGATCCTCGTCGCGAATTCGGGCCGTCGGGAGACACATGGATATATTATAATGCCGCCACTTCATCAGGCAAGACCGTGAAGGTGGACGCTGCCCTTTCCTTTCAAACGAAACATGACGGCGAGCGTTACCAATCGCATTGGGAAAGGCTGGGAGTTTCAGCTCTTTTGCTGGTTGAGGCCTTCGCGGAAAGATGTCCGAGAACAGAGCAGACACGCGAGGCGCGCGAATATGCCGGTGCCGGAGCGTTTCAATCCTGGCGCAGACTGCCACGAGGGTTCAGTCGGGTTTATGAAGAGCGGCTGCTTGCGATCTGGCGTGCAATGCCGGACGGGCCCTTGGCTGACCTGGGCGGTCCGCGGTTTTGCCGTCTGGCGGGATTGATCGGACCGGTTGCGGCCGGGCGTCTCATGAAACTGCGTCGTCCCGGATACGGAGCAATCAGGACATTGAGTGCAGAGCAGCACGAATTGCTGATTCGTTCGATGCCGCCCAGGCCCCGGCTGGCATGACACAACCCCTGGTCAGCGTGCTGATTCCCTGCCGCAATGCGGAACGCACGGTGGCGGAGACGCTTGAGTCCGTCCTCTGTCAGACGTGGGGCTGTGTTGAGGCGATTGTTGTGGAGAACGGTTCAACGGATGACACCGCGAGTGTTCTTGAATCCTTTTCTCAGCGTGGTGTGCATGTTATTCGACACGAAAAAAGCGGAGCGGGAGCGGCCCGGAATCGAGCGTACAATGAGTGTTCCGGTGAGTATCTTGTGTTTCTCGACGCGGACGACGTGCTGCATCGGGAAAAGATTTCGCATCAGGTTCGCTTGCTGGAAGACAATCCCGGATGTGTTTCCTGTTGCCGGTGGGGACGGTTCGTGGAGCAGCCGGACGACGCCGTCTTTCGCGAGTATCCGGTATGGCGGGACATGGAACCGGTGGATTGGCTGACGACGTCATGGCTGGGCGGGGGCATGATGTTTCCGGGAACCTGGATGATTCCGCGGGCTGAGGCTGAGAGTGCCGGACCGTGGAATGAGTCACTCTCGCTGAACGACGACGGAGAGTATTTCACTCGTGTTGTACTGGCGAGTGCCGGGGTTCGTTTTCACAGCGATGCAATCGTGTATTATCGGGCTGGTGATGGGACGAACCTGAGTGCGGCCATGGACAGAGCGGCCCTGGAGTCGGGGTTTCGCGTGTGCGAGCTGGCAACGAACCGTCTTCTTGAGGCGGAGCGGTCGGACCGGACGTTGAAAGCATCCGCGACGATGTTTCAACGGTTTGCGTATGACTGTTTTTCAAACGCACCGGACCTGGCGAAACAGGCCGAGCTTTGCGCACAACGACTCGGTGGTTCAGACCTGAAGGCGCCAGGTGGAACGCTGTTCAAGGCAATTGCGGCGGTGGCGGGCTGGAAGGTGGCAAAGAGACTGCAGTCATTGCGGCGAAATGCAGGTGGGTCTTCGTGAGCTGCCTGAACATTGTCTATCTTGAACCGGAGTCGGATCGATGGCTTCCGTTTGATCGCTATCCCCGCCGCTTTGTTCGAAGGCTCGTTCGGAACGAGCGGCCCAGCGGGCACAAGAAGGTCTTCTGGAACCTTGTCAAGGGACTGGAAGCGGCCGGGATTCCTCACCGGGTGAACGACGTTCGCCACATCGAAAAGAATCCCGAGGAGCCGGTCTGTCTGCTGGGGAAACCCTTTGTTCTCGACGAATACAAATGGAAAAATCCGATTCTGCTTGGGCCCTGTATTTTCTCACATCCATGCGATCACCCTGATCTTTTGCAAGACTCGCGTATCGAACGAATGATCGTGCCGTGCGAGTGGAACAGAGCCATGTGGGCGGAGGGTTATGGTGATCGGGTTGTGGCATGGCCTGTTGGTATCGACACGGATAACTGGGTGCCTTTGAAGCAGCAGGAGAAGCAAACCGACGTTCTTCTTTATAACAAGATCCGTTGGGAATGTGAGCGTTTTGATCGAGAGCTTGCTCAGCCGATTCGAAACGAATTGGACAGGCATAAGTTGTCATGGGTGGAAATCCGCTATGGAGCCTATGAGGAGGATGAGCTTCGGAAACTGGTGCGGCAGTGTCGCAGCGTGGTTTTCCTGTGCGAGCATGAAACACAGGGAATTGCACTCCAGGAGATGCTGGCTGCGGATCTGCCGGCTTACGTTTGGGAGCGACGAGGATTCTGGCAGGATCCGAACTACTATCCGGAGCGGGTTCAGTTCCAGCCCGTGAGTACTGTGCCGTACTGGGACAAGCGATGTGGGGATACATTCGCTGGCCTTGATGAATTTCGTACGGGTCTCTCCGGCTTCATGGAGAGAGTGGGTGGTGAAGGGTTCGATCCTCGTTCCTTCGTTCTCGAGTCTCTGACGCTTGACAAGTGCGCACGCGAGTACGCTCGCCTGCATGATGAAGTGTTTGGAGCCGTCCGCTAGAATTGTGGCTCGTATTGTCATTCAAATCGGCGGGCACCTGTGTACCGCTCCGAGACCTCAAAAAGAGGCGGCCGCTTTGTCGGAAGCCGGCCACGATGTCCTGGTAATCGGCGTGTGGTTTCATGATTCTCTGGTGAATCGAGACAAGCGTTTGCTGCGTGATGTTGCCTACAAGTTCAAACCCGCGGTTGATCCTGGAGGGGGTTCGATTGGCAGCTGCCTGGCGGCAGTGCGGTCAAAGATTGGCAGCCGGAGGGCACGGTCGCGTTTCATTCGGAAAGGTGTGTTTTCACCCCGGTTGCTGGGTATGGCTGCACCGGAGCTCATGGGTGCCGTTCGTAAAAACGATTTCGATTTGCTCATCGTGCATTCGGAGGCGGGACTCTGGATTGGGAACGAACTCTTGAAAAGGGGGCAAAGAGTCGGCGTCGATTTCGAGGACTGGTTTTCCCGGGATCTGCCAAAGTCTTCCCGCTCGGGTCGTCCGGTGAAGAAGCTTGAAGAGTTTGAAAGCACGCTTGCTCAGCGATGCACCTACCGGCTTGCAACCTCAAGGGCGATGGCGGACTCAATTGCCGCAGCTTACAGGGTCGATCCGCCGGAGACCGTTCCCAACAGTTTCGATTTCGCGGAACGGTTCGATCTCGACGGAGAGCGGAAAGACCGTACGGATCTGAATCGTCCCTCGTTGCACTGGTTTTCGCAAACAATCGGGCCGGGGAGGGGGATCGAGGTGCTGATGGAGGCACTTGGCCGAACCACCCGGGATGTGCAGGTTCATCTTCGTGGAGATCTCCCTGATCGATACTCTGAATGGCTTCACAAACTCATTCCAGTGTCCCGGAGAGAACAGGTTTTCGTCCATTCACAAGTGGCGAATACGGAGTTGTTGTCTCGTATTGCGGAGCATGATATTGGACTGGCGATTGAAACAAATCAGATCGAAAACCGCGATGTGACAACAACGAACAAGGTGTATCAGTATCTTCTCGGGGGACTGGCAGTGATTGCCACTGACACTCGGGGGCAGCGGGAGGTGTTCGAATCGAATCCGGACGCGGGAGTGCTCATTCCATGCGACGATTCAACCGCTCTTGCACAGAGCATCGATGAGCTTGCCGGAAATCCCGAGAGAGTGATCGCCATGAAGAAATGTGCGATCGAAGCTGCCCGGAGATATGACTGGAACATTGTGAAGCCCCGCCTTGTTGCACTCGCGGAAAAGGCATTGAAGGTTCCGGCATGAGAATACTTTTGACAGCGGACCCGGAGCTGCCGGTACCCCCACGACTGTATGGGGGTATTGAACGTATTGTGGATGCACTTGCTCGTGGTTATCGCGAACAAGGGCACGAAGTTGGTCTCATGGCGAACAGGGAGTCGGCGTGCGAAGTGAATGATCTCTTCGCGTGGCCAGGCCGGAAATCGCAGTCTCGCGCGGATTCAATACGTAACGCGAAAGCCTTGACCTCCGCCGTGAAAGCTTTTCGCCCGGATGTCTTGCACAGTTTCTCACGAATCGCTTACCTGACGCCACTGCTGCGAAGCCGCTTGCCGAAAATCATGTCGTATCAGCGTCGTCCCGGACCGCGCAACGTGGCGCTTGCAGTGAAGCTTGCGAGGCGTGGCACGATGCGGTTTACGGGATGCAGCGAGCACATTTGCCGTCAGGGCCGGGAGGGTGGCGGTGACTGGACGCCGATTCCGAATTTTGTCGAAATGCGGAAGCTTGCGTTTCGCGCGGAGGTTCCGGAAGATGCTCCGATGGTTTTTCTCAGCCGAATAGAGGAAATCAAGGGGGCGCACAACGCCGTGTTTGCCGCCAAAAAAACAGGAATTCCTCTCGTGATCGCGGGCAACCACTCTGAAAGCGGAGAGGAGGGAAGGTATTGGCGGGAGGAGATAGAGCCTGAAATCGATGGTGCGTTGATCCGCCATGTGGGACCCGTCGACGATCAACAAAAAGACGATGTCCTTGGATCGGCCCGGGCGATGATCGTTCCCATTGAATGGGATGAACCCTTCGGAATTGTGTTTGCCGAGGCTCTGGCATGCGGAACGCCGGTTATTTCCTCGCCTCGAGGTTCGTTACCGGAAATCGTTAAGGATGGCGTTCATGGATTCCTGGTGCAATCCCGGGAGGAGGCGGCGCGTGCCGCCGAAGCTGTTCATCGTCTGAATCGTTCAGCGTGCAGACACCGGGCGGAAGAACTGTTCAGCGAAACGGCGGTTATTCCCATGTACCTCGAACTATACGAACGCGCCGTTTCAGAAGCACGGAACTGACAATGCGCCGCGTTCTGATTGTCAGTCCACACTTTCCTCCCATCAATGCACCGGATCACCAAAGGGTTCGAATGGCACTTCCGTGGTTTCGCCGGTTTGGATGGGAACCCGTGGTTTTGTGTGTGCGAACGCAAGATGTCGAAGGATTCCGTGACCCGAATCTTGCGCGAACAATTCCGCGCTCTGTTCGAGTCATCCGGACAAAGGCCGTTTCGCCGAGGCTGACGCGGCCATTCGGATTCGGAAGTCTTGCCCTGAGAGCGCTGCCGACATTGCGGAGGGCTGGTGACCAGCTGCTGGCGCAAGAGCACTTTGATCTGGTGTTCTTTTCCACGACGATGTTTACAACAATGACTCTGGGTTCGCGTTGGAAACGGAAGTACGGCGTTCCCTATGTACTGGACTTTCAGGACCCGTGGTTGAGTACCTTTTATGATCGCCCCAATGCTCCGCCACCGCCGGGTGGAGCATTGCGCTACGGAGTGGCAAAGTACCTGGCACGACGAAACGAACCCGGAGCGGTGAGGCAGGCGGATCACATCATCAGTGTTTCGCCGACGTACCCGGAGGTTCTGAAGGAGAGGTATTCGGATGTCCCCGGGAGCCGTTTCACTGTTTTGCCCTTCGGGGGGCCGGAGCATGATTTTCGTTTTGTTGAGAAGGCCGGTGTTCGTCAGACGATTTTCAACCCTGATGATGGCCTGAGACACTGGGTTTATGTCGGTCGGGGAGGTGGTGACATGCAGCCGGTTCTTCGCGTTTTTTTCAAGGAACTGGCCCGCTCAGTCGATCGTGAGCCACTCCTGCGGGATCGCCTGATGTTGCATTTTGTCGGGACGAGTTATGCGATCGGAGGACGAGCGACTCAGACCGTCATGCCCGTGGCCACGGCATGCGGTGTGGAGTCGATGGTGCGAGAACATACGAGCCGCATTCCGTACCACGAGTCACTTCGTGTGATGATGGACAGCGATCTTGTCATGTTGATTGGTTCGACGGATGCATCCTATACGGCTTCGAAACTCTACCCCTGTATGCTGACACGACGACCGATCCTGGGCCTGTTTCATCAGAACAGTTCCGTCGTGTCGATTATGGAGGAATGCAAGGCGGGAAGAGTTGTCGCATTCGGAAACGACGGGCCTGAGCATTGTGGAGGAGAATTTCGAAGCGCAATCGAATGGGCTTTGAAGGCACCGCGGGAGTATTCTGAATTTACCCGGCGATCGGCTGTGCGGAGATATACGGCACAATCAATGACAAAAACGCTTTGTGGTGTGTTTGATCGAATTGCGGGAAGTGAATGAAGCGCCTCGCGGTTATCACATCTCACCCCATTCAATATTATGCGCCATGGTTCCGGCATATTGCCAGGCACGGAGATGTCAAGCTTCGCGTCTTTTACCTGTGGGATTTTGGAGTTCGAAAATCTCATGACGAAGGGTTCGGTGAAGCGTTCGAGTGGGACGTTCCTCTCCTGGGCGGCTACGAGCACGAGTTTGTGCCGAACGCCAGTGTGAGACCGGGGACGGGTTCATTCGGAGGATTGGATAACCCGCAACTGGCTGAGCGAGTGAAGACCTGGAAGCCGGACACAACACTCCTGATGTTGTACAATTATCGCAGTATCATCCGTTTCATGGTCCGGCGAGACAAGACTGTTCCGTTGTTGTTTCGTGGTGATTCTCACCGCCTCTTTCCCTCGAAGGGGCCTGTCGCCTCGTTGAAAGGCATGGCAATTCGGCGTTTCTTCAGTAAGATGAAAGCCTGTCTCTATGTAGGGAAAGCGAATCGGGACTACTACCGTCTGCACGGTGTGCCGGAAGAGGACCTCTTTTTTTCACCTCATGCCATTGATAATACCCGATTCCTTAATGCCACCCGCGAGGCGGGCAGGGGCGGGGCCGCCTGGAGAGCCGACCTGGGAATTCCGCCGGATCATACCGTTGTTCTTTTCGCCGGCAAGTTTGTCCCAAAGAAACGCCCGATTGATTTGCTTGAGGCTTTTCTCCGGCTGGACAGAGACAACTGTTCACTGCTGTTTGTTGGTGGAGGTGAACTTGAAGGAGAGATGAAGAGCAGGGCCGGCGGGAGTTCGCATGTTTTTTTTGCACCTTTTCAGAATCAGAGCATGATGCCGCGAACTTACGCTGCTGGCGACCTTTTTGTCCTTCCAAGCCATGGTCCGTCAGAGACATGGGGACTGGCGGTCAACGAAGCGATGTGTCTCGAACGTCCGGTTCTTGTCAGCACTCATGTTGGTTGTTCCAGGGATCTCGTTCGGAACAACGGACTTGTTTTTGAAGCGGGGAACATGGACAGCCTGGTCACGAGCCTGGAGGAAGCGCTGTCTTCGAATGAACGGCTGAAGCAGTGGGGAAAACGAAGCCGTGAAATTGTTGCCGATTACTCGTATGAGAGGGCAACAGAGGGACTTGCCAGAGCTCTGGAGTACAGTCTCGCGTAATGCTTGTTCATGCCTGGGTGCCGGAGCTGTTTCGTGGAACGGGAGGGATACAAACCTATACCCGTTTCCTTTTGGAATCCATGTTTGTCACGCGGCCTGACTGGTCATGGCGGCTGTTCCTGAAGAACGATACATGTTGGAAAGGTCTGGAAAACTCACCGGCGAACCTGAAGGGAAAGACGTTTGGTCATATTTCCGGACCGGCACGAACAGGTATTTATGCGGCGAGCGGAATAGCTGCCGCAATGCGTCAGCGCCCGCGCTTGATCATTGCCTGTCATGCGAACTTTTTGCCGGCGGTACGATGGGCGGGGCGTATGAGCGGCGCAAAGATCGTGGTGCCGGTTCACGGTGTCGAGGTCTGGGGCTTGAAATTCCATTCGGCGATGGCACGAGGACTTCGCGAGGCCTGGCGTGTTCTCTCGGTAAGCGAATATACAACCGGCCGCATTGTCGATGAAGCGGGAGTAAAGCGCGAGCAGGTTTGTGCGCTGCCAAACACGTTCGATGAGAAACGATTTGTTATTGAGAAGGCAGGGCGGGAGGTGCGGGAGCGCTTCGGGATTCCCGCGAATGCAAAACTGCTCTTAACCGTGAACAGGCTTTGCGCGTCGGAACCACATCGCGCTTACGACGTTGTACTTGAAGCATTGCCCCAAGTGATCGAGGAAATTGATGGTTTGCATTGGATAGTCGCGGGAGCTGGTGATGATCGTGCCCGTTTCGAGGCGGAAATCAGGAAGCGGAGGCTCGCCGGCCGGGTTCACCTGGCGGGGTTTGTTCCTGACAGTGAATTACCGGACTTCTACCGTACGTCCGACTTGTTTGTGATGCCGGGCAAACTGGAGGGTTTCGGAATTGTTTACCTGGAAGCGATGGGATGCGGAAAGCCCGCCCTGGGAGGTTGTGCGGACGGTGCAAGGGATGCACTTCGCAACGGTGAACTGGGACTGTTGGCAAGTCCCGACGATCCGGCGGAGGTGGCGGACACGATTGTCAGGCATTTGCAGGGTGAATCGGTGAACCGGCTTTTATACGATGCCGAAGCCTTGCGTGCTGAAATGATGAAACACTATTCAAGAGATGCCTTTCGGGACCGGGTGGATCAGCTTCTGAATTCGCTTGAAGAGGAGCTTCCGTGAGGCGGCCCGGATGCTGTCAGGTTGTGGCGAGCATCAACGCCGGGACGGGTGGACCGGCCGTGTCCGTTCCGAGTTTGGCCTCCGAGCTTGCACGACGGGACTGGGATTCCTGGGTCGCCTCAATCGACAGTCCGGAGTTTGGGACTGAGAACCAACTGTCACCCGCGAATTATCTTTCTGTGCCGGCCACGCTGTTGTCGCGACGATTCAGAGGGCTTTCTCCTTCCTTCCTCCACAGGGTTCAGCCTTTGGTGACAGAGCGATGTGATCTTGTACACAGCCATGGAATGTGGATGGCTCAAAACGTTTCGGCTCGAAAGGCCTCACAAGCCGCCGCACTCCCACTGATCATCAGTCCTCGCGGAATGATGGAGGAGTGGTCATTGAATCGTTCGGCGCTGAAGAAGCGTCTTGCAATGGCTTTCTATGAAAGATCGAACCTGCAGACAGCAGTCGCTTTTCATGCAACCGCGGAGTCCGAGGCGGAGTCCATTCGGCGTTCTCTTGGATGTGTACCGATTGCGGTTATCCCAAACGGTATCGATATGAAGCCGCTGGAGGTTCGAGTGGAGCGCGGAATACTGGAAAAGAGGTTTCCCTGTCTGAAGGGCAGGCGCTGGCTTTTGTTCATGTCGAGGATTCATCCGAAGAAGGGAATCGATGGTCTGCTGCGGGTGTGGGGGCGCCTTTCAAGGCGGTTTCCTGAATGGGATCTTGTGATCGCCGGAGACGGCGAGCGGGAGCATGTTGACCCTTTGCGCAATGACGCATCAGCTTTGAAGGCCCGTGTTGTGTTGACTGGATCAATGGAGGGCGCAGAGAAGGTTTGTGCGCTGCAAAACGCCGATCTGTTCGTGCTTCCCACGGCATCGGAAAACTTCGGAATCGTTGTGGCCGAGGCACTGGCCTGCGGAACCGCTGTCATCACAACGAAAGGCGCTCCCTGGGCGAGTTTGGAAAGAGAGCGGTGCGGGTGGTGGATCGAGCGGGATGAAGCGTCACTGGAATCTTCGCTTCAAGACGCTTTACAACGGGAAAGCCATGAACTGGATGAAATGGGGCGGCGAGGAATTGAGCTGATACGGCGTGATTATGGTTTGTCGAGGGTTGGTGAGATGATGGATGCGTTCTATTGCTGGCTGCTGGGAATCGGAGAGAAGCCGTCTTTTGTGGATGTCTCGTAGGCGATGGATATTGTCATTATCACAGGCCCCTTTTTCTCCGTTCCGCCCGCGACCTGTGGGGCGGTGGAGCGAGTATGGCACGATCTCGCACATCAGTTTGCGAAAAAAGGCCATCGCGTGTTATTGCTCGCGAGCGGGGGAGAAGGGGTGCCGGCAGAGGAACGTCACGGATCCCTGCGTATTCGTCGTGGAATTCGAATGCGATCGACAAAGAACATTCAGTTCAATCTGGCAAAGGATGCTGTCTACGCACTTTCACTGCTCCAACGTATTCCGGCGGCGGACGTTATTGTCACGAACGCCTTTTGGATTCCAGTGTTGCTTCCCGTGCTGCGGCGACAAGCACGCACTGTTGTCAGTATTGCCCGGGTTCCCAAGGGTCAGATGAAGCTCTATGTGAAAGCCGGTGTGCATCGGCTCGCGCCCGTTTCCTCGGCCATCCAGCGTATGGTGATCGAAGAATGCGCCGAGGCGGAAGGTAGAACGCATTGGCTGCCGAACCCCATTGACACGAAGGCCTTTGTGCCAGCTCCGGGCAGACGGAGCTCTGAGAGCAGAACAATCGTTTATACGGGTCGTGTTCATCCGGAGAAAGGGCTGGATATCCTTTTGCAGGCATTTGCGCTTACCGCGAAAAAACGTCAGGACGTTCGACTGCGCATTGTGGGTCCGTGGCGAATTGAGGAAGGGGGCGGAGGTCGTGATTTTGTCGATGGCTTGAAGTCGATGGCAGAGGGAACACCAGTGGAGTTCGTGGACCCCGTTTATAACCGGAACGAACTGGCCGAAATTCTTCAAGCGGCGGATGTGTTCTGCTATCCATCCACGGCGGAAAAAGGTGAGGCTTCGCCGGTTGCACCACTTGAGGCCATGGCGACGGGGCTCGTGCCAGTGTGCTCCGACCTGCCTCAGTACCGTGATTATCTGGAGCCGGAAGTCAACGGCGTGATTTTCGATCATCGAGGCGAAGGTGCGGTGCAACGGCTTGCCGCACAGTTTGAACGGTTGTTGAAGGATGAAAAACTGCGGTTGAGGCTCGGTGAGGTGGCGGCAAAGACGGCGGAAAACTACAGCCCTTCCAAAGTTGCGGACTTGTACCTTCAGGACTTTGAGAAATTGATAAGGCAATGACGGAAAACGGTCACAAGGCGAGGCTGCAGATTCACGAACAAGGTGATGCCTATTCGTCTCCCTGGGGGCTGAGAACGAGATTGCTCGGAGGGTTGTGGCACATCGTCTGGTTGTCGCTGTTTCGCCCGACACCAAAGCCGTTACGGGCCTGGCGTGTTTTCCTGCTGAAGCTGTTTGGTGCCAGGATTCGTGGAGTTGTATTCGTTGATGCGACCACGAGAATTCGAATGCCATGGAACCTTCGAATGGATGCACGTTCGTGCCTGGGGCCGCATGCGGACGTCTATAATCTGGCACCGGTGGTGTTGCGGAAGCGGTGTACGGTCGCGCAGCATGTCAGTATTTGCACAGGGACTCATGATATTTCGAGTCGGCGTTTACCGCTTGTTACGGGACCGGTTGAAATTGGAGAGGATGTGTTTGTCGGTCTCCGTGCCGTGGTTCTTCCCGGTGTCCGAATAGGGGAGGGAGCGGTTATTGGAGCGGGATCCGTTGTCACACGCGATGTTCCGGAGTGGATGATTTTTGCCGGCAATCCGGCCAGGGCGGTCAGGAAACGGGAAATGCGCGATTGAATTGCGTTGATGCGACGGACACTTGTACCGCCCCGGCCGGTTTCCGGCCGGGGTTTCCTTTTTGGCGATCATCCTTGCCCACGGCGAGCCCGGCATGGCGGTTGACGGCGGCTCCGCCGGAGCCTGCCAGATTACCGGGAGACTGTCTGCGATGCACCCTATCCAGGCGACCAAAGCCTTTTTTCGCGTCTTGATTCATGGAGAAGGGGCTGCCGCCCCGCCTCCGGAGGATGCATTTCAGGCGTCACGGGAGCCGGCGGCACAGTTACTGGCTCTTCTTCAGGACGAGGGGCGCCTGGTGGACTTCCTGATGGAAGATATCGGAGGCTACGGTGATGCAGACGTCGGCTCCTCTGTTCGACAAATTCACACCGGCTGCCGGAAGGTTCTTGATGAGCGTGTGAAACTTGCCCGGGTTCGTGATGAAGAGGAGAATTCCACGATCACTGTGGAGGAAGGTTTCGATGCCTCGTCGATTCGTCTTGTTGGCAATGTGAAGAGTGATCCGCCGTTTTCAGGGCGGCTCGCACATCGCGGCTGGCGAATCGAGGAACTGACGCTTCCCACAGTTGCGGCGGGTTCGGACCCAATGGTTGTGGCTCCCGCCGAAATCGAAATTCAATAGAGCTGCTGATGTCCACGAAGTATTGTATCGGAATCGATCTCGGAACAACCAACACGACAATCTCCTTCGTCGAAAGAGATTCCATCGATGAGCGGGACGACCACATTCCGGTTTCGGAGTTCGCCGTCCCACAGGTGACGGAACCGGGCGCAGTGGAAGATCGTCCGACTCTTCCATCGGCAGTCTATGTCGCCGGGGGTTCCGAATTGCCGGAGGGCAGCCTGCATCTTCCCTGGCGTGCCGAAGAGAAAGCCGTGCTCGGTCACTTCGCGCGGGAGCAGGGTATCAGAGTGCCTGCGCGCTTCATTCATTCGAGCAAGTCCTGGTTGTGTCATGGCGGCGTGAACCGGGAAGAGGCCATTCTGCCGTGGCAGAGTGATGAAGCGGATGCGATGCGGTCTCCGGCACGGGTCGCGGAGATGATACTGAAGCACTTGCAGGAGGCATGGGATTACCGGCATGCCGGAGATCCGTTGGAGAATCAGGAAATCACGCTTTGCGTACCGGCGTCCTTCGATGCGGAGGCACGCAATCTGACAGTTGCGGCGGCGCAGCGGGCCGGTCTGAAAAATCTCCATCTTCTTGAAGAACCCCAGGCGGCGTTTTACTCGTGGATTGAGTCGGCGGGCCGGGAATGGCGCGATCAGGTGACGGTCGGCGATGTGATACTGGTGGTGGATGTCGGGGGTGGGACGACCGACTTTTCACTCATTGTCGTGACCGAGGAAGATGGTGCGCTGCAGCTTCGCCGTGTTGCCGTTGGCGAGCACATATTGCTGGGTGGCGATAACATGGACCTCGCCCTGGCGTTTGCGGTGAGCCAGCAGCTCGAACAGGAGCGGGGAACGAAGCTCGACGGATTTCAAATGCTGTCGCTGACTCAGCAGTGCCGTGCTGGAAAGGAAGAACTGCTGGCAAATTCCGAGGCTGACTCGTATCCGATCGCGATTCTTGGGCGAGGCAGTAGCGTGATCGGTGGTACCATTCGCGCCGAGTTAAGGCGGGAAACCATCGACAAATTGCTGCTGAGCGGTTTCTTCCCGAAATGCTCCATGGATGACCGCCCTGCCAGGTCCAGGCGCTCCGGGTTTCGGGAAGCGGGTTTGCCCTACGCAACGGACGGCGCCGTGACGCGGCATCTTGCAGGCTTTCTGGGCGCTCAACAGCAGGCGGCGGCGGACGTGATTCCCGGTCACGAGCCGGGCCAGACGGTTCTTCCAACGCGCGTTTTGTTCAATGGCGGTGTTTTTCATGCGACCGAACTGAAGACGCGAGTCTTCGAAACGATTTGCGACTGGTGTCATGCGGCCGGCCGCGACGTTCCCACCATGCTTGAGGGAACGGATCTCGATCTTGCCGTTTCCCGTGGTGCCGCTTACCACGTCATTGCACGGTCCGGCCGGGGTGTTCGTATTCGCGGAGGAAGTCCGCGAAGCTACTATGTCGGATTTGAGGCTCCGATGCCGGCCGTTCCCGGTATGGAACCACCGGTCAAACTTCTTTGCCTGGTTCCTTACGGAATGGAGGAGGGAACAACCTGCGACATTAGTGGCAGAAACCTCGATTTGTGCATGTGGAAAGGAGAGCCGGTTGAATTTCGATTCTTCAGTTCAACGACTCGGCGCGAAGATGAACCTGGCTCCGTTAGCGACCTCGACGATGAGCGTTTCGAGGAGCACGGTTCTCTCGAAACAACAGTGGGGGAGAGCGGTGAAGGCGAAGGAGATGCCGTTGAAGTGGACCTCCGATCACACCTGACGGAGATCGGCGTGCTTGATCTCAATGTTGTCGAACGGGCCGGTCATGTGACCCATCGTCTTGAGTTCAACGTACGGCACGCTGACCGGGAGACGTAATGTTCAGCGAAGAGCTGCAACGATTCGATCACGAGCACATCTGGCATCCTTACACATCGATGACGGAGCCTCTTCCCGTGTTTCCGGTGGAGAGTGCATCGGGCTGCCGCATTCGCTTAACGGACGGGCGTGAACTGATTGACGGAATGGCCTCGTGGTGGTGCGTGATTCACGGATACAACCACCCCGTATTGAACGCTGCGATCGAAGGTCAGCTAAAGAAAACGGCTCACGTCATGTTCGGCGGTTTCACGCACGAACCTGCCGTACGGCTGGCGCAACGCCTCGTGGAAATCACACCGAATCCTCTGCAGCATGTATTCTTCGCGGATTCCGGCTCTGTGTCCGTCGAAGTTGCCATCAAGATGGCGGTTCAGTTCTGGCAGACCCAGGGGAAACCGGCGAAGTCACGGCTCATGACGATTCGTCGCGGATATCACGGTGACACGCTTGGTGCGATGTCAGTTTGTGATCCGGTGACAGGTATGCATTCTCTTTTTGCCGGAATTCTGCCTCGGCAGGTTTTTGTCGAAGAGCCTCAGTGTGAATACAAAGCTGAATGGGATGAATCATTCATTGCCGGGTTTCGGGACACGATCACGAGACACAAGGACGAACTGGCGGCCGTAATCCTCGAGCCGGTTGTTCAGGGTGTGGGGGGAATGCGGTTCTACTCACCGCACTATCTGCGTCGTGTGCGGGAACTCTGTGATCAGTATGATGTTCTGCTCATCGCGGATGAGATTGCGACCGGCTTTGGACGCAGCGGCAAACTGTTTGGATGCGAGCACGCCGGTGTCTCCCCCGACATTATGTGTGTCGGCAAGGCACTGACAGGCGGCTACATGACACTGGCGGCAGTGTTGGCAACGTCCCGGGTGGCTCATGGCGTTTCTGAGAACGGCGGAGTCTTCATGCATGGACCGACGTTTATGGCCAATCCTCTGGCATGCTCCGTGGCTTTGGCGAGCGTGGGGCTTCTTCTCGGTTCACGATGGGAAGAGCGGATTTCAGCGATTGAAAGTGCGCTGCGGTCCGGACTGGAGCCCTGCCGCGAAATGTCCGGGGTGGTCGATGTTCGGGTCCTCGGAGCGATTGGAGTCGTGGAGACGCAACATCCGATTATTGTCAAGGCTTTCCAGAAGGAGTTTGTGGAACGCGGTGTCTGGGTGCGGCCTTTTGGCCGTGTGATTTACGTCATGCCGCCATATGTCATGACGGAAGAGGAATTGAACACTCTGTCTGGAGCCATCGTCGAGGTGGTTGCCACGGCGAACGGAAACGAGTCCCGGTTCTATCAACCGCAGGCGACCTAGATAACCGTACCGTCCTCGATAACGGCTCCCTTTGGCACGATGACAATGCCGTCTCGAATGTAGTAGTCCGTTGCATCCTTGAGCTGAACGTTTTCGCTGTTCAGAATCTTGACACCGTTTCCGATTCGGGCATTCTTGTCGATGATGGCGCGCCGAATGACGGAGCGGTCTCCGATTCCGAGTGGTACATTGCCTCTTGTGCCGCTCTCTTCGTAGAAATCATTTCCCATCAGGATGGAGTCCTCAACAACTGCTCCGGTGCGAATGATCGAGCGAAGCCCGACAACGGAATTGCGTATAGTCGCCCCCTCGAGAATCGAGCCCTCGGCAATACGGCACCGCTCAAGATTGGCGTTCACCGCATAGATATTCGGCAGGAAACGGGGATGAGTGAAGACGGGTCGGTCCGGAACGTTGAACGAAAAGGTTGGAGGATCCTTCAGCAGGCCCATGTGCGCTTCGAAGAACGCATCAATGGTTCCGATATCCTCCCAGTAGCCCGGGAAAATATGCCCGACACAGCGTTGCTGCTTGAGTGCGGCGGGAATGATTTGACGTCCGAAATCGTCATAGTCGGTATCGTGAATGTAGCGTGCCATCACGTCCTTGTTGAAGACGTACACTCCCATGGAAGCGAGAAACGTGTCTCCGACGGGAAAGCGCCCACCGAATTGTTGCAACACTTCCGCCGGAGCCTCAATGCCTTCCATCTCCTCGCCCTTGGGCTTCTCGCGAAAATCGCAGATACAGCCCTGCTCGTCGAGTGCCAGCAGCCCGAAGTGATGGGCGCGCGAGCGGTGCACGGTGTTGACGGCCACCGAGATGTCCGCACCGCTCTCGCGATGATTGCGGATCATCGGCTCAAGGTCCATCCGGTAGAGTGCATCGCCCGGCAGCACAAGAACGAGATCGAGATCGGGTTGATAGCCCAGGGTCTGCCAGTGCTGCCGGAGGGCGTCTGCGGTACCCTGGAACCAGTGGCCCGTGTCCTCTCGTTGCTCTGCAGCAAGGATTTCAACAAATCCGTTTGTGAACATGTCGAAAGTGTAGGTTTGGGCAACATGCCGATTCAGTGAAGCCGATAGATACTGAGTCAGGACGAAAATGTTCTTGATGGAGCTGTTGATGCAGTTTGAAATCGCGACATCGATCAGCCGGTATTTGCCTGCGAGTGGAACAGCTGGTTTGGCCCGATACTTTGTCAGTGGGTAGAGACGCGTTCCCGCGCCACCTCCAAGAATAACCGCGAGTGTGCGATGCATCAGTTGCCGCCTCTCAGAAAATTCACCATGACCGCCGCCAGAGTGGCGGCGCCTTGCAAGGGGGGCAATGGATCATTGAGAAACTCGCTATGATCCGGGCGGCGGTTGAGGGGGATCGCCTTTCTTGCCGTTTTTGATCCACTGCTGGCGGGCCAGCATGTATTCCCGCTTAAGATCGAGTGCTGTCTTCTGAGGCCCGCGGGAAACTCCGGAGGCGGATGCGGGTGCATCTCCTTCCGAAGTCCGCTCCGGGGATTCAGGTTCCTGAGAAGGAGACGAATCAGCTCCGGCCGGAGCAACAGCCCCGAGTGTTTGCATCAGAACCAGACGGGCGTTTCCATCACTGACACTCTTCGCGAAGTTTGAAATCCGTTTTCGAATGTCGGGTCTGTTTGGTCCGATTTCCTTCAGGAGCTTGATCGCGGAGACCCGCATTGCGGGATCTCGGGATTCGACCGCTTCAAGTGTTTTGTCCAGCATCGCATTGACGAGTGTCCTGGGTTTTCCCGGACTTGCGTATTCGCTGGCGGCGGTGACGGCGGCTGACGATATCATCGCATCCTTTTCCGTCAGGTTGTGGAAGATGGCATCGAGCCCCTCCGGCGGAGTGAGTTGCCCCAGACGGGCAAGCGCAGGTATCTTTACCTGTGCACGCTTTGATGCTCCCGCAAGGAAGTACTTTGCCGTCAAGGTCTTGACCAGTGCCTTCACCTCGCCCGGATCCGCCTCGGGAAGAGACTGCTCCACTTCCTCCGGAGTATCGGGTGCACCGGCGATACCGGCGATATCACGATCGCGCGAGACATATCTGCCAAGGTCCTGCATCGTTTCGGGACCGGGGTTTTCGATCCGTCCCGTTTGAATTCGCTGCATCACGTCACTAAGAGTGCGCCGGGCGTCTGCTCCGCCGATTTCGCCAAGAGCGCAAACCAACGGTGCCATGACCTGGTCACGTCCCAGCTCGCGCCGCTCCTGTGCAGTGGCATCCCAATACGTTTCCCGCTGATAGCTGCTGAGTTTGCCCATGTCCTGCATCGCGGCGCTCAAAAGCATATTGCTGAGAACGGGTATGGCGCCAGGATCCTTCAATTTCTCGAAGAGTTCGGCAGCCGCCATATATCCACCGCTGAAGCGCATGGAACGCCTTTCGAACTCCGACAGCATGTAGTCGAAATCCTCGCGCCCCAGGCGCTGAAGTGCGGTAATGGCTGCATTGCGGGAACCGAGAATGTTCGACTGACGCTCGCCACCCTTGTGCTTGTCGGTGGACTGATCCTGAATCCAGAGGGATTCAATCATCGTGGCGATTGCCTGCTGTCGCAGCTCGACCGAAAGCATATCCGGCTTTGCTGAATAAACACTGTGAACCGCCGCCTGAGCCAGTTTCGAGTTGTCCGTTGGGATAATCTCAAAAACGCGGTCAAGAATTCGCTTCCGGGCATCAAGGGGCGTTCGAGGGGAGCGCATGATACGGCCGAGAGATGACAGCAGATTCTCACCTTTTCGTACTGCGGGTGGATCGATAACGCTTTTGTGAAGAGCCGTCGCGAGTTCTTCCAGCAGCAGGTCGGCGGAGTCCGGCGACGCAAGGTTGGAAATGGCGATCATCAGCTCCGGGCGGAGGTCCCGGTATCTCTTGTCGTTCCAGAGTGCGGAAAAGAGCCGGGTGTAATGCTGTGATCGAAGAGCCCCCAGAAACTCGATAATCTGTTCTTTTTGTGGCCGGTGAAGCTGTGCCGCCGCCCAATCGCCGTATTCCCTTGCAAAAAGGGAGTTCTCACCAATGCTCATGAAGACTGTTGCGACGGTTTTCTTTGCCCGGAAACCAAGGCCGGTATAGCTGCGCCCCTCAATACCGGACGATTTTGCGGCGAGAGAAGTATCCTTCGGTGTGAAGTCCACCAGAACCAGTGTCGCGTCCAGCATCATCTCCCATTGGTCGCGCCAAATCGGAATTCGCAGAACTGTTCGAAACAGATCCCCAACGTCACGGAGATCAGCCTCTTCAGGCTCACCCATAAGGTTCTTGCCAGGCATTTTGTTGAGAATGTCGACCTGCGTGGAGCCAAGAACGGCAGTCCACTGGTTCTCCAGATTGTCCAGGTTGGTCCGCATCAACTGGTCGAGGCGCGACTTGCGGGCGTTCTCCATTTCCACCAGGAATTCTTCAGACAAACCGTACTCTGTGGGGGTACGGCTCAACAGACCGATAATGTTTTCCGCTTCGCGGGGATGATTGATACAGGTTCCCAGCACCCCGCCAACATATTGAACACGGCGCTGTATTGCCTCGCCGACCTTTTTTTCTCCATGAGGAACACTGCAAAGAGATGCGATGTTGTCGAGTGCCGGCTGCCAGCTCTTCAATCGCACGAAGTCGCGCAATTCCCGCGCGAGTCGTTCCTCGTGGCATGAGCGCAGCTTCAGCTCCCATTCCTCCGTCATTGCGACCAGGCGTCCCAGGGCTTTTGAAACGGTGGGCCCGACTTCAGACGGAAGCACCCCTTCACACTGTTCAACGAACTCATGGACTGGCGTGGTGATGAAATCGCGGTAAGCGGTCGCGGCGGCCTTTGCGATCTCGATGGCGACATCACGGGATTCTAGGCTGCCACTTTGAGCCCATGCCGCTGATGCGGCGAGAGCAGCCCGAATATCACCGCCCCGGAGGGCTTTGTTGATTGTGGATGCCTGGGGGTGCGATGTTTGAGGAGCCATTGTGAGAATTGGTGAAAGGATTGTATTCTACGCCGAGATTGCCCTGGCGGATTTCGACCCGCAACCGAAACTGATTCTCACACTTGCCCTTTGGCCGGAGAGGAGAGGACTGCTTGTTCCATCATGGTTTTGGAGTTCTGAAACGTGGGTGAGACGATCTTTGGCAAAATTCTGAGGGATGAGATTCCCGCCAACAAAGTCTGGGAAGACGATTCCTGCATCGCGATCCGGGACATCAATCCTCAGGCACCTGTTCATATCCTGGTAATTCCCCGCAAGCCCATCGAGACTGTTGACGATGCGGTCGGCGAGGACGCCGCGCTACTGGGCCATTTGACCTGGGTTGCGACCGAAATCGCCCGGAAGGAAGGCTTCGCGGGCGATGG
>JANQSL010000119.1 GCA_028284075.1 Candidatus Sumerlaeia bacterium | reverse complement strand
ACATCGGCAAACCAAGGGGCGGCGGCGGAAACACGTACGGGTGGTATCGTCACCTGCTAACGGTGCCGGATGAAATCGATGGCGTGGCGGTTTCAGGCCAAAGCCTTCGGTTCGTAACGATCGGTGATGATTATGCGGAAGTCCATATCGATGGAGCTTTCAAGCAGAAGTTCGATCAAAACGCACCTTTGAATGATCCGAAGAACAACCGGATGGGATACGAAATCGCGGGCTTTAACAAGGCGAACGTCGTTGATCTTGGGGTATGCAACCCGGGCGATGAAATTCAGATCGCAGTTCTGGTTGTCAATGGACCGATCGCCGCGCCCATCGGCGGGCACTTTCTCCGATTCGCACGACTTGAGGTCATACCGTAGTCTTCGGTCCAGCCCGCCCGGCTCCATACGCGGCTGGAGACTAGAGATATCCCTGGCCGAATATTGCCGTGAGAATGCAAACAACGGCCCCCAGAATACTCAAGCCGAAGGGCTTTGCCCCCTGGTCCCAATGCAGAACCAGCCAGATCAGAGTAACGAAGGGAACAAAAAGCCCGCCCAGGCCCCATAGAATGCTTGTCCTGAACATCTCAACGAGAAACCAGATGTTTCCAGCGACGAGCATCAATCCCCCAATACCCATCAGGATCAAAACAACGATTTCCATCAAGAAACCTCCTGTACGAGCGTTGGCCCGGAAGGCGCTCGCGTAATACTTGAAACCGAAAACAAGTCACAGGCTCCGACAGGATTTGAAATTCACAACCCGGAACACACTCAGAATTCTGAATTGCTGTCTTGTCGGGTCATGTCACGCATCCGGCTTCACAAAACATACGGAGTCCGGCAGGAAGTATTCATTTCCGGGCGAGAACATGCATCGTCTCAAACTTGCCGGCGATGTTGCAGTTGTTCACAAGAGTGCCCGTTAGTTCGTAGCCGCAATTGTGGAAGGTCCGGAGCATTCCGAAGGAGAGAGCCCTGGCAATAGTGTAGAATGATTGAATGCCGAATTTCGCGGTGGCGTCCCGCTCCAACATGGGCAGCAGAACCTGAGCGAGGCCTTTGCCGCGTTCGCTGGAGAGGGCTGCGAAGTCCGTCATTTCGCTGTTTTTCAGCTCCGGGTTCGTCTCCGCAGAGGCGGCGGCGACGAGTTTTCCTTCGGCATTGCGAATCAGGCGATAAATGACGTGGGAAGCGGCGGTTTCCTTCAGATAGGCAGGGTCAGTGATGGGATAGGGGTAGGTTGGGAAGACCTCGTCGTAGAGCGCGGCGAGTTCTTCCGCGTCGGCGTCGGCAAAGAGCGAGGTGCTGTATTCTCCGGGAAGAGTTCTTGGCTGTGTGGGAATCCTGCCGGAAAGAGCATCCTTCAGAATTCCATCCTCTTCCACTTCCGTGGCCCGCTCAAGACGGTCGGACCGGGTAAAGATCGCCATGGAAACCGCGTCCGTACCGTCGAAGTAACCTGGAAAAACGGCTTCCCGCGAGAATCCGGCAGCGGCCAGGGTTTCCTGGTCCCCGACGGGGGCCTTGACCCAGATTTTACCGTAGTCGTTCAGGTCCGCGAGTTCCCGCAAAGCAGTGGTGAAAGCGGCGAAGTCCGTGGCCTCGTACTTGTAGACCTGAATCCTGCGATTAATGGGGCTGAGGAGCACCGTGGTCCGAAACTCTCCGGGCCGCACGAGGAGGTGCTCATGACCATAGGGCTGGTCGAGATAAACTGTCTGCTTGTTTTCCAGGATCACGGATGTCATTTTCATTTCCGCCCGTCAGGTTATGGGGAACTCTCGTACCCACGAGGGGCGGTGTCACGGCTTTCGTGGGGGCAGGCAGCCTTCCGCCTTGCACGGCAAGGTTGGCATGCTGCAGATTTTACCCCAGACTTGATTAGACTCAACCGGAGCGCAGCCCATGGCGTGGCGAATCATGGTGGTGGACGACGAAGAGGACATTCGTCTGATCCTGAAGTCGGCCCTGAGCGATGAGTTCGAGGTTGTGGAGGCCATGAACGGCCTTGATGCACTGGAAAAGCTGGACCGGGTCGAACCGGACTTCATCTGCATGGATGTCATGATGCCTCTCATGAACGGTTTCGAGGCATGCGAGGCCATCCGGCGCGACCCGAACTATCACGATGTCCCTGTCATGTTCCTGACGGCCCTGGCCGGCAAGGAGGATATCAAGAAGGGCTACGGGAAGGGTGCGAATCTTTACCTGACGAAGCCATTCGAACCGGAACGTCTCGTAAAGAATATCAAAATCCACTTCGGTGCCAACGCCGCAGCGGCAAGAGAGAAGCGTTACAGCCTGAAGGAACTGGAGGAGTTTGATGAAAACGGCGCGGAGCCGATCGTGCCCGGTGCACGGGAGCTTATCGCTCCGGAACCCGCACTGCAGGCTTCTGTCACACCGGCGCCGCTGCCTCCCGCGAAGGACCTTGAAAATGCCAGGCCTCGCCTGATGATTGTCGATGACGATGAAGACATCATCAAGATGATGGACGCAACATTGCGTGGACGTGTGGAAACCGTCTGGGCAACTGACGGCATGCAGGCAATCGAGCGCCTGGTGCGATGGCAGCCGGACGTTATCATAATCGATATCATGCTGCCAAAAATGAGCGGCTTTCAATTGTGTCAGACACTGCGGGCAAACCCCGCCTTCAAACGTCTGCCAATTCTTGTCTGTTCGGCAAAGTGCCGTGAGAAAGATGTCGAGTTCGCGCGGCGTTCCGGAGCGAATGATTTTCTGGCAAAACCGTTCAAGCCCGATGAGCTGGTGGCGAGAGTTGATGCTCTGACGCGAAGTGCCGATTTTCGAGTCAGACTTCCCAAGTCACTGACCCACCAGCAGATCATGAAGACGCTGAAGCCGGAAAAGAGCGATGTTTTTGAAGGCGAAGCGGATGCACTCAAAGAGAGAGTGCGCAAACTCGCGGAGGCCGCGCGGGATACGGAGGAAGGCAAACCTCGTCCCATCGAGGATGACCTTTCCACATCGAGTTCGCGAGTGAAGCGCTTCTTTGGCATCGGCAAAAAGAAGTGATCCGAGCCCCATTGCGTGAGGGAGCGAGGGCATTTGTCGACTGGTTCCTGCCCGCAGCCTGCATGAGTTGTCACACCCCCGTGGAGCCGAGCCGCGGGGATTTTCTGTGCCTCAACTGCCGGTCGGAAATTCGTGTCCTGGATGCTCCGGACTGTCCCTGCGCCTCACTCGGGAATCCTCCCCCAAGTGCACGCGCGGCATGCTCAATCTGCCGCCGTCTGCCGGAAGGTCCGGCATCCATCCGGTCTGCATTTCCCTACAGTGGAGTCGTCGGCGGTTTGATTCGAACCATGAAGTATCGCCATGCGGAGCAGGCGGGGGACGCACTGGCTCGCCTGACACTTGCCGGTTTACAGGGTCACTTTCACCTCATCAGAAACACTCAGTCACTCGATGCCATTGTTCCGGTTCCGATGCACTGGTGGAGACGATGGCGACGGGGTTTCAATCAGGCGGAAGCCCTTGCATCAGGACTGGAGCGGCTGCTGGGTGTCCAATGCCGGCCGGATTTCCTTCGACGGGTGCGATGCACTCCTCCGCAGGCCCGGCGTGCCGATGCACAGCAGCGGCTAAAGAACGTGGCTGGTGCGTTTCGGGTTCCCGCCGCGGAGGAAGTGCGAGGAAAAACGTTACTGGTGGTGGATGACGTCATGACAACGGGAGCAACAGTGGCAAGCTGCGCGGCCGAGCTGCACAAGGCGGGAGCGGCAGCGGTCCATGTAGTGACGGTTGCACGGGCAGGCAGTGCGCGCCTGGGAATTACGCCGATGGAAATGACCGGTCAAACAGGCATCGAACCCGCATAAGGGCATTCGAAGCACGTTGATTGTTCAACTTACTGAGGAGAAAGTGCGATGCTACGTATCAAGACACCGTGGAAATACGGTTTGGCGATGATCCTGCCGCTGACAGTGAATTCCCTCCCGGCGCAAACCATGATTGAGGGTGAGTACTGCATCCTTCGGACGGCGTTTAACCCGAACTACCCTATGGGCTCGGAGATTTCCAAGGAACGGATTGAGCAGGCTCTGCTGGACGGAGGTTTCAACGACGTGGCGGCATTGTTGAAAACAGAGGGAGAGGTGGAAATGGTCCGGCGCGGAACCCTCGAAACATTGAAGGATGGAGTATCGAGTACCTTTCAAGGAGGAGAAATCCCTTTTCTCACAACGTTCCATGACTCTCCAAATGACGGGGAAGAGACAGTACGGCGTTCATCACAGAGTACCGTCACGTCCGGAGTGACAGTTCAAATCGCCCCTGAGACAACGGAAGACGGTCTCTGTGTGGAATTCGAAGTGGATATCAGTTTTGCCTATCCCGTCGAAACCACAACGAACGGGCGGACGACAACGCTCATCGGTCGTGACCGGCTTTCATTCCAGGGAGCGAAGGAAGTGGAAAACCGTGATGTCATTGTTCTAAGAACCAGCGAAACACGAGAAGGCGTGCCCGTTGAGTACGTGGTACTGATGTTGGTTGAAATTGAATAGAAACGAACGGCCAAACCCTCACGCTTGCCGGAGAGCGGAAACAGGTTCGAGCACGGAGTCATAAACGTCCTCGTACACGGCTGCGGAGCGGTTCCAGGATGAATCCCGATTCATGGCGCTGCTCACAAGCCGGCGCCATGAAGCCCGGTCCTCGTTAAAAAGGATCAGGCTTCGCTTGATTGCTCCCCACAGAGCATCCGGCGTGTATTCGTCGAAAACAAACCCGGTTCCTGTTCCATTAAGAATGGCCGCTTCCGTTGCATCGGTAACGGAATCAGCCAGCCCGCCTACATTTCTCACGACGGGAATGGTGCCATAACGCATGGAATAAAGCTGATTGAGACCGCTTGGTTCAAACAGAGACGGCATGAGGAACACGTCCGAGCCGCCTTCGATCATATGGGCAAACTGCTCGCTGTAGGAAATACTGACACCAACACGTCCGGGGTTTGCAGCGGCGAAGCTGCTGAACCATTCTTCGTGTGCCGGATCGCCGCTCCCAAGAAGAACAAACTGCGCGCCAGCCTCCAGAAGACTGGGCAGAACAGCCTGAATCAGATCAAAGCCCTTCTGATCAACGAGGCGTGACACACACCCGAACAGGGGGGTTTCCGGCTCAGGACTCAAACAGAACGTGTTTTGCAGCGCGGCCTTGCAGCGCGCCTTGCCGGATGTGTTGACAGTGGAATAGGGTGCTGCAAGCCAGGGGTCGCTTTCGGGATTCCACACCTCGGTGTCGATACCGTTGAGAATGCCTGTCAGACGGTCTGAGCGCTCTCGCAGAACACCATCCATGCCCTGACCGCCTTCAGGAGTCTGAATCTCCTTCGCGTAGGTGGGCGACACGGTCGTGACCCAGTCGGAGAACACGATGCCGGCCTTGAGAAGGCTGACGTGTTTGTGGAATTCCATTCCATCGGTGCGGAAAACGGACCAGGGAAGTTGCATGTTCTCGATGACGGCGGGAGACACGATTCCCTGATAGGCCAGGTTATGGATCGTGAAGACGGTCCTGATATTCGAATAAAAGAGGTCGTTGGCAATGGCGGGATGGTGGCGAACAAGGGGCGCAACAAGACCTGTCTGCCAGTCGTGGAGGTGAATGATGTCCGGCCGCCAGTCGAGCGCCTTCAGAGCATACAGGGAGGCGAGGCTCAGGAACGAGAACCTCCGGTCATTGTCGCCATAGTCGCCTCCGGAATCGCCGTAAAAGCCCCGACGGCCAAAAAGCTGTTCCTGTTGAATGAAGTAAACCGGGATTTCCTGACGGCACGGGTAGGAACAGCGCATCAGTTCACCGGTGATTTCCTCGCCTCCCCACCGCACGACGAGTTTCCGCAAAATGGGAAGCAGGCGGTACTTGAACCGATCAACGGACCGGAACAGTGGCATCATGATGCGCACGTCGTGACCCTGGCGAGTGAGCGCCTGAGGCAGGGCCGCCACCACGTCCGCAAGACCACCGGTTTTGGCGAAGGGGGCCACTTCCGAAGAAACCATTAAGATGCGCACAGGCGATAGACTCCGAGTGGGGAAGCTGAAAGAGAAAGGTTGTGCCGGGAGAAGGATTCAGTCTGCAAGGACAGTCGCCACCCCTGCGAGAAGTGCGGTTTCCGATCTCAGTATATAGTCACCGAGGGAGGCAGCGTCACATGCTTTTTCCCGGAGAAGGCCCAGTTCGGATGAACTCCACCCGCCCTCGGGGCCCGTAAGTAAACAAACACCGGTCTCTTCTCCTCTCAGAACGTTTCGCAATGGCGGCGTATCCGGGTCTCGCTCCACCAGGGCAACCAGATGATAGCCGCTGCTGAAACCGGTGGAAAGAAACTCCGAGAGTTCCAGAGGCTCCTCGATCCGGGGAAGGTGAAGCCGCTCACATTGTTTGAGACGCTCGATGGCGAGCCGACGCCACCGGCCGACACGGGCCGCCCGTTTCTTCGCATCGAGGCGCACGACGGAGCTCTCCGAGAGAAGAGGATGAATAGCGGTAACGCCGAGCTCGATGCAGCGCTCAAGAGTATCCTCGAACGCGTCGGTTCGTGTCATTACAGGAGCGACTGCAAGGGTTCGGGAAGGGAGGGGTTCATGTCGTACTTCCCCGGAAACACGCAGGCCGCCGTCTTCGAGCAGGACGGCTGAGACCTCCTCTCCTTTGCCGTTGATGACAACGCACTCGTCGCCCGGCGCGGCTCGGCGAACCCGCGCAAGGTGACGGGCCTCCTCTTTCTCAAGTTCGAAGCCGTTCAGCCCCTGGAACGTTGAAATATCATGGAAGCAGCGATAGACTCGCACAAAGCGCTCGCCGGACTAGCTGTAGATTTTCGGATCGAGTATTCCAATGCACTCAAGATTGCGGTAGTACTCGTTATAATCCAGACCATAGCCGACAACGAACTCATCGGCGATGGTGAATCCGCGATACTTGACGAAAACATCGCTGGCACGCTGCGCCTTTTCTTTAAACAGAAGAGCGGCCACTTCGATCGTTGCCGGCTGATGAACGCGAACGAGGTCGCAGATAGCGCGCAGGGTCCGGCCTGAGTCGTAGATGTCCTCCACCACGATCACGTCCCTGTCCCGCAGGTCGACTTCAACATCCTTGGTAATCTGAACGTGACCGCGCGACGTGGTGCTTGAGCCATAAGAGGAGGCGCCACACATATCCCAGGAGTGAGGAAGATCAATGGCGCGGGACAGGTCGGAAAGGAATACCAGCGCTCCACGCAGAATACCGACCAGAACCAGGTTCTTGTCCTGATAGTCGCGCGTGATTTCCTTGCCGAGTTCGTCGATGCGCTGGCGAATATCCTCTTTCGCGAAAAGGACGCGCGTGAGATGTTCATCAAGGGGATTGTGCTGAGGCGGCATGTTCGCTCCGGTTTTTTGCATGGTTGGATTATTCGCGCATGTTTTCCGCGCCGGGGGCGGGAGCAAAGCTGCGCGTATCGATGAGTTTTCCGTCGACGTAGACGAACTCTTTGCCGACGTTATAGTAAAAGAAGCTTGTCTGGATGAAATCGCCCATGTCGAAGTCTTTGACTGCCATGGGATCACCATGCGTGCAGACGGTCTTGACGTCGTCACGCAAGTCTTCCTCGATCACTTTGCGACCTTCAAATCGAACGACCTTGCCGTCGGATATATAAACCCACTCCTCCGCGGGCCGGGGACGGGCACCGCTGAGAACGATGCCTTCGGCAAGCTCGATGGGCCTCACAATTCGATTATCGAAAGTGAAGAGGGTCCGGATGAAGTCGGGTGTGCCGTGAGTTCCCCAGGCATCCTTGCGAATACGGCGAATCTCTTCGTCCTCAGGCCAGTCGAGTTTTTCACGAGGCCAGAATTCAGGGACCGGAATCACGTTCACGGAAAACTCCGGATCCGTGGCCAGCGGTTTTTTCTCCGGTGGCGTGGTGCATCCGGACAAGATCATGGTCACAATGAAGAGGCTGGCGGCTACCGCGTGAAAGGACATGAAAAGACCGCGCCGACAAGGCGCCTGGAATCGAACTCCCGACTGCTCAAACCAATCAGGTTCCGAGGAGATGATCCAGCTCCTTCTTGACTCGATCGTATTCAGTCTTCATGGACTTCAGACTTTCATTGTCTTCGCGAAGGCGGGAGATCTCATCTTCGAGTGTGATGATCTGACGCATTTGCTCGTCGATCACTTCGTCTTTCTCCTGGATGCGTTCCTGGATCTTTTTTAAGACGCTGTCGGAGGTGGCCATGGTACACACCTTTCACCGCGGGTTCGCATCGCAACGGTCTCGCCGCACGAAAATGGTAATGGTGAGCCGCCTTCGGGCAAGCCCCGATTGCCACTGCGGGCACAGACTCTGATTCAGGAAGGACGAAGAAAAGGATCGTTCGACGAGAGCGGTTCACGAGAGCTCAGTCCGTGCCCGGCGGAATATCGTGAAGACGCTGAAAGTCCGAGGGAACATCCACATCCACGAGAATACCGGGATCATCCACTGCCACTCGCAGGAGCCCACGGGGAGCCAGGACGATATCACGCGGGCTGCAGTCATCTCCGGCTGTAAGCAGTTCTTCCATTGTCCACCGAGGCACCACCACCGGGTGGCCGGTTTTACCGTGGAACTCCGGCACGAGCTTTCGCTCAGGATTGCTCCTGACGCTATCCGCGATCGCCTGCCAAGTGGCTGACTGAAGGTTGGGAACATCGACGGGCGAGAAGACAACGTGAGTGCACTCAGAGGGAAGAGCCCTGAGTCCAAGACAAAGAGAAACCAACATTCCAAGTTCGGGTTTCTCGTTCCATACAACTTCCGCCCGCAAAGCGAGCGGCTCATAAAGTTCCCTGTGGATCGGATTCGCGACAACAACAACAGGTTCCGCACCAATGCTCTTCATGCCACCGGTCATCCTGGCGACAAAAGACTCTCCGCGAAACTCAAGGAACGGTTTTGGGCAACCCATGCGGCGGGACTCGCCGGCCGCGAGAATCACTCCGCCCGGACGAAATTCCGCCATTACTCCGTATCTCTGATGTCGACGACATGGAGAAAATTCGTGCTGCCGGGAAGACCCAGGGGAAGACCGCCGGTCACCACCACCCGCATGCCGGGCCGTATAAGGCCTTCCTCGCGGGCAGCACTCAGCATAACGTTAATAATCGCTGCGGATTCGCCGGCCGCCTCTTCCTCCGCCTCCCAGGTGCTGCGGCCGAGGCGGCTTTGAACACCCCAAATGAGGCAAAGACGGTTCACCGTCCGCTGATCCGTGCTGTAGGTGACAATCCGGCACTTCGGCCGATACCTCGCAATGCGTTTTGCGGTTCCTCCGGTCATGGAGGCACAAAGGATGACGTCCAGCTTGAGGTCCTCGGCAATATGCACGGCGGCGGAGCAAATGGCTTCCGGCACACCAACGGAGCGCTCAGACTCGTCATCGAGAAAGCGCGACCACTTCATGTCTTTTTCCGCTTCACGAGCGATCCGCGCCATCATTTCCACGGATTCGACGGGAAACTCGCCGGCAGCCGTCTCGCCGGAGAGCATGACCGCATCCGTACCTTGTATGATCGCGTTGTAGACATCAGTCACTTCAGCACGGGTGGGCAGCGGATTTTCGATCATGCTGTTCAGCATTTGTGTTGCTGTAATGACGGGTTTCCCGGTCTCGTTGCAAAGACGAATGATTTGCTGCTGAACGGCGGGTACTTCCTCGATGGGAATCTCCACGCCAAGGTCTCCGCGCGCCACCATCGCCCCGTCCGCGAACCCGACAATATCCGACAGGACCTCAAGCGCCTCCGCCATCTCGACCTTGGCGATGAGCGGAACCGTCCGGCCGAATGCCTGCATTGCACTCCGGGCGTCTCGCAGGTCCTCGACGCGGCGAACAAAACTCAGCGCAACGAAATCAACCCCCTGATTCAGAGCGAATTCCAAGTCAGCCCGATCCTTGTCCGTCAGGGCGGGAATGGGGAGATGCGTGCCGGGAAGATTGACACCCTTGCGTGATTTGACAGTCGCGTCCTGAAGAACGATGCAAACCACATCGTCACCATCGATGCGGTCGACGCGCATCTGTACCGTTCCGTCATCAAGCAGGATACGACGGCCCGGCCGAACGAGACGGTGAATGTTGTCAAAGGTAACGGAAACTCGCCGAGGTTCTGAAACCCCGGCTTGAGATGTGATCCGGAATTCCTCACCCGCTTCCAGCTGAACGGCTCCGTCAGGAATTTGTCCAACCCGAAGTTTTGGACCGGACAGATCCGCCAGAATGCCGAT
>JANQSL010000082.1 GCA_028284075.1 Candidatus Sumerlaeia bacterium | reverse complement strand
TTGAAACAGCCACCACGCGCCATGATCGGTCAAAACTGCAGCATGCCGGTTGCGGAGCTTTTTTGCTTCGTCCGCCCCGGCGCCGGGACCTTTACGATGCTATTTGCAGACTGACTGGTCGGCCGCCTCTTGCACTGGAATCCTCCATGGATCCGCGCGACGATCTGCTGGCAGCCCCGATCTCGCCACGTATCCTTGTTGTCGAGGACAATGAAGTTAATCTTCGTGTGGCGGAGACTTGGCTGCGCAAAGCCCGATGCATCGTTGAAACGGCTCGAAACGGCCATGAAGCGTTACAGCGTATGGAGGAAACCGTTTTTGATCTCGTTCTCATGGACTGTATGATGCCCCAAATGGATGGTTTCGAGGCAACACGGCGCATACGCAGTCGCGAGGGCAATGCCCGTCGTACTCCGGTCATCGCACTCAGTGCCGCAACAATGCAGGAGGAGCGGGAACGATGCTTTGGCGCCGGAATGGACGGCTTCATTGGCAAGCCGATTTCCTTTGAGGAACTTGGAGCAATACTTGAGCGCTATCGTCCTGGTGCGGAGCGCCCCGTTCTTGAGCCACCGGCGAAGAAAAAGGCGAGGCAAAGTGACAGCGGGACGATACGGAAAAGCATCGTCAATCTCGACTTCATTAAAGCGCAAACAGTAGGGGATGCGGAGTTCGTTCGCCATGTTGTCGGAACCTTTCGCCGCGAATCCGAGAAACGCATTTCATCCATTCGTTCAGCGACCGAAGCTCATGACCTTGGGTGTGTTCGGAAGGAAGCCCATGCACTCCGTGGCAATGCCCTCCAGGTCGGAGCACTCCAACTGGCGAAGGCCGGCCGGGACCTGGAACTGGCCGCCAAACGTGAGTTGAAAAAAGAAGAGCTTTCTCACCTGACTGCTGCGCTCGAACGGGCATGGATTGATGTTCTTGAGGTTTTGAGCCAGAGTTTCAGTGAGCTCGAAAGCACCAAAAAAGAGGAAGCATAACCTCAATTTTCACAATTATTTGCAACTGGGAACTGTGATGATTAGGTGGGGCTGCACTTGACCGGGTAGGTCTTCCCGGCTGCAACTAGGCCCTTCAGCTAGCAGCTTGAGGAACCAATGGCGAAAGCATCAGACAGGGCTCGTAAAAAAAGGAGACGCTCTCTTATCAAAGAGCGCGGCTTGTACTTTCGCGCGTTGTCCTATGCCTTTCCGTACAAGCTCGCACTGATACTCGCGGTGACGTTGACGGCAAGTGGCTCCTTTCTGGGAGCTTTTTCAATTCTTCCGATGGTTCCGGTTATTCAACTCGTTATCGATCCTGATGGGTTAGAGGAGTCGGCCGGGGCGAACAGCGGCGGAGAAAACCAGGACTTCTCAACCCGGCAGGTTCTCCTCGAAGCAGGGGTGCCCCCGGATTCGCCTCTCCATCCACAGAACACTCACAGCCTCTCCGGTTCTTCCGATCAATGGTTCTTGGCGAAGGAGGGTGGCGAACCCGGCAGAGTTCAGAAAAAAGGTGAGGCTCGGAATGCTTCCACCTCGCCTGTTACGTCCGCCCCTGGTGTGGAAAGTCTGTCGGAGGGAATACTGGAGGCATTTCCTGTCGTCGTAAAATTTCAGGAATACATCGAGCGGAAAAAAGAAGAGCTGAACACCATTGTCTCGCAGTGGCTGCTTGCGCATCAGGACAGCGCCATTAAGATCGTGGTTTTGCTTCTCATTGGGGCAGCGCTGGTCAAGGCCCTCATCGATTACCAGTCGAAGTATCTCTTCTCACGCGTTTACATGTCAGCCACGCAGGACATGAAAATTGATCTATATCGCGCCTGCCTCGATCTCGATATGGGAGCACTGGAGGAGACGACGTCGGGAAACCTGATCTCACGGCTCAGTTCCGACGTCAGTAAATTCCGTTCGATTCTGAGCAGCTCTCTTAACAACGCTCTGAAGGTTCCGTTCGATCTCGTTGCGTTTTTTGTGGTTCTTCTCTATCTGAGTGCCAAGGTCACGCTGGTGACTATCGTTGCTTTGCCGATTCTCATCATTCCTCTGGGAATTGTAAGCCGCAAGCTGAGAAGCCTGACGCGCGCCGACGCGGAAGAGGATGCCTATCTCGTGGATGTCATGCAGGAGACACTCCAGGGGCTTCAGATCGTCAAGGCGTTCACGGCTGAAAAGTCCGAACAAAAACGATTCAGCAAAGTCGCGCGCGCTCAACTCCGCCGACAGTTGCGAAGAGCGAGGCTCGCGCTCGCCGCCCCCGCGATCGTCGATGTACTCACGACAGCCGCCATGGGTGCGGTTCTTCTGGCAGGCTATTATGTGGTCCTTGCCTCTGGAGAAATGAGAACATCGGAGTTTATCCTGTACCTTGCTGTTCTAACGAGATTTTACAAGCCGTTGAAGTCACTTTCGGCAGGATATGTTCGCGTGCAGAAGGCATTGGCAAGCGCCGAGCGCATCTTCGAGGTCATCGATGCCACGCCGCGGGTTTCGGAGAGAACCGATGCGCAGCCTCTTAAGCCTCTGGAACGGGAAATTCGTTTCGAGAATGTTTCCTTTGCTTACAGCGGACAGCAGGATATGGTTTTGAATTCCTGCAGTTTCACGGTCCCAAAGGGTAACACAATTGCATTGGTTGGACTTTCAGGTTCGGGAAAAACCACAGTGACCCGGCTTGTTCCCCGATTTTTCGATCCGGTCGAAGGCAGCGTGCTGATTGATGGAGTGAACGCGAAAGACGTGACTTTCAAATCGCTTCGTGACCAGATTGCAATCGTGACGCAAGAGACCATTCTTTTCGATACAACAGTCTATGAAAACATTGCCTACGGACGGAAGAAGGCTTTGGCGGAGGAGATTGAACAGGCGGCGCGGGCCGCCAACGCTCACGAATTCATCATGGATCTTCCCGAGGGGTACGGCACGCGAATCGGTGAGCGAGGCGGACGGCTCTCCGGCGGCCAGCGCCAACGCATCGCAATCGCACGAGCGATTTTGAGAGATGCGCCCATTCTGATTCTGGACGAAGCAACCAGCGCTCTCGACAATGAAAGTGAGGCGTTGATTCAGGAGGCCCTCGACAGATTGATGCAAAACCGCACCGTTGTGGTTATTGCGCATCGGCTGTCGACCGTCAAAAACGCCGATCGCATTCTCGTCATGGAGAATGGTTCGATCGTTGAATCGGGAACGCATGACAATTTGCTGAGTAGCGGCGGGCGTTACTCGGATCTGTGGGAGTTGGCTCTTGATCGAAAGAGCGACTCGACGGCGGCCTGAATCGGTGAATAAGCGGAGCGCTGATCCGTAAAGTGATCTTCCAGTCCCCTCCTGAGGCCGCTCAATGTCTCTCCAGGATCAGCAGAATTCGGAACCCGTCAAACCAGGCATCACAGGGCCTCTTTCGTCCTCCATCGACCTGGTAACGCGATTTCTTTTCAATCCTCTGGAACCGAAGGTCTGGCTGACCGTGGGATTTACCGCGTGGCTGACTCAGTGTGGCAGGGGAACAACGTCGCAGGGCATAAACTTCAACTACTCCGGCGGGGGGGGGACCCACCGGACTATCGTTGGAAGAGGTGCTCTCTCACATCGAAAATTTCCTGGACGAGTATATGCTGCTGGTCGTGCTGGGTCTCACCCTTCTCGCCATCCTTGTTACCGCGGTTGGCTTGGGAGCGGACTGGATTTCCAGCAGGGCTTCATTTGTTTTCCTGCACCAGTTGGCCAAATGCGAGGATCGCTTCACCGATTCCTGGAAACAGTTCGGCTCTCTCGCGAACTCCCTCTTCCTTCCAAAAGCCGCAATTACTCTGATCAAGAGCTCATTTCTGGTCGCGGCCGGTATTTTCGTGGGAATTGCACTACTCGGAGACCTTCAGGCAAGACAGCTTGGTCAAAGCACTATTTGGGTATTCATTATCGGGGCATTGGTTCTGGCCGCAACATGGCTGCTCCTCGGGCTTGCAGAGTTCTTCCTTGGAAATGTTGTGTTACAGATCATGTATGCCCGGCGTGTTCGCGTACGCGAAGCATGTGACGACGGCATGAGGTTGCTCAGGAAATATCCCGGCACATTTGTGCTTTACTGGCTGATGAAGGTGGCCCTGACGATCGGGGCTCTTTTTGCAAGCATTATGATTCTCTATATGACCTGCTGCCTTTGTCTGCTGGGAGCGATTCCCGTCGTGGGCGATGTTCTGCTGACCGTCGTCACGCTACCGGTCTGGGTTGCCTTGATGGCCTACTCAGCTTACTTCATCCAACAGTTCGGCTCCGAGTACAACATCATGGACGACCCATACGACACTGGGGCACATGGTGGAGTGGCCGCCACCGCGCCTCAGCCACCTCGGGAATGGGCTCCACCAGGCCCTCGACGCCCACTACCGGCGGGCGATCCGACAGAGATTCCGTCACCCGGGAAAGCACCGCCTGGCAACACTTGACCTCACCGCCGCACTGACGCACACAGCCGTCCGCGGCCGGAGAGGCCGTGCACATCAGAGTGTTTCCAGGAGATACAAATGGCGTCAGGCTCATTCGATGTAATCGTTATCGGCGGCGGTCCAGGTGGTTACGTTGCCGCCATCCGCGCATCTCAACTGGGTCTGAAAGCCGCTGTCGTCGACCGCGACCGCCTTGGTGGAATCTGCCTGAATTGGGGCTGTATTCCTACAAAGGCTCTTCTTAAGAACGCCGAGTTGATTGACCATATCAATCACGGAGCGGAGTGGGGCATCACCGTCGATAATCTTGAATTTGACTTCAAGAAAATCATAACCCGCAGCCGCCGGGTTGCCGACAAGATGTCATCCGGCGTCGATTTTCTCATGAAGAAAAACAAGATCACACCGATTTACGGAAGCGCAAAGCTGATTGGAAAAAACAAGGTTCGTGTCGAAGGTAAAGACGGCAAGAAAGATTACGAGGCCAGGAATATCATTATCGCCACGGGGGCACGGCCCCGGGAGATTCCAGGCGCCCGGTTCGATGGAAAGTCGATCATCAGCAGCAAGGAAGCGATGAGCCTCGACGAGGCCCCGAAGTCACTGATTGTGATTGGCGCGGGAGCCATCGGAATCGAGTTTGCCTACTTCTATTCGGTGCTTGGGACAAAAGTCACGGTTCTGGAGGCACAGGATACGATCCTGCCGGTGGAAGACCGCGAGATCTCCGCGGTTGTGCAGAAGTCAATGAAGCACCGCGGAGTTGATATCAAAACAGGCGTATTTGTGGAAGGCGTCAAGAAGACGAAGAATGGTGTGGAGGTAACCTTCAAGAAAGGCAGGGACGGGAAGCCGGAGACGCTGAAAGGCGACAAGTGTCTGATGGCGATCGGTGTTCAGGGGAATGTGGAGAACCTCGGCCTCGAGGATGTTGGTATCGCGGTGGAGCGAAACCACATCAAGGTCGACAAGAATTACCAAACGAACATTCCGGGCGTTTACGCGATTGGCGATGTTATCGGCCCGCCCTGGCTTGCTCATGTTGCTTCGGCAGAAGCTGAACATGCCGCGGAAGTAATCGCCGGGGGAAAACCTCACCCGATCGACTACTCCAACATCCCCGGCTGCACCTATTGTCAGCCTCAGGTGGCAAGCGTGGGCCTTACCGAGGAGAAGCTGAAAGAGGACGGCAAAAAGGAGGGGCAGGACTATAAAGTGGGCCGGTTCCCCTTCCGTGCCTCGGGAAAAGCTGTCGCCGGGGGAGATGCAGACGGCATGGTCAAGATTATCTTCGGCTCCAGATACGGAGAAATTCTCGGTGCTCATATTGTCGGCTCCGAAGCGACGGAGATGATTGCAGAGCTGGGACTGGCAAAATCGCTGGAGGCCACCTCTGAAGATATTCACCATACCGTACCTGCTCATCCGACTTTGGCGGAGGCCATGATGGAGGCCGCGGGAGCCGCCGACGGCCTGGCCATCCATATCTGAAGCCTGGTGAAACTCGAGGATTTGTGGCCACGGCCGGGACCATGTTCCGGCCGTTTCGTCGTAACCCGCGCACTTCCAGGTTGAAGTCGGGAACAAATACCCCTCAAGCTCATGCCGCAAGGCGGGTTCAGAAAGATCCCGTCGCCCTTCAGACTGTCAGGGAAGGTTGTGCCATGGCCCGGCTAGACCAGATATCGCGTTTCCTTATTGTCTCCGGGGCTTTGACCCTTGCAGGGGCCACGGCCGCCGAGCAGGCCACGGTGGGACTGACATCGGGGCGATCCATTACCGGTGAGGTCATCCATGAGGACGAAGAGAGCATTCAGCTTCGCACGGAATACGGCGATCTGACGTTTCGCCTGATGGACGTACAAAATGTTACGCGGCAGGGGAGCGGTTCATTCGATTTTGGTTCGAATGCGTTTGGTGGGTCACCATCCGGTTCCTCTGATCCGTTCGGAAGTACGACCAGTTCGACGAATCCTTTTGGTGGGGCTGCTGCCGCAAACCCCTTTGGTGCCGGTGCTTCCGCACCCATTGGGGATCCTCCCGCATCTGTGCCGGGTTCCGATAATCCCTTTGCATTTCCAGCGAGCGGATCGGCGGCTTTCAATCCGTTTGCCGCAACGACCGGAGAATTGACTGAGGATATTTCGATAACGATCCCGGCAGGAATCAGTCCTCCTGAAGTGCCTCAGATTTGGGACGCCGTGCTTTTCGACTTTCGTGAAGAGGGGACAGCTTCTGTCCGCATCGAATCCAACGCACCGGTACAAACCGCAACATCAACTACGAATCTTCGTCAGGGTGCAATCATCGAGGTTGGCGAGCTTCCGATGCGCGTCGTTTTCAAGAACGGAGAGGATATCGCACGCATTGCTCCCGGATCGCTCATACGAATTGTGGAATCCAGTGTCGATTCCGTCGTTGTGGACCTTGAACGCGGCGCCGTTTGGTTCGATCTGATTTCCGGCGGTTCCAGTAGTGTAACCGTGAACAATCCCATCGCGAAGGTTCACGCCTCCGGTGTCGGTGCATTCCGGGTAGCCGACGCCCTTGACCACGGTATTCACGTGGCTCTGATCGATGGTGACCTGGAGGTCGCTTCAGTCGCCGCACAAATCAGCGTCGATCTCAAAAAGAACAGCATGTTGCTGGTGCGGCCGGACGGTGCTGTAACGCCTCAGGCTCGCCTCAACAAGATTATCGCGCAGGAATATCGCGGATGGGATTCTCTCGCGGCGGATTGGTGGGAGGACATGCGGACAATGATTGCCGAGACCAGTCCCGTTGAAGCGAGAGGAAACGTCACCGTCTCCGAGCTTCAGAGCCACCTGCGCAAGGTTGGCGATGCTTTTGTCAAATTTGCACAGGACACCGGTCACGTTCCTTCGACGGAAGAAGGCTTTTCAATCCTCGTTCAAAATCGTGGAAACTGGGATACTTGGGAGGGACCATACTGGGAAGGCAGTCTTCCACCGCTGGACTGCTGGGGGCGGCCGATGCGTTACAAGGTGCGCACGGCACGGAATGATCGGTCAGTGGGCATCGTTTACAGTCTTGGTGCCGACCAGTTTGACAACAACGGTGATCCCGCCGCTGACGTGACTGAGCTGGTCCTCTATTACCAACTTGATCTGTAACCACTACCGGCTCTGAGACTGTGCCTTTACGGGACCACGCTTCCTCTCTCATCTCATACCGGCCGCCTCACCCGGCGGATTTCGTTGAAAAATACGGCGGCTATCTCGTTGCTGCGGCAATCGGCGCAGTTGCGGTCGTCTGCCTCCATGTTACAATTCTCAGCCTGCCGGCACTGCGGGAGGCGGGCCACGAACTGAGAATTCGCCTCGAACCGTTTTCCACTCCCTCCGAGGAAGAGCAGCCGGAAGACGAAGGGTTCGAGGAAGTTGCTGCCACAACCGTCAATCCGGCTGAAACCGATGAGTTCCGCTCAGATGCGCAGGAGGGCGGAGGCGATCCGGACGAAGCGGCTGAAAAGCCGGTTAACATTGAATCGTGGCTGCCGGCAACCGAGGAGGACCAGAGGCGTCTCGACAACATACTCGCGCAGGTCCGAGACTCCGTGCACCAGGTCGAGGAGCGAGCCACGGACGTCAAGGCCGAGATCAATCGCCTCTCGGTTGAATCCATCGGGCGTGAATTCACTCTTAACAGCGATGGCGGCCGCCGCGGAATTATCCGAACGATCGATGTTGAGGCCTTCCCTGAGGACCTCGTGTTGAGAGTCCTCGGCCGATATGGAATAGACATTGAATACCGGCATGTTACACCGGAGCAGGGGCAGCGTTCTTTTTTGAATGCGGCGACAACAGCCGAGGGAACCTTCACCAATGCACAACAGGAAGGGTACTATGAGGTCTTCGTATTGTCAGCCAAGGCAGTGGCCATGATGGCGACTTTGGAACTGCAGGCACTTCAGAATCAGGGACATGACCCTGTCAAGACACGTATTCGTGAAGTCACATTTGGTATCGTGCGCGACAACGAGTTCGGTGACTATGCTCTCGATGTCATCGACCTGAAGGTTGAGCATCTGCGGTAAGGCCCTTCACCGCCGTTTCTGCACCTCGTTGACAACCGATTCGGAAATATCGGATTCCTCGGGTTTTTCAGGGGCGGGTGGTTCCTGCTGTAAAGGTTTCTGCTGTGACGGTTTTTGCTTTTTACGGAGGAGCGCGCCATTTGTCGACTTGGGAGGTCGGTCGGCCTTTTCTCCGTGGGATTCCTGCTCTTCAATTTCAAGAAGATGCTGCTGACTGCGGATGTTCTGCTGCGACCCACGGGGGCGGGTTTTCCGGTATCTTCCGTCCTGCCCAAGAAAACGGGCCTTCACCGTATCCTTTGCCGAGGCATCCCAGATCTCATTGACAAGACGCTTCTTCAAGCCGCTGTCCAGCACGGGAAACATGACCTCTATTCGTCGATCCATGTTTCGATCCATCCAGTCCGCCGATGACAGGAAAACCTTCTCGTCGCCGTTGTCGCCAAAAATAAAGATACGGCTGTGTTCAAGAAACCGGTCCACAATCGACCATACCTTGATGTTATCACTGATGCCTTTCACTCCCGGTTTCAGGCAGCAGATTCCACGGACGCACAGTTCGATGGGAACACCCGCACGGCTGGCTCTGTAGAGTTCCACAACGATTTCCTTGTCCACAACGGAGTTCAACTTCGCACGGATTCTTGCCGGTTTCCCTCGCTCTGCTTTTTCGCGCTCATTGCTGATAAGCCGAATCGTTTCGCTACGGAGATTCGTGGGAGCGACAATCATGCGCTCCCACGTGGGCTTGCTTGAGTAACCCGTCAGCAGGTTGAACAATTCGGACGCGTCATTGCAAAATCCGGGATCGCACGTGAAAAGTCCGATATCCGTATAGATACGAGCCGTGATGGGGTTGTAGTTGCCCGTGCTGAGGTGGACATAGCGTCGAATGCCACTTCCCTCCTCACGTACAACCAGAGCAACCTTGCTGTGGGTTTTCAAACCGACGAGACCGTAAACGACATGCACGCCCGCCTCTTCCAGCTGACGCGCCCAGACGATGTTGTTTTCCTCGTCGAAGCGGGCCTTCAGCTCAACGAGTGCGGCAACCTGTTTGCCCGCCTCCGCCGCCTTGATAAGGGCGCGGATGATCGGTGAATCACCGCTGGTGCGGTACAGCGTCTGCTTGATGGCGAGGACCTTCGGATCGTCAGCCGCCTCCTGAATAAAGTCAACAATTGGGACAAAGGATTCGTAGGGATGATGGGTCAGGATATCGTTCCGGCGGATTTTGCTGAAGATACTGCCGGACCCTCGAAACCGCTTCCGGATATTAGGAGTAAAAGGCTCTTCTTTCAGGTGTTCACGCTGCTCCAGTGAGCAAAGCCTGTTCAGTTGGTTCAAGGCAATCGGGCCATCGACGCGATAAATCTGCTGACTTGAAAGGCCCAGCTCGCAGGCAAGAAACTCCGTTGTTTCATCTGATGCCTGAGAGGTGATTTCCAGCCTCACGGCCATGCCTCGTTCCCGTTCGCGAATTTCCGACTCAATATATTCAAGAAGATCTTCTGCATCGATTTCCTTGTATTCGATATCCGCGTCGCGGGTAACTCGGAAGGAAGCCGTTTCCTTGACCGTCAACCCGGGAAACAGCTCGCCGAGATACTGTGTAATGAAATCCTCCAGCAAAATGAACTTCTTCACATCACGTTGAGCCGGAACCTCAAGAAGGCGGGGCAACACGGAGGGGACCTGAACAATTGCAATGGGGTCTTCACCCAAACGTGTTGAGCGCTTCATGCCGGAAAGGCGAACAATAAGATTGAGGGAGAGTCCCTTCAGACGCGGAAATGGATGGCCCGAGTCGACAGCGAGAGGCGTGAGAACGGGAAACACTTCCCGATCAAAGCGCTCCTTTAGCTCCCGACGCGCCTTGCGGGAGAGTTTATCCGGGCTGGTAACGACGATTTTCTGTTTTTCAAGGTTGGGAAGCAGAACCTCCCGGTAGCATTTGTATAGTTCGTCGAACTGGCGGTGAACCTCCTGGTGGGCGAGAGCGAACTGCATGGCGGGGGTGTAACCGGCGAGAGATTTGATTCGAATACCGGTTTTCATCTGCTCTTGCACACCACTGACACGAACCATGAAAAACTCGTCGAGATTCGTGGCAACAATGCCCGCGAACTTGAGACGCTCAAGCAGCGGAGTTTTTGGATCCAGGGCCTCTTCCATCACCCGCCGATTGAAGGCAAGCCATGAGAGCTCACGATCAAAGAAGTTCTTGTGGTCTCTATAGGCCATGCTACAGCTCCTGCCCCGTTGATCGTTTGTGAGATAAATCCATCACTCTCAGCATGTGACGAAGACTTTGGCACAGACCTCCGCGCACCCGCAAGAGAAGTCGGACCCATCCCGCTGGGACCGGAATCGCCGTCATTGGGACGAAACCCTCGACCCTCGGAACCTGAAGGCTGGTGCGTCGAGTGAGACGGAGCGTGACGTTGCACTCTACGAAACGGTTGATGTGCGACGGGCGTTCCACAGCCTCAGGCCTTTGAATACAAAACTGGTCCTGGATTTGGGAGGTGGACTGGCACTCGGAGCGATTCTCTTTGCACGCCGTGGCGCGCGGGTGGTGATTTGTGATATCAGTCCGAACAGGCTTCGGTCGGCACGGCGGATTTTAGATGAAGCGGGAGTGCTTAATCGTGTCTCCCTGGTTGTCGGCGCTGCCGAGCATCTTCCCTTCGCTGATGCGACCCTTGATCGCGTTTTCACAAAGAGCGTTCTAATTCACACGCAAATCGAGGAGTCCGCCTCTGAGTGCGTCCGCGTCATGAAGTCAGGCGGCAAGGCGGCATTCATTGAGCCCACAACACGGAACCCGTTTGTGAATGCCTATCGGAGGCTCATGGCGCCAAAGATATGGAAAGACATCACATCCTACTTTGATGAAGCTGAGCTGCATGCTGTGGATTCCGGCGCGAAGCGCACGGACACAAAAACAAGGCTTCAAATCGGGCACATTCAGTTTCTGACCTTCTTTGCCAGCGTCTTTGCATTCCTGCTTCCAAGTCCCATGGCATACCGCGCGGTGGAGCATGTGCTGGAGAGGATTGATCGAGTGTTGTTCAGCCTGATGCCGGCACTTAGGCACCGAGCCTGGTTCGTGCTGATAAAGGTCAGACGCCCCTGATTAAGCGGTCGGCAATACCGATCAGCCGATTCGCGGACGTGTCCCACGTGAACCGTCTCGACTGCCTTATTCCGCGTGTTATGCGCTGTGTCACGCTGCTATCGCGCCTGATGGAATCTGCAAGAGCTTCAGCCCATCCAAAAACATCATCCGGTGGAATCAGGATCGCGGCGGATCCGTTTCGAGTCATCCAGCGGTGTGGTGCGATATCCGATGCGACAACCGGTGTCCCTGAAGCCATGCCCTCCAGCACACTCATGCCAAAGCCCTCCATGCGGGAAGGAGTTGCGATGACTGCAGCACTCCGGAGCCAGTCCGCCATTTTCTTTGGCGTCGGTGGATGAAATGACAGACAGGCTGCTGTCCTCTCCACGCCAGGCGTTTCCTCGCGGCGAAGAAGCACGACCGTCGGACTCAGCGAACGGAGTGGCTCTAGTTTGATTGCTTCCGCAATAACCTCATGGTTTTTGCGTGGTTCCGGGGATCCCGGACAAACAACGAGGGGTCCCGAAGGATGGAAATCACCGGGAAGAGCATTTGATTCGCCGGTCTCCCGGAGAAAATAGACGGCCGGATCGACCCCCGGTGGCAAAACCGTAAAATTCGTGCATCCCCCAACGCGGTTTGCCCGCAGACGCCGCGCCGCGGAGGGCGAGTCCGTAAGCACGGCATCGGCAAAGCGTACACTGAGGCCGGAAACACATCTAAGCCACGTCGCAAACGTCACTGGATAATTTTGTGGCAGATCCCAGGGGATGGCATCATGAACGGTCAGGATGCGGGCAAACCGTCGCCGCCCCCAGGGGCAGACAAAAGCGGGGGAGAAGAGAACATCACCGTGGAGCTTTTCAACGAGTTTCGGCAAACTCGTCTGCAGCCACCAGTCACCACGGGGATGGTCCGTTGAACGTGCCTCGACAGGTACGGTCTCCGTATTCGCGAGAGACTTCCAGAGCGAATCCGGCCACGGTGCGCCTTCCGCACCGGCTCGCGCCCGAATCGCGGTAACACGCCAGCCACGGCTTGGCGCAACCGTATCCAATGCGCCAAGCATTCCCGCCGTATAGTGACCGACCCCGGTTGCATCCGGAGCGACTCCCCGTGCATCGACAACCAGATGTGGACGGTTTGGAGTCACACGTTAGCCGTTCTGACAGGGAAACGGGCCCGCTGCGCATGTAAAGAGATCCACAATCTCCTGCGGCCTTCGAGCATTCATGACCTTGTCCTGAAAATCGCGTTCCTTCAGGAAACGGACAAGCTTGCTGAGAACCTTCATGTAGTCGCCCGACTGCGAATCATTGCAGGCGATCATAACGATGATATGAACGGGTCCGCCATCGATTGCATCGAATTCAACACCGTTCAGCTTTCGTCCGATACCGATAACGAAATCCCTTACCGTCGGTATCTTGACATGAGGGAGCGCGAGACCCACCCCGATTCCCGTAGACAGCGTTTTCTCGCGCTCCATGATTTTCTGAAAGAGGTCCTGCCCATCAGTGACGTCCGGACTTGTCGCAACCGCCTCCACGAGCTCCTTCAGAACCTCCTCCTTTGTCTCTCCCTGGAGGTCTACAACTCGTTCCTGCGAAAACATTTTTTGGGGATCCATCTGGGTGCCTTCTGCGCTTCCTTGGCGAATTGGGAGCGGCAGAGTCTGCCCATGGCTGTTGTGCGGTCAAGCCGCGCGTCAGGGGCCCGTGCCGTTGTCGCGAGCGCGTCTGTCGGGACGGTCCCGCAGCGCCCTGCCGGCAGGGCGCTGCGCCTCGGAAACCCGGCCACCGAATCCCGCGGAGGATCCCCTGGAGTCCCATCCGGCGGAGGCCAGGCGAGTCCAGACACTCCAAAGCTGCTGATAGTGCTGTCGCTCCGATTTGTCTGAGAGGCTTTCGTGGAACTCCCGCCAGCGTGCTTTCCCGTTTGGAAGCTGGTTGATCATGGCATAGAGACACCTTGTAAAAACATCCTCAGTGGTGGCATCGTCCGGAAGCTCACCGGCTGCCCGGTCCAGAATAAAGCCCCGTGCAAGCGGTGACATGCCAGACCATTCGGTTTCAATGGTGCGCCCTCCGGGCCCACTCATCTCAACCGCCTCGCTTGTTATGGCCTTGAGAGAAAGAGTGCGGTCGTTTGGCAAATCGATTGAGGCTGGTAACCACGGCTGTGCGTTTTGAATCGCGCTGGCTTCAAATTCCTTCAACCGGCGAATCAGTTCCGTGGTTTCCTGCAGAATCCGCCGGTTCCCGGGATCGAGGGTCTCATTGTTTGCCTCACGATTGACAATCCGAAGCGCGGTATCCCACTCACCGGCAACGATTGCCGCTCCCACCTCCGTGGCCGGAACCTTGTAGCCGGAACTACCGGTGGAGGCTGTTTCGACGGCGGGTTCCTCTTTGGCATTCGCCGGTTCAACGGGAGCCACGGCGGGAATATTGTCTCCCATGGCCACCCGTCTGTCCGGTTTGAGCATCGAGACCGCGAAAAAGCCAAAGAGAACGACGACTCCACCGGCAGCGGCAGCCTTGAGGATACGCTTTCCGCCACCGCGATCGACCTGAAGAGGAAACCTCGCTGTTTTCCCCAGCAACACCGTATCGATGGCATCGATCAATTCATCATAGCTGGCAAAACGCTTGTCCGGTGCCTTGGAGGTCATTCGGTGAAAGAGATCGATGATTCGACCGCCCAACGCATTCTTTAACTCCGGGGGTTCCGGCATCGGATCGCTGACGTGTTTCATCAGCACCGCCATCGGGCTGTCTGCGGTGAAGGGTGAATGACCTGTTATGCAGGCATAAAGTGTACAACCCAGTGAATAAATATCCGAACGAAAATCGACCGCACTTCCTGTTGCCTGCTCCGGAGACATAAATGCGGGGGAGCCGAGAACGGAGGTGTCGCGAGTCAGATTCGATTCGTTGTCCAGGACCTTCGCGAGACCGAAGTCCGCAATCTTGACAGTTCCATCTTCCAGTACGAGAAGGTTTGCCGGTTTGATGTCGCGGTGAATCACGTTGTTTGCCAGTGCGAAACGCAGCGCGACAGCGGTTTGCCGAATGATCTTGAGAGCATCTTCGGCGTCGAGCCGCCCCTTCAGAGAAATGATCTCGGCGAGATCGGTTCCGTCAACGTACTCGAAGGCGACGTAATGAAGGCTGCGATCCACACCAAAGGCATAAACCGATACGATATTCGGATGCGTGAGGCGGGCAGCCGCCTGAGCCTCGATTTTCAGGCGGGCCATCATGGTCTCCGAGACCGCCATGTCCGGACGGATTACCTTAACGGCTGTTTCACGGTCCAGGGCGTCGTCATGGGCAAGATAGACAACACCCATGCCTCCACCGCCCAGGCGGGAGACGATTCGATAATTGCCGATTCGCTCAAGCAGAGGCTGGTGAGAAACACCTGATTGCGTGGCCTCGAAATCGGCCTGGATCTGTTTCGTGGTTTCGAGCGTATTGGCAAGCACGGTTTCCGCCATCTCCGGCAACGTATCTCCCTCGTTATCGCGTTCGATCATGATGCGCCAGCGAGATCAGGAAGCACCTGCTGATACCTCTGCAAGAACCGCGTCCTTCCCTGGATTCGGGGTTCAACTCAGTCTTGAGCACTGTGAAATATGGATTTGAATCCTTGCAATCCGAATTCAAATGAATGAGGCGGCCCCACTTTGAGGGCCGCCTCCGTTCCATGCCGTTCGAAACCGAACACTCAGGTGAGCCCCGCTTCTGCAGCCACCTCGTCGGAAATCTCGTGGTTTGAGTACACCTCGTCCACGTCGTCGTTTTCTTCCAGCATGCCAACAAGCTTCATAACCGCGGCAGCTTCCTCGGCATTGAGCTTTTGGGTCGTTGTGGGTATTTGTTTCACGCCGGAAGCAGTCACTTTGATTCCCGAAGCTTCCAGCTTTTCCCGTACATCCTGAACTTCGTTCGGGTCAGTCCTGACCTCATGAAACCCCTCTTCCGACTCGACATCCTCGGCGCCCGCCTCCAGAGCGGCTTCCATCACTTTTTCATCATCCGCCTCTTCCGCTTCGATCACGCCTTTGCGCTCGAACAAATAGCCAACGCACCCCGTGCTGCCCAGATTGCCTCCGTATTTGGCAAATGTGTGCCGAATCTCCGAGGCGGAGCGGTTCTTGTTGTCGGAGCTGGCTTCCACCATGATTGCCACACCGCCCGGGCCATAGCCTTCGTAGACCATTTCCTCAATGGCCTGACCCTCAAGCTCACCGGCGCCTTTCTTGATCGCGCGCTCCATGGTGTCCTTGGGCATATTGCCGAAG
>JANQSL010000067.1 GCA_028284075.1 Candidatus Sumerlaeia bacterium | reverse complement strand
CTGTTGCCATTCGACAGACGATACTTCGCCAGGGTTGCCACCAATAACAACGCGTCGGGCCGCAGGTCCGCGGAGTGTTCAAAGATTTTCAACGAGGTCGCGGGACTCAGCCCCATGACTCTCCGCAGATTGGGGCGCGTTGGTGTCTCGGCGAGCGCTTCCCCCGCCAGTTCTATCAGGCTCTCGTTTTCCGGGTCGGCCTGCAGCATGGCGAGAACCTTCTCAACATGATCGACCGGCTTGCCGGATCTCAGCTCCTCCCGGATAAGCCCCAGTTCCGCCCACTTCGAGCCTCCATCCGCCATCGCGGCGCGGAACTGCGTGACAGCGATTTCATCGTCAGAGTTTGTCGTGAAGAAGAAACGGCAAACCTGATCCCGGACAAACGGGTCATCCATGCCCAGTTCAACCGCACACTGATAAGCGGTAACAGCCAAACGGTCGATACGCTCCCGGACGGCGTAGGCCCGTGACAGAGGAATAACCACCTCGGCAGTCAGTTCTCCCTCCTGCAGGAGCTGTTGAAGCGCCTCGATTGTCCCGTCCCAGTCTTCGTTTCCGGAACACGCCCGTCCCCAGGCGAGTCGATAGCGATGAGATTGAACATCTGAGTTGGCGTTTTTTTCGTCCTCGATGCGGACCGCCGCCTTGAGCGCCGCCTGCGAGCGGTCCGTAAAAACCTCGTTCCGGGAGAGGAAAAAATCCGTTAGCCAGTATGCATTTTCCTCATCGAAGGGGTGCCGATCAATCCAGGTCTGGACGAACGAAAGATGCTCCTCCTCAGGTTCGGAGACTCGTCGAACGGTGGAAACGATGTCATGGAGAATGCTGTCGTCCTCCGGTTCCCGTTCGTGAATCTCGATCAGCATTTCGAGACCTTCGACTTCGTGTCCACGCCGCTTTGCAAGCAGGGCGCCTGCGTTGCGCAGCAGTTCCGGGTCGTCCGGCGCATCCGTCAGCGCTTCCAGCATCATGGTCAGTGATTTTGAATCGGAGGCACCGGAACGCGACAGCAGCCTTGCGAGGCCTGAGCGGAATCGCAGGTTGTGGGGAAAATACCCGGCGGCCGTCTCAAGGATGGTTTGCGAGGTCTGGTCAGCTCGTCCGGCATCCAGGATTCCAACGGCCACTTCCTGAAGATTGGCCTCGTAAAGGGCACGTGCATCACCCTCTGTTTCAACGTCGTACCAGGTTGATTCCGCAGCATCGGGAAAGAAACGTCTGAGAGTCAGAACAATCGATTCCTGAACCTTCAGGAGACGCATGTCTTCTTCATGGAAGCGTGTATCTTCAAGAAGGCGCCGCCAGTGTGAAAGATTCCTGGCTTCGTATCGCGCCTGAGCTTCCAGCGCTGAGAGATCCTCCTGTGGCACGCGCCCCAGCAGGCAAATGCGTTTTACGAGATGTTGGCGGAAGAAGGCGTCATGCTGATCGAACGCGTACATCGCACGCCAGACTTCGAGTTCTTCCCGTCCCTGCTGTTTAAAAAGTGCTACAAGATTCTCGACCGGCTGGAGGGCTACCTCGGTGCCGGTTTTTGAGGAACGTGTCTGCAGCAGGCGCTTTGATTCTTCCCAGGTTTGCTGCAGCGCACGGGCGCGCCCTTCTTCAGTCGATACATCGACCGAGCCGAGTTTCTTGAACAGGCCTTTGATTTTCGTCCCGAGAGCCATTCCGCATTCCCACCGTGATTACTCCTCGACTGTTCTCGAAACCTTGAGAGGGCACGCTTTAGGGGCACCGCTTAGAGTAACGGTTGAGTCACCCCGCCTGTCAATCCCGAGGTCGTGCGTTTGGCTCGATTTTGAGGGAATCGGCGATGCGGACGTCCTGTTCCTCATGAAGGCGGTCCAGAATACCGTTTCGCAGCGACCGGACGGATTCAGCGATTTCAAGGGCCGCCCCCGTTTCCATGTCCGAGACCTGGAACATCAACCAGGCGTTTCCCACGAGTGCAGGACTCGATACCTCTCCACGGGAAAGGGGTGCCAGCGCGGCGCGGATTTCCTCCGAAAGCACACCGGGTTCGATCCAGCCGATCGCTCCACGAGTCTCTCGAGTGATATCATCGTCCGAATAAAGAAAGGCCGCTCGCTCAAAGGACAGACCTTCTGCGATGTGAAGTCTGATTCGCAAGGCTCTCTCATGAGCTTCCTCCCTTGTGCGGCCGGAGACAGCGGTTGTGGAAACCATAATCTGACGCAGGAGAACTCGTTCCGCCTCGAGGGGAGAGGGAGGTGATAAATTCAGGAGACCTGGATCTATCCGTGCACCGATTCCACGATCCACCACCAGCGAGCGTTCGGACTCTTCCTCAAGCCATATTCGGAACTCATCGATGGCGAATCCCGTGCGGGTGATCGTCTGATCAAGCTCCAGCGGTGAGCCTGCCACTGCGCCCAGGCGCGTCCACTCCTCGTCCGCCGCGATGCGGACCTCGTTATCGTCCGGATCCTCTCCGGCTCGCCAAAAGTGCTGGTACAGAAGTTCCTGATCGATCGCGGAGGGCAGGAGCCGCATGGCCAGGAGACGATCAGGTACCTGTTGAAGAGCAGGGTTTTCAATGCGGGCCACGAGAGTCCGAAAACCAAGGTCACGTTCAGTGATCAGCCGGCCGTTGATGGATGCGAGGACATTGTCGACCTGCGCCGACACGCCGGTCGCCAGGAGCAGCAGGGTGCCAAGCAGGAAAACTCCCCGTGCCAAACTTTCGGGGAATCCCTGATTACACTTCATGATGAGTCGAGGAAAGCCTTCGATCAGTCGTTGAAGTGGCCGCTGACATAGACTTCCTGACCCGGCAGCAGATTTACCGGACCCGAATGGTACCGGCGAACGAAGTCGGCAACAGCTTCGTCGTTTTCCCATGCCATGGTTACGAAGAACGTTCTCTCGGCATCTTCGATCTGAAACCCTTCCAACGCTTCCGGAGAGCAGTCCTCCGGGCTGAAGTAGCTCGCCCACAGGTGCCCCGGAGCTTTCCGGGCTGCGGCGATCCATTTGTCCAGCGTGCGGCGCGCGGCTTCCGCCTGGCCGTGTTTCACAACGGTCTTGATGACCTCTACGTACATGAACGATCTCGCTTCCGTCTTTGAATTGGCTATCCCTCGAAACAACCGCACCGGAGTTCGCGTCGCGTTTCGCGAGGGCGGGATGACCGTGACGCAAATCTTATGAACACAGCGCCCCGCGAAATCAGGGGGCTCAAAAACCGGCGGGTTGTAGGGCAGCCCTTTTTCCGAAATCAACCGTTTCCTTTCGTTTTTCTCAGATTGTGGGATCGGAGGTTCGTTTTTTGTTCGCTAAAGGTTTCCGTTTACGCTCCCGCCTCTCTCCGTGTTGCCTCCACTTCGATCAGTTGGAGGGTCCCGTTCATGACACGTCATTACTGCTTTGGGTTAGCCCTTCTGGCTCTCGGCGGACTCGTTCTCCCTGCTTACCCGGAGGATCAGCAGAGCGAGCAGGGCACACGTCCGGAGCCAACACCGGAAGCCGCGGACGAGGCGATATTGCTCCTCCAAGCGGAAGACATTCCCATCGAGACCCGCATCGAGGGAGTTCGCCGAATCCTTCAAGCCTATCCGGAAGATGCTACAACGTGGGCGGCGCTTGGCGAGCTCTATATGAATGCGGATGAGCCGGCTCGCGCACTGGGAGCCCTCCGGCAGGCCGTTGAACTTGACTCGAAGCTTCATTCATCCTGGCACTGGATTGGAATTCTGGAGAAGCGAAACGGGAGTTATAAGGAGGCTGCCATGGCTTTCGACCGAGCACGCGCCGCAGGTGGACCCCCCGCGGTTGAACTCAACGAGAAAGCCGTTGCTCTGGTTCGAATGGGAAGAATGAGCGAGGCCTATGGCGCCTGGCGGGATGCTCTCACTCATGATCCAGGCTGGGGGGTTCTTTACACGAATGCGGCAAAGGCGGCCCTTGCACTCGGTAACGAGGATGCTGCACGCGATCATTTTCTGCAGGGAATGAAGGCGGAGCGATATGAAGAAACACTCCCGCTCATGTGGACGGACCACCTTGTTCGAAGCGGACGCCTCAAGGAGGCGCTGAGAGATTACGAGGTGGCACTGGCGGAGCAGCCAAAGGCGGCAAAACTTCGCTACTATTACGGAATGACTCTCAAGGATGAAAAAGAAGAGGAGGCTGCAATTCACCAGCTCGCGATTGCCCTGTCAGATGCCCTGGAGACCGGTGACCGGATAACGGCGGATGCCGTTCGCAAGTCGCTGTTCGCTCTGGAACATCCGAAGAAGATGCGCGAGTTGGTTAAAGCCGAGGAGACGATCCGAAAAGAGACGGATTCGCCCTCTCCATCCGAGAAGAAACTGCTCAAAGCCATCGATTCAATGAGCCCCATCATTGAGGAGCATCCCGACCTCTGGGAGCCACGCCTCATGCGCGGAGTCGCGCTCCGGCGCCTGGGCAGAGGTGATGATGCGAAATCCGATTTTGAACAAGTGCTCGTTCAGGTGCCGGATCAGCCCAATGCGTATTTGAATATTGGACTGATTGAACGCGATCTCGGCCATTTCGAGGTCGCCGCGCAATACGCGGCGAAAGCAGCCTCAATTGCGCCAACGGATCCACTCATCGTGGTTAACGCAGCCCTTGTTCTGGTCGATGCCGGGAAATGCGATGAAGCCGCGCAGGTGCTCGCCACGGCCCGCGACAGCATCCCCTTTGAAAATGCGGACGAGATTCGCCGTCGCATAAAGGATGCATGCAGCGAGTAGGGCTTCAGGCTGAACCGGAAACCTGCTGAGATCTAAGGTTGGTTCCACGTCCCGGCGATCTGCGCTTCGTTTTTTTGGGTTTCACAAGCGCATAGTCCAACACCTCGTTAAGGTGTTCAACGGGGACGAATCGGAGTTTTTTACCGACTTCCTCCCGGATTTCCGCAAGTTCCAGCAGGTTCGCGCGGGGGATGATTACATTGGCAATACCACGGCGTCTTGCCGCCAGAGCCTTTTCCTTTAGTCCGCCAATCTTGAGCACACGGCCTCGTAACGTGACTTCACCGGTCATGGCAAGGTCTTGGCGCACGGGCAGGCGCGAGAGGGCCGACGCAAGACTGGTGGCAATGGTTACGCCGGCGCTTGGACCGTCCTTCGAAATGGCACCCTCCGGAACATGGAGATGGAT
>JANQSL010000057.1 GCA_028284075.1 Candidatus Sumerlaeia bacterium | reverse complement strand
TTGTTGCGGCTCTGTGATCCGGAGCATTTCGAGAAGTTTGACCGGCCCGAATCGCTCGCTCCGTTGTTCCGCAAACAACCGGAAGTGGAAGTGCTCTTGAATGAACTTCGTACCGGCGACGGTGACATTTCAAAAATCGAGAACGCCTGGAACCGGATCGGCATCGACGACGAGGAACTCACCGCGCGTGTGCTCTCTCTCAAGGTCGACCCCACAGATCGCATTTTGCGTCACAAAATCGCCGCACTGGTCATCGATCGCTATTACCCTCGTGCGCGAATTCTTCGGTACCAGCGCAAATTCCTGGCAATGGACAACGAAATGGCGGAGCGTGTGGAAGAGCCCGTCGAGTACGATCCGGACAAACAGGAGAAACGCGCGCACAAACTTGTCCAGCAATGGCTCAAGCTCGTGCATGAGTCCGGCCACGCGGAACACCCCGAGTGGCGCCAGGCCGCCATGACATTAATTCAGGCCGCTCACAGTTCCCCCCTTGCCCTTGCCCACTGGCTCGACGCCCGCCTCGGCAAACTGCAGGAGGACGAAAGCGTCACGGCAGACCCCGTTCGTCTCCGCCGCGACGTGATTTCAGGTCTTGAAAAACTCGACGGAGAAGAAGCCCTTCTCGACGAATTCGGGTTCGCCGCCACGGACTGGCGCCGCGAGGCCCGTGCTGTCGACATGAAGGGCCGCGCTCTCGCACGTCTCCCCCGTTACGAGGAAATGCTTCGCCGAATCAGGGAACACCTCGAATTCGATGAACCCCAGCGCATTCTTGTTTTCACCGGTTTCGAATGCAACGTCCGCCCTCTCTACCTTCTGCTGAACAAAGCCCTCGGCGAAGACGTCGACGTCTTTTTCCTCAGCGCGGAGATCGAATGGCGTGAACGTGAAAAGGCCGCCTTCAACTTCCAGGAAGCCACCGGCCACAGTGTTCTGATTTCCGACGAGCTGGGTGGCGAAGGCCGCAACTTTCAGTTCGCCACGACCATTTTTCACTTCGACCTTCCCGTTGCACCATGGATTCTTGAACAGCGTGTCGGCCGCCTTGACCGTGTTGGCCGCGAACCCGATCTCGATGTCGATTCACAAGTTCTTGTGGCACGTGGCGAACTCGATGAAGCCGTCTACGAGTTTCATCGTGATTCCATCAATGTCTTCAACGACTGCATGGCACCTGTGGAGGACATGACGGACAAAATCACCGAGCAGCTTCTGACTGCATGCATCACCGGCGGGCCTGACGCTGTTCGTTCCCTTGTTCCCGCTGTTGCTGATGAGGTGGAGAAACACCGTGAAATGGAAGTCGATGCATTGGTACGCCGCAGCGACACCGGTGTTGGCGACGTCAAGAAGCTCGTTCCACAGCTCAACGATAACGATGAACTTCAGCAGTTGGGAGAAGCGGTTACCAAATACACACGGCAGCTTGGTTCCATTGTCGACCGGACTCACGGCCGGTTCACCATGACCGTCGGTTCCCATCACCCGCTTCACGCCCATACCGGCGTGCTTTCGGAGATGGAAGGTCATTTTGATCGAGTCGAGGCTGTTCGGCACGAACGTCTCGAGTTCTTCTCGGCCGGTCACCCCTTTGTTCGCGGGCTTGCACGGGGAGCTCTTCAGGAAAGCCCTGACCGGGTCGCTTTCGTCCTGCGCGACGGCATCACGGAGCCGGTCTTTGTTCTTCACGGGCGGTATCGTTTGCCGGAAACATTTCTGGAAGCCGTGCGTCAGCTGCCGGAAGACGTTCAGCCGGCGGTTCTCTGTTCCGCGGGAGGAAACTTCGGAACGCGCATGGTCCAGATTGCCATTGGCTTCGATGGCACCTTCATCGAGCCATCCGAAGAGAACACTCTGATCTTCCAGCCATCCCGCAAGGGGGATCGATCCCTCGACGAGGGCGACGAAGTCTGCGAGTTACTGCCCGACGACTGGACGGAACTCTGCGAGCGCACGTGGGAAAATGCGCAAAGCCGGTTGAAGGAAGAAGCCGCCGCCTATCTGGCGGAAGGCCTTCCCCGATTCACGGGTGTGCTCAGCGAGGCACTCACCCGCCACTTCGGCAGCGAGTTCCCCGTTGAAGCACAGATTGATACACTACTCTTTGAGATGGACCCGCTTGCCGCCGAAATCGATGCGGCAATGGTCATTTTGCCAATGAAGAAGTGATCACGCCTCGACCGGTGCCGGATAGAGTTCGCGATCAACAGATGCTATTGCATTGAAGGTTGCCTTTGCAGCCTCCACGATCGCGTCCTGTTGCTCCGGTGTGAACGTGATACTATCCATCGATGTCTTGAAGTTCCGCCAGTTCTCGGGCTGCTTTTCGCCTGTCGAATTGAAGTACGCAATGCCGCGCGTATCCGTCAGTTGATAGGCTTTTGCAATTCCCCGCGCCAGAAAGCGCGCACCGTTGGTGCTTCCCTCGAAGACATAATGAATACCGAGAAGCGCCTCCGGTTGCTTTGCGGAGAGGGATTCGATCCACGCTGTTGTTTCCGTGGTGGATGCCAGCGGAGTGATTGATTGCGGGTCACGTTCGAAAAACCGGAGATCTTCCTCGATACGGCCTGAATGAATCTGGTGATCCTCAAACACGGCTGCAATCGGGTCGCTGGTGTTGAGATGTGCCTTGAGTTTCGCCTCGAGAACGCGATGAACAAGCAATCGCTGCTCGAGCATTGCAACGTAGACGTCCTTTGGCAGAGACCCCTTTGCAAGGGCACGCTCCAGTTCCATGTTTTCGGCGTTCTGATGAAGCGTTGCCGTTTCTTCCTTCAAGCGCAGCATGATACTCATTGTGAAACCTCCGTGGGTGCGATTCCACCCATCTGGGAATAAAGACGATCCTGGTCAACTCTGCTCTCAACGGGAGAGTCCCGTTGCGTTTTCAAGACACGAAAAAAAACCGCCGCCACACTGGCACAAACGATTTCGAGCGCACCCACAACGGCGAACGCAACAACATAGGATGCCGCCGACGTGAGAGTTCCCGCAAGCGCGAAACCCAGCATGATGCCCATCGAGCCGGCGAGATTGAACGCCCCCATGTTTGCTGCGCGGCGCTGCGGTGAGGACAGTTCACCAACCAGCGCCATCGTGGGCACGACCTGCAGCGCCGTCAGAAGACCGGCAAGTGCCATCAGCGTCACAAAGAACGTGTAGTTGCCGTTCGGCAACGCAATCAACACAATCCCGTAAGCTGTCGAACCCGCCAGTACCGTACGCACGAGGCCGATCGACGATGTGAGTTTTGCCGACAAGCGGCTGAAAGCAATGAAGCCCAGCCAATAAGCTGCCAGTGCAATGCTTGCCCACCGCACTTCCTTCAAGCCGAAGCGATCCACAATCACGAGACTGGTCAGCATCGCGATGGCTGCGAATGTCACCTTGTCCACGAACCCGAAAAGCAGCGGCACCCACATGCGGGGCAGCTCGCGGACCGTGGCGCGAAAATCCAGGACAGGAGCCGCGGACGCTTCGACAGGGGCTTCCATGGAAAACCGCCTGGTCAGCAGGATCCCGCCAAGCACCAAAGCTCCCCCGCAAACGCCAAACAGAAGGTGCAACCCCGTATCACCCAACAGACCGCTGAGAACCATCCCTGACAAATAGCCGGCCGGAATGGAAGCCATCAAGACACCCATCCCGCGGGCTCTTCCACCCGGAGGGCACAGATCCACAACGCGCGCCATCAGCAGACCGATGGCGGCGATGCCAAAAAGTCCGTCGAGAAAACGAACGCTCAGCAGGAGCGGGTAACTGCGAATCCAGGGAAGCAGCATGGTTGTAACGCCTGTTCCCACAAGCCCCAGCGCAATCAGCGGTAACCGCCGCTTGAACACGTCCGAAAGCAGACCGACAAGAACACCGAGCAAAAGAAACTGAGGCGCGGAGTGGACAATCATGAACCACATCACGCCTTTGTTGCCTGTATCGAAGGAGTCACGAACCAGCTGATCCACGGTCGGAGAAACCACGGACATGCTCAAAAACACCAGCGCCGACAGAAGCGCGGAAATTCCGAGCTCCCACCGGACGGATGATGTTGTCTGGCTGTTGCTGGTCAAATGCGGATCGCCTTTCGCCTTCCGGATGATGATGCAAGCCTGAATTGTCCGGCAAAGAGACTGAAAGGCAAAAAACGGCCCAGGAAAACCCGGACCGTTCGTTTTACTGATACAGGTTCCAGTTTTCCGCCGCCGAAACCGCCGAGCTGTATTCGATGTCGATCACAAGCCGCGGCGCCACCTGCGATACTCCGTAAGCGTTGTTGCCAACGGATTCCGTCATGAGGACACGCGGATTCGCGCCGGCATTGACGCCACCTCCCCCACTGTTGGCCGGATCGGCGTAAAAGGTCGATGTGACAACCCAGGTGCTGACACCACTGTAAAGGTCCGCCTTCAACTCATTCTGAATTGTCGCATCGTTGACGTTGAAATCCGCTGTGACAAGAAACGCGTCCGTCATTGCACTGGGAACATAGCCCGCGTCCGCCACACCAAGGGCCCACGGGGTTACGGAGGAGCTGATGTCGTTCTCGACATGTGCATCGGTCGCGAGATCACGAGGATAGGGATCGCGATCACGCTGAGGAGTGAACGGATTGATTGCCGGAGGAGGGTCGCCGCCTCCGATATATGTTTCCGTTCCCGTCCATGTTGCCTCGTTGTAGGTCGGGCCGAATCCGGCTGCAAAAATCTCGATCCTTTGCGGATCTCCCAACTCGTGATTTCCGACATTCGGATCCCATGATGCTGTTTGAGCATCATACCACTCAAGACGCGCACTGGTCACTGTAAACGGAAGCGTCAATGCCTGAGCGGGAAGTGTTGGCTTGAACTGTAGAATAACCTGACCGTCACGATCATTGAAACCGAAGAACGGAGGGCTCGGTGGTTGCTGGCTTGGAAAGAAACCGAAAACAGGTCCGTCAGCGCGGATGCCCGGTGTGAAGTTGAACGGATAGTGCCAACGATCCGAATCGACGGAGGTATCGATCGTGTCCGTCAGCTGAGCCGTGGCGCTGCTCGTCAATGTGGCGGCCGCGATCATCGCGGCCGCATACTTCAAGGAACGTGAAATCATCTAAGCCCTCCTAAGGCAAAGTCTTGCTGATTAGTCGACACCGGGCAACGGCACCAGAGCCTGCCCCCCTCGTCTGACAATGTCCCCGTCACTGATGGCGCCATTGGTTGGATCGTAAACAAACAGAATATAGCGGCCTGTTGAAACAAACGGCTCGGTATAGGCGTAATAAGGAAACTGAATGTTGTTATCAGGACCGCCGCTAAGCAGCGACCATGAAAGCTGACCGAGTGAACTTCCCGGAGCTGTCAAACGGCCGGGACCGAAGTCGGAGGTGTTGTAGGCATAGATATCCTTCCGCTGATCGGGGAAGAAGGAGCCGTCAAACGCCCCTCGCGGAAACGGATCGCCTGGAAGAGTGGTGATGTAGGCAACCGGTGAGGTGAGTGGTGCAAGACGCTGTTCAAAGCTCTGGACGTTTGATCCCGCCAGGTGAGCCACAATCACCGGATACCGGTTCCAGTCCACGGCATAGGATTCCAGAGCCGTTTCCAGCGATCGCATGTCAGCCCGAACTCTGGAAACCTTGCTGCGAGTCTGGGCCTCCAGAAAGTTCGGAACCGCAATAGCCGCCAAAATGGCGATGATCGCGACAACAATAAGAAGCTCAATCAGCGTGAAGCCAAGTTTGTGATTTTTTTCACGAACCATTTCCAGTTTTTAACCAACCTAACAAGTAATTTGCCGGTCCTGACTTTAGCGCCGGGTCCCCGTCTGGGGCGGGGACGTTGGGTGAGGAGGCTTGCCTCTGTCAAAGGCAATTTGGGTATGTCAAACAAACATCCGTGCCGACCAATCTTGATCGTACCGGAATCTCTTGCCGCGACACAAGGGGCGCACAAATGATGCCCGGGCCTTGGTGGCGCGCGCCAAGGGCACCTGTAATCCCACTTTGGCAAGGCTGATTTCATCAATGGTGACAACCAAAACAAAGATTTTCAGGTTTTTGACCTCTCTCGTTCTTGCGATACCGGCTCTTGGAGGATTTGGCCAGGACTGGCCGGTGGGTCCCGGCGCATCGGAAGCCGGTCCAATCCAGACCGCCCTTGGTCTCGATCCGAGTCGTCCTCTCTCGATCATCGACGACCCCGAATTGCCGGTTACTTACAAAGTCATCGAGTTCGTCTCCGAGGACGGTGTTCTCCTTTCCGGCCGATATGCCCATACGCCGGTCCGGCAGAACGCTCCCGTAGTGATCCTTATTCATCAGGGAGATGGCGCCCATCGCGAATTCGATGGGTTCGACCGGTTCCTCCACAGGAATGGTTACTCCACCTTTGCGATCGATTTGCGGGGCTTTGGCGGCAGCAAAAACCGGACGGATGGCAGCACGATAGACGCGCAGGTCTTTCGCCGCGATTCGGCCACGACCGTTTATACGGAAATGGATCGCGACGTGACAGCCGCCCTCGACGCCCTCCAGAACGAGGGGCTCCTGGACGGAGGGAAAGCGATCCTGCTGGGTACCTACTCGGGAGGTGCGGTCGTCGGGAAAGCCACGGGGCCCAATGGTTCGCGGGTCAGCTGCTCCGTTCTTGTCAGCACACCGCAATACTTCCGAGGCATTCAACTCCGACAGGAACTCGACAAGATTCAGGGCGTTCCCATTTTGATTATTACCAGCGAACAGGACAGCCAGAACGGCGCAACCATTCGCCAGATTGCGGATGTGAACCCTAATGTTATCGGACGCCGCGTTCGAGGCGGCGGTGTGGGAATGCTGCTGCTGGACAGCGATTTTTTCCGCTCCGAGCTGATCGAATTCCTCGACCGCAGCACTCGCCACGGGCCCTGAAACCCGGCATGCCGGATGCCCTCCGCAGGCACCCGGCAACTCAGCTTGCTCCGTGCATTCCAGTCCCCCACAGTTCGCGCCGCTGAAGCACCAGAAGGTGAAAGGCGGTCGACGTGTCGGACCAGCAGGACAAGCACGGGGAGCGGAAGGGTTACCGCATTACACGCGTCTACACGAAGTCGGGAGACCGGGGTCACACGGGCCTTGTTGGAGGGCAGCGCGTCCCCAAGGACCACCCTCGCATTGCGGCTTACGGAGCGGTGGATGAACTGGCGGCCGCACTGGGAATGTGCCGCCTCGAAGTGCTTGATGAAACCGCCGGCTTTGATGCCAGGGAAAACGCTCACAAGCTCGCGGAAAACCTTAAGTACATTCAGAATCAACTCTTCACACTCGGCGGCGACCTTGCGACCCGGGTCGAAGACCGCCATCCCCAGATGCCAGTCATCACACAGGCTGAAGTTGTTTATCTGGAGCGGCTCTGCGATACGTTCAACGAATCCCTCCCCCCACTGACGGACTTTGTTCTGGCGGGTGGCAGCCGGACAGCCGGCGCCCTCCACATTGCCCGTACCGTCTGCCGCCGCTGTGAGCGGGATGTGCAGAAACTGGCAAGCGAGGAGGAAATCGGCGAACATCCCATGGTGTACCTCAACCGGCTCTCGGACGCCCTGTTTGTCCTCTCGCGCTGGGCGAATCACCATCTGGGGATCGAGGAGTTTGTGTGGCACAAGTCCCTCGAGGAACCTGTGCTCTCCTGAAAACGTCCAAATCGGGAATGTTTCTTGATCCTGTCGACGGCGGCCGGAGAAATCCGGCGCATCTCGTTGACCGGAGCGGATTTCACCGGCGCCATGGCTGTCACTCACTGTTTGTGCGAGCGCAAATCCTTTGGCGAGGTCCTTGAATGGGCGAGGGAGCGAGGTATCGATTCTCAGGAAACGGTACAGCTTCACCTCGGGTGCGGAAGACACTGCGGTCTTTGCAAACCCTTCATCGAATACATGCTCGCCACAGGTGTAACGGACGTTCCATGGCCATGCCCCGCCCTTCCCGCCTCCACCCTTGCCGACTAGTTTCCCTTCTGTTGCTTGCAGCGTTTTGTGCCACTGTTTCGGCGCAGGACACCAAACCGGAACGCATCATTTCCTGCGCGCCAAATCTGACGGAGATCCTTTACGCTCTTGGCGCTGATGAGAACATCGTCGGCGTTACGCGCTACTGCCATTATCCTCCGGAGGCAAAGAACAACCCCGCTCTCGGGGATCTCTACACGCCCAACCTGGAGGGAATGATCGGGGCGAAGCCGAGCATGATCGTTTTGTCGCCATCCAGCAGTTCGGTAACCGACTACTTTGAAAAACGTGACAACGTTCGCCTTGTTTATTCAACCCACAACAATTCGATCGAGGAAATTTTCAAGTCCATCCGGATTATGGGCAACGCGACCGGACGAATCAAGGATGCGGAACAGCTCGTTACCGAAACGAATGAGGGATTGAAACAAATTGCGAGAAGATGGTCCGACATTCCCGAGCAACGCGCACTGTTTGTCGTCGGCCGTGAGCCCGGAGCCCTGGCAAATCTCTATGCCGTCGGACAAAACACGTACCTCAACGACCTGATGGAGACCGTCCGGCTGAAGAACGTCGTCAAAGAGGAGATGGGAGAGTGGCCGGTGATTTCACGCGAAGGACTTCTCGCCCTGAACCCTGACGTCATCATCGAAATTCACGATACCGATGATGAAGAACAGCAGGCGGAGACGCGAGCGGCATGGAGCTCACTCTCTCCTGTTTCCGCCGTCCGTAACGATGCTTTTTACATTCTGACCAATCGGCATGTCATGATTCCCGGACCGCGTGTCGATCAACATGCGGTGACATTGGGTGAACTGGTTCACGGGAAACGACAAGAGATCATGAACCGGGAAGACGACTGACGTCATCTTCCCGGTTTCATGTCAAATCAAGGTCCCAGCCGAACGACATCGCCATCACTGACGGTCCCGTTCGTTGGATCGTAACGATGCGTTGCTCCCATCGCCATCATGCCGGTCATGATCCGGTAAATTGGAAGCGATCCCACCCGGTCCACTTCCATCCCCATGGTTCCCAACCGGCGGTCCGGTCCCGTCGAAATCATGAACCACTCCGGTGCGTTCACACTGTCGGCGCCCATTATGCCACGGCTTTCGACAAGAGCGCGATACTCGCGCCGGTTGACCTCGTCCGGGGTGTTGGTTGAATTGAAGTACATGAAGGAATGCTTGTGATCCTGCATAATGCGGGGATTGAAGGTGTCGAGCGGCACGTCGGTCATGTAGGCAACGGGCGTGGACAAAACATACGGCACGAAGGGCATTTCACCCATTGCCATGCTCATGACGTTGGCCCGGCCGGGACCGTCGAAAACGTTCGGTGGATAGTGGTTGTAGTCCGTGGCGTAGGCCTCAAGAGCCGTCGTCACGGAACGCATGTCACCTTTCACGCGCGAGACCTTTGCACGTGTCTGGGCCTCGAGAAAGTTCGGGACGGCAATCGCCGCGAGGATGGCGATGATCGCCACCACAATCAGGAGTTCGATGAGCGTGAAGCCGCTCCTGCGAACCAAATACATGGTAACCTCCAGGGGAGTCCGTGGTCGGAGGTTGCCGCAATCCGCCGAAGAGGGCGGACGCGCTGTTCCG
>JANQSL010000054.1 GCA_028284075.1 Candidatus Sumerlaeia bacterium | reverse complement strand
TCGGGGCGACTGGATTTGAACCAGCGACCTCTCGCACCCCAAGCGAGTGTACGTCAACCCGTAACGCTTTTGACTCCAGTGCTTGGCGACGGAACCTTTGGGGCTTGGTCGCCATCGGGTCGCACGGATTCGCAAGAAGCGATGGTGACGACACGGGCGGTGAGAGGTTTGCCGAGCATTTCGGCGGCGTCGCGCAAGCCGCTTGGAAGTGCATGTGCATAGACGTCGAGGGTTGTGGTGGCCTTGGAGTGGCGAAGTAGCCGGGACACGTCCTGAATCGCCGCCCCGTGGCGAAGAAGGAAAGATGCTCCGGCGTGACGAAGGTCATGTGGGCGGAGTCGATCCGCCCATGAGATGCTCGCATCCTTCGCCGCCAGCTTCAGAATATTGCGGAAGCGATAGCGCACAAGTGTCTGAATGCCCTCAGAATGCCCGGGAGCGCCTTTTCTGCGAGTTGCACGGCGTGAGTCCCGCTCTGAGGGGAGAATCCCAAAGACAAGGGCTTCTGGCGGGGGATTGCCGTCAAAGGCGACCATCGCTCGGTTGTGAAGGACCACGAGAGCCGGTTCCGACAACGGGATGACGTCTTCGCGGACCGATCCCGCTCCGCCTCGCTTGGTGCTTCTGACGCGAAGTGTGGCGTCTGTGAGGTCGACCTCTCCCCATCTCATGCGGAATAACTCACCTTTGCGGAGAGCGGCGCAGAGCAGGAGGGTTACTTCGTCTCCGATACCGCGAGCCGTGGCCGTTTTACAGAGGCGCACGATCTCGTTGTCCGTGAGTGTGGGGCGCTCGATCCGGGGTTCCGGGATGAGCTTTACGGTCACAGGGGAACGGCTTAGGCGGCGCGTTTGAACGGTACGCTGCAATGCAGTTCGCAAGCAGCCCAGAGACAGATTGATTGTTCGCGGTGCTGCCTTCGCATTGAGCCGTGCTTGGATGAATCCATCGAGGTCACCCCGTGTGAGGCTTGCGACGCGTTTCTCGGCACCAAAATAGTCCAGCAGGTGACGAGCGGATGTGTCGTGAAGCCGCTTGGTTGTCTCCGCGATACCGGGCCGTTCTCGGCCGATGTTAAGGGTTGCTGCTAGTGTGAGGCATTTCTCGGCCCGTGTGGGTGGTGTCCATTCGCCGAGCATCTCGCGGTGCTTGAGTTGGGCAAAGACTGTCTCTGCCACCTCGACCGCCTCTTTGCGGGATCTTACGTTGGGGATGGTGCGCAGATGACGCTGTCCGCCAATGCGGAAGTCCATCACCCACGTTTCAGCCCCGCCAGGTCGTCGTCGTTTTCTGACCTTCATTGCTTACGTCCTTTCTGTTGGGTTTGGAGCCACTCGGCGAGGGCCTGCCGTACTAGGGCTGATAGCGATGTGCCCTGTGCCGTGGCTCCCTTTTGGAGGGCTTTGACCATGTCTCCCGGCAGTCGCACTGCAACAAGGCGAGCTCCTTTCAGTTCTCGCGGTCTTCCGAGTTTGAACTTCTTGCTCATGATTCTTGCCCTTATTGTTTTGTTATACAGAACTATCTGTGGTGTCAACTGAAGACAAAGTGGTCCATTACGAACATTATTCAACCTGATGACAAAATTGGAATTGATCACAATTGTAGTAATGGCTAAAATAAGAGCACGTTGAAAGGACATGGCCCCTCTCTTCTCGATGCGAAGGTAAATTGCAGCGAGTAAGCTTCTATGGCTTCGTCAACATCCCTCTCGTGGTTTTCCCCTGGGTGGGGCGCAGCCGGGCTATCGACAGATCAGCGCCAGAGCAGGTCGACGGCTGCCTTTGGGGTCTTCGCATTTTGCCCCCACGAGATTTCGCTAACGTACGAGCCGTTTTTTGAGTCGGCTCTGAAACCTGGCTCAGCTGTATTCCGCGGGTCCGGTTTGGCGCTGACGGAATCTCGATGCCGGGTGCCGCTAGAGCGGTCCCTAACTGGCCAAGGTGCATCACCCTTCAAACTGAGGCTCGACTGCGGACCACCACCCCCGCAAATGCGGACAAATTCGGCCTCATCGACCTTCCGAGAAACAGTTCGAAGCGATATGCGGACTGGAGTGAGAGTGTTCATTGCTTGTGGAGTATCTCCTCGATTGCTCGCGGGACGCGTTCGCGCTCGCTGGAGAGGGTCTCCAACGCGGTGGACAGATCATCAGCGTGCACGCGCCCGTGCAGGCGACGGACACGCAGGTCGGGACGTTGCGCCTCGAGTCGCTGCAACCAGCGACGAAGACCAGCGACGCCGCCACCGCGCATGGCCGCGGCTTGCTCAAGTGTTAAGTAGCGAGTGGACATACCGGGGTTACCTCCGGAATCAAGATATCCACAAATAGGCTACATCGGGCCGGGTTGCGCTATCCCAGGAATCGAAAAAAAAGGGGAGTGGAAAACCGTAATTTTTTGGACGAATGCGCAATGTTCATTAGGACTGCGGAAGTCTTGGAAATTCCAAGGCATATACTTTGAAAAGCGCTCCAACTCTTAGTAGTTCCCCCCTCTTCACGCGTCGCCGATATTCTGAAAGAGTTTTTGGAGACAGACTTCTGCCATCTGCCAGAGCCCCTCGTACAATCTCCATGCGAGCCTCTGCTCTCATGCAGGGGGCTATCCGGTGTAAGAGGGCGTCCGCGGCCATCGCAAACACGAACCTCTTCGAGCACGTCGCAGCGTTAGGCTCTCGCATGAGCTTCGGTTCCTCGGCCCGATCCTTTAGCGTTTCAGCCAACTTGAGCGACTCTTTGAGGTGTGACCGTAGTTTCAAGACCTCTGGTGTATTGGTTGGCATGACGCCAAAGACTCGAAACACCTCGGGAAGTCCTTCCACAATTCCGAGGCAGTTCTGAATCGGAGTCAGAATATCATCATTCAGTAGTTTCTTTGCAGTCTTGGCACTTGGGAAGGTCTCTCTTTCAAAGAGGCTATCCCAGAGCATGGCCTCTGCGACTCGTCGTGCCGTGAACCAATCCGGTTGGCACTCACGCGCTCTCTTGTCCCATTCGGGAAAGTCGGTTTTTGAGATATGAGAAAACGGTGGGGTGTATTTATGGGCGAAGAAGCGTTTGTCGCGAATCGGAAGACGGCTTATAATGTTCTTAATCGTCCCAATGTACTTGGGAGTCGGAAACTGATTGAAAAAAGGGTGTTGTGTCGCTTCGACAGAGGTATTTCCGAGGTAATCTCCCAAGTCCGTCCAGAGAAAGCGTTGCAGGATTTCCTCTGCATCTATCTCACGCTCATAGTCCTGCTCAATATAGTTCCTGACCCTCTTGGGCAGAGGTCTGGAGACTCTATCGCAGTTTAATGCAAGGTTTCTCCTTGCTGACTTGGCAACAAACTCTTGGGCCTCTATCGGGTTCATTCGCTTGGATTTCTCTGACATTCGCTGACTCCATCCTCAAAAAAAGAGTCTAGGAGGACATTGACGCTATTGGTCCCAATCTAGTCAACTGAAAGTATGGAAATGAATAAAGTGCAGCGAGTGGTAATCCTCACCTTCAGTTGAGGGTTGACCACGGCCTCTTTAGATCGAAACCAGTAGATTGGCGTGCCCCCGCAAGGCATCCATAACGTCGTTCCGGTTTTTCAGTCATCTCAGACAAATCCGGACCACGGCATCCTTTATCAGTTCGAAGACGAGGAGAAAGGGCTCCTCTGACTGATCCTGCAAAAACGAGCCCAACTCTGAGCGGGTCCCGTGGTTCATATTTAAAGTTTCCCACCCCGCGGATCAAGGCTCGCGAGGAAAACAGAACGGCTCTGCTGATTCAAACTGCCCCATCTTGGCCGGGATGAGCAGCGGCAGACTTCTCCAACTCCACCAATAACTCCGCATGGTGAGTGGAAAGATAGCGTCTGACGCGATTATTCTTGAGGAGCTTTGTCAGGTAGCCACGCGCAAGAACAAGATTGAGCATGTTACGTCCGTAACTTTCCTCGATGAGTCGTAATTCGCGTTTGAGGTGTTTGATCTCGCTGTCCATGCGTGCTGCATCCTCGGACTTCAAGAGCTTAGGGACTTTTTCCGTTTCCGGGGATAACAACTGATCGCTTGGAGTGGCGGCCAGGAGAGCGCGAGCGTAGGGAGATGAGTAATTGCACGCGGCGATCATCAGCTCAGCCATTTCTATTTGCCGGATTGCGCGAACCCGCTTAAAGTAATGCAGCGCCGCGGCAGGAACCGGTCGGTTTTTCAGCAAGGTTACAGCCTCAGCACAAATTCCGTTCAATAGATCACGTTGACGACGGATCCTGGCCACATTCACCTGAAGCGCTGCCGCGATGCGTTTTTCGGAAACTCCCTGCTCCAGTGCCTTGACGATCATGAAATGTCCCTGAATGGCCGAGACGGCATTCACGTGCGTGTTGTAAGTGTAGCTTTCGTCGTCCCTGGCGATAATACATGCTGTTTCATCCCGTCTCAAATCCTTCAACACCTCAACGCGAAGGTGTCCGTCAAGAATGAGATATTCTCCGGACCCTTTTTTGGCCGGAAACACGACGACTGGTTCAATGACATCAACCTCTCGGACCGAGGAAAGTATTTGACCGTACTTTACGGACTTTTTCGTTGTCGACCTGATCTGCCGGGTTGGCAAAAGCTGATCGAGCTTGAGCATCCTGAGTTCTTCCTCGAATGCGATTCTAACCTTCGCAGGCACGTGACCGGCTCCTTATGTCATTAGCGAGGAACTTTGGCATGGTAGTCAGTCCTTCCGATTCAAGAAGATCCACAAAAGCCTGGTCTGCAAGCAGCCGTTGGAGCGCGTTGCTGATTATCAGGAGACTGGCTTCGCAATTGGCCGCCTTGCGCACGAGCATCCGCTGGCGATCCGCCTCCACCTGCATCGCAGCCACGACGGAATCGGAATTTGGCCCCTTCGGCGCGCGACTACCCGCACGGCCTTTTTTTCCATACAGCCTGCGTTGTTCCACCAGGTGTCGAGCTTTCGCCAGACTGGTACCGCGCAGCTGGTTCTTCTCGTAGGCGTCCTGCAGTGCCGTCTTGACTTCCTTGTCGTTCGAAGCCGCGATCATGGTCGCGATGCTAATGGGAATTCTCTCTTTTTCCACCGCACGTAAAAGTTCCTCCTCACCAGCATCAAACAGCCGAAGCACTTCTCTAACGTATTTTACCGTGAGATCGACCTTTTGAGCGATTTGCGTGTTGCTGTATCCACGTTCCCTGAGAAATTGAAGTTTTTTCAACGAGTCGAGTGTCGGCGGTTGCCGACGGGCGATGTTCTCCACCAGGCTCATGATGAGTCGATCCTCCCGCGATGCATCCACCACCAGCGCGGGTACTTCTTTCTGCCCAAGGGCGATAAACGCCTCGAATCGACCTTGGCCGCATACGAGGTCGTAGACCGGCTGCCCGTCCTCCTCGCCGTGAAGACTTACCGTGATGGGTTTCTTCAATCCAACATGACTGATGTTCTCAACAATCCGCTTGAATTTTTGCCCGTTGCGACTGCGTGGGTTCAGTACCCTGATTTGCTCGACCGCGATCATTCTGACTTCAGATTCCCTTGTCATCAGGCAGCTCCGATCCGGGCGCGAAGAGTCATATCCAGGAAATGATCCAGTGCGTCGAAGCGGAACGCATCGAGGGCGAGTCCGTTGTCATCAGCAAGGCTAAGGCGATCTCGCAGGATTTCGTCGTGTGGAATGATGTAGTAGTCCATGATGCCTTTGTTATCCTCGCACATTCGGACTGCCAGAATCAGATCGGTAGCCAAGGATGTTCCGAACCGAAGCTTCCAGCGATGATGGCCTGTCGGGGTTGACTGGCATCGTGAAATGATGACCGAGACCAGAACCTCTCCGTTGAGACAGAGAATGCCATGGTCCCTGTCCACGTCGACTGCCACGCCAAGTGCCGTCAGCTGCTCTGTGACAGAGACAATGGTGTGCGGAAGAAGTTGCCTTAAATAGGCATTAATGGCTACGTAGGTATAGTCGCGGGATGGGGTGAACCCGACCAGTTGATAGGCACGGATGAGGCCGCCAAATCGTGACGATACGACTCGGCGGGAGGGAACAGAGGAACACTCGTCGATGATCACACCCGACAATGCTCCATGTTCCTCGTACAATCGGCGAAGCGATTGTAGAATCTCCTCATCGCTGGTGCGTCTGGAGCGCTGCGCGAATACTTCCTTGGCAGTATCGAACAACTCCTGAGGGACAATTGCCTCGAAACTGCCGGGACGACGTATCCAGATTTCCTCGGGATTCCTGACCCGTCGCTGCCTCAACTTGAAGGAACTGCGATTGAAAACGTTGCAGCCGACGTATTTTTCGTTCGTTAGAACCTGCCGAACCGTATTCTTCGTCCATGCGCGATCCAGCTGTGGGCGTATCCTTCGCTCATTGAGCGCTCGCGCGATCTCGTTTTCGGTGCGTCCTGAGATGAACTCATCGTAGATTTCGCGGACAACCTTCCGTTCCTCCACAGGGCCGGGCACCAGGATAACCCGCTCCATCTGGAGACTCTTTCTCTCACCGCGGTTGAGCAGCCCCTTGGGCAGGCCGTGCTCATCCAGAAGCATTCTGCGAAGGCCGAACCCGGCGGGGCCACCCTGGCGGAATCCGAGCTGAATTAATCTGCACTGCCCCTGGAAGACTTTCGATGAAAGCTCACGGCTGTACTCACCGGCCATCGCTCTCTTGACGCTCTTCATAATCGTTGAGATCGGCGTGCCGTCATTGCTGAACGGCTCGACGCAATATGCGACCGAGACTCCCGCCTGCTTCAGGATAAATTCGTAGTATGCACTTTCATCAGCATCCTGGAATCTTCCCCAGCGGCTAATATCGTAGACGAGCAATACCGAGAAGTCGATGTGCTTTTTTGAGGCATCCTCCAGAAGCCGTTTGAGACCCGCTCTGCCCTTCAGCCTCAGACCGCTTTTCCCTTCGTCCGCGTAGCTTCTGACGATCGTCAATCCGTGCCTTAACGCATACTCCGCAATGGCGGAATGCTGATTTTCGGTCGAATACTGCTGATGATCCGTGGACATACGCACGTACTCAGCAGCTCTGTGTTGATTGGCAGCCGACAGTGTCGTCATTACCCCGGGACCTTTGCGACTGGGAAGCCGCGTGCAGGACGAAAATGAGCACGTGTGTTTGCTGCAAGATGACCTTTCAAAATCGAATGAGCCATCTCGAGCTGTTTCCTGGTGATCAGAGGAGGATGGCAATGGTCTCGGATCCATGCTCTCAGCCGGATCGAACCTGCATAACGAACATCCGTTAGAATGGAGAGGAGCATCCTGGCATCCCAGGCTCGTACATCTCTCCGTACGGGAATCTGTTGTGCGTTTAGAAGATGAGATATTTCGGATCGAGATAATTCATTTTCGCAGTAAGTCTGGAAAATGAATCGGACAAGTTCACAGTCCATGGGGTCTCCGGGTCGTAGTCCAGCCTTTGTGTTGTTCAGATAGCCAATCGGCGCCTCTAACGTCGTGCGACCCTGAACGAATGCACGAGCTGCTTTGGCACCAACACTCTTTCCGGAATTTCTCCTGTTCCCGGGTTTTTCCAGTCTTCGCAGGCGGATGACGACCTCGTCGTGTGTGGAATCGATCCAATCCACTGTTTCCACAGGGAGCTTCCCAAGGCTTTCCAGGACCAGCATTCCCCTGATCGCACTTTCCTCCCCTGAGGTCAGAAGAAGAATGGTGGAAAACTTGGCACTCTGCCAAAGACCGGCGAACTTGAAGTCCTCAGGGGATATAGGTGTGTGTGATGCAAAGCCGATCCTGCCAAGGTGGCGAGCAGCCAGTGTGCGTCGGATTTCAAGGTCGTGGTCTGATGACCGACCGGGAACCATAAGTACGAGCGCTCTTTCCTCTGCCGCCATTGAACGGTTCCGTATGCTCATCCGGGTTCGCATTGATCGACAAGCGAGTTCACTTCCGCACTATCGCTGTCGGGAAGTCCAATACCTATTTGGCATCAAAATGATGCCGGGGAGGCATCATGCATGGAAGTGAATGTCAGAGCGGCCCGTTGTTTTCTTGTCCTCGCGGAGGAGCGGAATTTCTGCCATGCTTCACAACGTCTCAGAATGGCTCAGCCACACCTGACACGGATGATTCAGCGTCTTGAGCAGTCGTTTGGCGTGTTACTGGTGGATCGGTCGGCACGCCCCATTGTGCTTACTGACGCGGGGCGAGTCTTTCTGGACGCCGGTCGAAAGCTGGTCGAGGCGGCAGAGGACTGCGAACGTCGAGTCGTGGCCTTTGCCAGGCCTGATCACCGGGCCCTGCTTGTCGGAATTGACCAGCATGCGCTTGTGGAATTTTCCCCGCTTTTCTCGGATAAATCAATCACACCACGCCCTTTCCTTCCGCTTTCCGACGAGGATCCCCTGGAGATGCTCAGCCATGGGCGGCTGCACCTGGCCTTGATCCGCAGCAGATCAAGCTACGGCGGACTCAGCGCCAGTTCGGTGCTTACTGAAAGATACGTGCTGGCTGTCCCCAGCATGTCGACACCGAGCGAAGAGGACCGTCCATTGTCCCTGAATCGAATGCACCGCTTGGTCGTGGCTGTCGACAGGCACGAGTTGAGGCTTTGCCTCACCCGGCAGGAGGCTGACGCGGTGGAGATCATCAAAGCTGTCTCGTTTGCCGAAGCACTAACCCTTGCATCTCTGGGCCTTGGTGCGGCTATCGTACCCACTTCCTACCAGAGGCTGAAAGTGAGTGACGTTTTATTTCGCGATATCGCGGAATCAATTCCCCCGTCAGAGGTGGTGATGGCCTGGAGGGATGGTAGCGTGCCGGAGGAACTGCTCAGTGGACTCAGGGCATGGGGTCGCGATTCGTAGAACCTCACCTGACGGAGGCTGTTCGAGGTCGAACTGAGTTTCTGACACGAGGATTTCGCCCTCTGGCCATAGAGCGCGGGACCGGAAGACCTTCGACCGCTGGTTCAAAACGGAACTTCATGAGATGGTTTTCGACACGGGCAGCGGCCCCATTGCGGTGCAGGAGCCATAGGCCGACTTCGCAAGTCCTGTCATGCCAGCGGGATGGAGGATTTTTTTCACACTTCGATGCAACTTAAAAAACAGATATTGCGACTTTCTTGGTCCTGATTTTGGTTGCAATTGGGAAACGATTGTGTAACCGTTGTTACTAAACTCCATAGAAAGAGGAGAGGCCCGCGACGCCATCGTTTCAACATTCGGGATGGCAGATTATTTTCGGGATATCGGACACGGCTCAACATTCGTTGTTTTGCGTGCGTTTTTTGGACGAGCGGGTTTTTGAGACATTATGAGATGCGTCAGTATCGACTTCATGGTCGGAGGGGAGCCCATGTCTATTTATCATCGCTGTTGTTTTCTTGTTTCCGTGCTGCTGTCGCTGGTATCGTCTGTAATCGCGGCGGAGCGCTACACGATTCAGATCGGTGCGTATGAGACGGCGGCGGCGGCGGAGGCCGCCGCGTTGTCCGCGGAAGCCTACGCGGACCCGGTGCACGTGTTCGAGGGGGAGGGAACGCATCCCTGGAAGGTGACCCTGGGGGAGTTCGAGTTTTATGCAGGCGCCTGGGCGGTGAAGGAGAAGCTGAACCGCCCGGAGCTCACAGGTTGCTTTATTGCGCGGCGTGACATCGCGCGCCCACAGCGCAACGAACAACTTCCGGTGGACGAGCCGTTCACTCTGAACGGTTTTCCGGATCGTCCCCGCAACCGTGTTCCAATCGAGGAACTGCAACCTCTGGAGTACATGAGATCGGTTGGTCTGGAAAGCAACGAGCGGCTGCCGGCGGAGCTTTCAGGAGCGGCACTCGCGTCGCTCGACAACGATCAGCTGTACCGGGTGGGGGTCAGCGACTCCGACAACGCGCGGGGGATCTCCGCCCTTCAGACGTTCATCTCGAACGCGCCGACGGACCCCCGCGTGAACAGGGCACGTCTTCGTCTCGCAAAGCGGTTGATGAGGACGGACGACTTCACACAGATCGAGCAGGTTCTGACGACAGTCGAAGGGGAGCAGAACGAGGAACTCACGCCTGTTTGCGGATTCCTGCGAGCTTATGTGGTTCTGAAGCGTGACGGCAAGAGTGCGGCGATCGATGACTTTGCCGCGGTTGCCGGTGACATGACGGTGCCGGCGGCGCTTCGCCGCGATGCAATGAGGCGTGTGGCCCGTGCCATGCATTCCACAGGTGACCCCGCGGGGGCGTGGCTGGCGTTCGAGCGGATTCTCGAGAGTGCTCCCGACAGGTCGACGCAGGCGTGGGCAAGAATGCAGATGGCGGGTCTGGCCATCGAGTTGGCGGGGCGGGGAAAGGGAACGCTTGCGGAGGGACGGGAGTTGGCGGAGCGGGCTGCGGCGATGCCGGGTATTGCGAAGCGGGACCGTGCAACGGCGCTGTTGATGCGGTTGGAGACGCTTTTCAACGAAAGGCGATACGAGGGGTTGCCGCTACAGATCGACGCATATTTGGCGGAGTTTTCCGATATTCGACGTGAGTGTCTGACGGCGCGTGTTCTGAAGGGAACGACGTTGCTGCAGACGGGGGATGAGGTGGGAGCGCGAGCGGTCTTTGAAGCCGTTGCGGCGGAGGAGAACGTGGCCGCACGGGACATGTTCGGAAGCGAGGATCAACGGGCGCGGGCACTGGGGTACCTCTGCCAGCTGTGTGTTCGTCACGGCGATGAACAGGGGTACACGACGTACATGGGAGAGCTGACGCAGCGATTTCCCGGCTCCCGTCATCGCACCGAGGCATTGGAGTATTATGAGACGGAGGAACGCCTGAAACTTCTTCACGAGTAACAGGCTCGGCAACTTCGACATCGTGTAAATCAGACGAGAGGGACTGTGATGGCACTGCGAACTTTCGAGATGAGGCGAGTTGCTTCTTTTCTAGGGGCTATTCTGTTGCTGACGGCTGTTGCCGGTGCAAATTGGTTCAATCCGGATGTTACCATCGAGTTCGATGTGACAAGCGCCCAGGTCGTGGAGGGGAATTCGGGAACGACGCAGGTTCAGCTCGGTGTCACACGAACGACAACCGATAACAAGTTCTATTCTCACGTCTGGTACGAAACGGTGGCTGAAACGGGAACGGGAAAGGCCACGGCGGGTAGCGATTACGTGGCGGTTTCTCCCACGATCATCGTATGGCCCGAAAATGACGCCCAGGCAACGAAAACGATCACCCTTACAGTGAACGGCGATACAAACACGGGCGAGGGCGATGAGACGTTCAAGGTTCAGTTGATCTATGCCGACCAGCCCAACCCTGGACGATCGCCGGACGGTGCGGTGCTGGGAACGAACACTGAGGTCACGATTACGATCCGCGACGATGACGAGCCCGCTGTTGTGACACTTTCGATGGATGATCCAACTACGGGAACGGAGCGGATGTTTGCGCGCACCGCGACGATCGACCGGACAGGTTCGACGGTGGGTTCCATCACGGCGGACATCGACCTTGCGGGAACGCCGAATCCGGGAACGAGCGCTGGCGCGAACAAGGTGCTCAACACGGGTGCGGAGACGGACACGGGCGACTGGAGCAAAGTGGAGGCAACGGCGTCCGTCACACGGGACACGACAGAGTCAGTGGCGGGTGGGGCTTCCTTCAAACTCGTCGACACGGCGATCACAGGGACGAGCCTCTTTCTTGCCGATGCCGGTACGGAGGCGCTGGCGGACGCCAATCCCTATGGGGTTTCGTTTTTTGCGAAGGCGGATGCGGCGACGGAGATCGATGTTCGGCTTTCGACACAGAGCAACGGCTCCAGCACAAACGGGACGGTGCACTCCGTTCCGTTGGGCACGGATTGGGGATGGCACCGGCTGAAGATTGACCCGGACACAACGACTCTTAACCCCGTATACGTCGTGTTTGAGATGAACGAGGCGGACGAGGGGATCTCGGTGTGGTTGGACGAGGTGCGTTTCGAGACGTACGCGTCCTGGAACAATGCGGACTATCATCTCAGTCCGCCGCCGTCCTACACGCTGGGAGACGGCGTAACGCAGCAGACGTTCGATGTTGTCTTTTATCCCGACGGCTTGATCGAGGCGGATCCGGAGACGATCACGCTGAGGCTCGACAATCTTGTCGGGTGCCAGGCGGGTTCGCCGGATGAGTTTTCCTACTCTCTTTACGACACGACGGGCGGTCGTTGCGATCAGCCGGTGGCCCTGGATCTCTCGACGCTGACATTCGACGAGAGCGACAAGCCGGACCTGCATCGCGGTTCGACGGATCTGTTTTGCGAGAACCTGACGGAAGGGGCGTGGTACGAGTTCGAGGTGCCGGACGGCAAACGCATCGCGGTGAAGGCGAAGGACACGGACTACTATTACACGGGCCTGCGTTTGTGGCAGGCCTGCGGCGATGTCGCGTTTTTGGCCGAGGAGTGTGGCTTCGGCGAATCGCTGCTGACGCGGAGGAACACGACAGGTTCCACCGAAACACTGTTGCTGCAGACGAACTGGCATCCCGACGGAACGCCCTCGCTCTCGATTCGCGAGAGCCTTGAGCCAGCCGTGACGATGCCGTCACAGACGGCTTACTGCGGCCGTATTCGGTTCGATTACACACTGACGCATCCGGCGCTGACGGAAACGGACCTTTTCGTGGAGTACACAACGGACGGGACGGATTGGCTTGTCTGCACGTCCTCGGAGGACGATCCGACAACGTCGGTGCCGGTGTCGGCATCAGGAGAGGATGGATGGTTCACGTGGGACTCGAAGACGGACCTGGCGGAGGTCTACTCACAGACGGCGCAGGTGCGGGTGCGCATCGACGAGGCGGGAGGGCTGACATCGGAGACGGCGGCGTTCACGCTGGACAAC
>JANQSL010000053.1 GCA_028284075.1 Candidatus Sumerlaeia bacterium | reverse complement strand
CTGAAACTTGCCGTTGCAATCGCGTGTCGGGATGCAGCCGTTTTCTCCTCAATTTTGTTCCTTGTATGGCGTTCAGCTTTCTCTCCGGCCTACAAGTCTGAACGTTTACCCGCCACTCTGCTTCTTTGGGGAATCGCGGGTTTTTTTGCACTCGTGGTAACAATGGTTTTTCTCCCATGGTTCTCATCTCCTTTGAAATCGGCCAATCCCGTCTTTATCAGCTTTTTCCCTCCGATACCAGACCCTGCACTCTTCACCTCTCCCGCCGGGTTCTTCAATGAACTGAAGCAAAGATGCACTGTCACAACGTTTCCAAACGGTCTCCGCACACATCCTGAGGAGTTGTTCACTTATTGGGGCATCTTCCTTGTACCTCTGATCATATTGTTCTCGTACCGGCTTGGCGGCCTTGCCGTTCGATGTCGCATTGATGTCCTGCTTGGCTTCGCAGGCTTTCTCCTCGCTATCAACGTGCTTTCACGGAACATGCTCGAAACCTGGACTGTCGGCCTTGCGGTTGTCTGGATCACGGGATGCCTGGTGCTCGCCTGGAACCGAGCGAGGTTCAGCGACGGATCCCTCTGGCCACTGCTTGCCGCAGCCGGAACCGCTGTCATCTTTGTGGAAACACTGCACTTTGATGACAGCTATGCCGGTTACCTTGAGCGCTACAACACTCCCTTCAAGATCCTCTACCCAATCTGGCCAATTCTTGCAGTTGGTATGGTTCTGTCGCTGAAGACGATGACAGAGCGGATTGCCTCCTTGTTGAGAATGCCGGTCCCACTCCGCACCGGCACCGGAATTCTCCTCTCAGCTCCTTTTCTTGCGGCAGGGCTTCTTTACCCGTTTTCGGCAACAATGGTTCGAACCCGGGGCTTTGGAACTCTTGAAGCTCGAAACACGCTCGAGCGTAACCATCCACGCTCTCTCGACGCCACTGAATGGATGCTCCACACAGGAGACAAGAACCGTTCAGACGATCATGCCATGGCTCAGTGGCTTCGAACCAATGCACTCCCCGGAGAGCATGTTCTTGAATGCCCCCCGTCTCGCGAAGCTGAAAGTTATTCAATCCATGGACGTATCGCCGCTTTCAGTGGCGTGCCGGCACCTATCGGCTGGCCTCATCACCAGCGCCAATGGCGCGGTTGGAACCGTACACTCTCCGAACCGGCGGCTCTCTATTTTGCACCTCTGTTACCCCCGGAGCTATACGGCATATCACGTCTCCCGGCTGACATCGCCACGGTGATGTCGAGTCAAAGCGACCGGCTGGCTCTTGGAATCCTGGCTATCATGCCGCAGAGCAAGCGCGCCGCCAACATCCACCTTCACTTTCCGGGCCTGGATGAGGAACAGCGCATGACTCTGTCGAGGCATTTTGATCAGTCAAAAGCCGGTCCGCCAACGATGCTCCAGCTCTCTGAGCACCTGATTTCAGATATGCGGGAAATCTATCGCGCTCCGACCTGGACCAATGACCTCCTCGCACTCCTGAGGCTCCACCGGATCCGGTATATCGTTGTGGGGGAACTTGAACGCAGTCAGTTTAAAAACGAAATTGAGAAGTTCAGCGTTCTCGATTTGGCTTTTCAGTCCGGAGATTCGTCGATCTATTATCTTCCGGATGACTTCGTCCCGCCGGAGATGAAGCCATGAAGCTCTCTCCACAACGGCGCGAGAATTTAGTCTTTCTGTTCATCCTGCTGACCTGCGCGGCAACCAGGCTGTTTCGACTCGACGAACGTGGTGTGATGCATGACGAGTCTCTTTTTGTATACTACACATGGTTTCATATCGTTGAAAACCTGAACTATGACTACCAGCCTATCCTTCACGGGCCGGCGATGCTGTGGATCCAGGCTGCCCTGTTCAGCGTGCTCGGTGACAGTACCTTCGTTATGCGCCTGGGTTGCGCCTTGCTCGGTATTGGCGGCCTGTTCTGGATCCGCGGCATGCGACCATGGCTTGGCCCATGGGGAATGCTGACAGCCTGCTGTTTCTATACTCTTTCTCCAACATTGATGTTCTACCAACGATTCTTCAGAAACGACGGACTCTTCGTCTTCACGACTCTTTGGATGATCGTCTCCCTTGCTCACTGGTGGAAGTCGCGAAATCATGCCTGGCTCGCATCGTTTGTTTTCGCCTCCATCGTTCTCTTCTGCAACAAAGAGAGCTGTGTTTTCGTGTATTTCACTCTCATCACATTCGCCCTGCTTGTTGTGACCCACGATGTCGCTCGCTGGATCATTGAAAATTGCAAGACAACAGAAAGCATACCGTCTCCGCTGCCCGCTCTTCCTCTATGGCCAGTTGCACTGACCGGCTTCACCATCATCACGCTCTTTCTGACACGAGTGCTGGAAGGCATCTCCTACGAGACAAGTGTCGTTAGCGCCATCGGTCGCGACTTTCCTCTCAAGAACGTTCAATCTCTGCCTCTCGCGCTGGGATGGCATGCCCCCGTGGAGAGCGCAGGCACCCTTGGAGAACCGTCATTCTGGCGCCTGTTCTATTGTTTGCTGTTTGCCGGGAGTCTCGCATCAACGTGGCTGGTCAACATCCTCATACGACACCGGATCGGCGCTCGAACCCTTACCGCTGAAATATGGAGAAGGACAATCGAGGCTCGCTGGTGGATTACAGCGGCCGCCGGAACGGGACTCGCCCTGTACATCGCACTCTTTACGACAGTGTTTGTCTATCCAGCAGGTCCGTTTGAAATTTACCAGGACACCCTTGAATACTGGATGGGGCAGAACGCTCAGCACCGCATCAAGGGACCCTTCCACATGCATCTTCTCAATATGCTTGTTTACGAAACCGGACCTCTTCTCCTGGTGCTCGCCGCGAGCCTCTTCGCGCTCTTTCGAATGAAATGGAGTCGGACTCTTGCATCCGGATTGCTTCCGGCTGCGGCCGCCCTTGCCATTTTTCACGGCCTCTTCTTTCGTGGCCTGGATCCTGGAATGTCATGGTTTGCAACACTCTCGGCCGGAATTGTCGTCACAGCGACAGCAATCGCTCTCAAGCCGAGTGCAGGGCGATTGATTACCGTGCTTGCTTTCACCCTTTTCGTTGCATGGTCATTCCACCACTTCCACTCGCAGTCCTGGGAACTGTTTCTTTTCTCCGAAACTCAGCGCGGGGGTGAGAAACTGAGCTGGTCAGGGAAGGCATATCTTGATGACACTCTGAGCCTCACAAGCGGTGTGCATCTCTTCCTTATCGGCTTCCTGATCATGATCGGGACCATTTTGACATGGCGCGGCATTCATCGGGGTGAGCGGTTTCATGCCCTTCTGATCTGGTGGCTCGTCACAATAATCGGCGCCGTTTCCTACGCCCGCGAAAAAGTGCCGTGGGTTGGCATTTACATCACGCTTCCACTTGTACTGCTGACAGGCGCTTATGTGCAGAAGTTTGCAAATCATCTTCAAACACTGAAACCCTCGGGAAGAATTCTTTTGCAGAGTCTTTCGACAGTCGTTCTCGGAACGGCGGCCATTCTCTCCGCACGTTCAGGCATACTTCTTTCGTTCATCAACTTCGACACGGTGAGAGAACGTATGATTTACGCTCATCCCGCGCGAGAGGTCAAGATCCACACGGAACTGGTTCTGCGAACGGCTGCCACATCGGAAGACGACACCACTGTTCGAACCTATGTGGGTTCCCCGGAACTCCAGTGGCCGATGCGATGGTATCTGCGCAATCTCGATTGGGACATGGGTATGCTCCCGACAGAGGGTCAGGCTCCCGACTATGACTTCCTGTTCCTCAAGGAGGAAACCCACAGCAACGACGTGTGGATCAGGGAAAACTATGAACTCTTCGACGGACGCGCCCATATGCATTGGGTGCCACAACAGACGGACTTGAAAGCGATCTATCTTCCCTGGAAGGATTCCGAAGCGTCCCTGCGTGTGTGGAAAGGGTTCTGGCGGTACTACTGGCTTCGCGAACTTCCGGGCACCGGCCAGTACAAGGGGCTGTCATGGGTCAGCTACGTCTTCGCGGTCCGAAAAGACATCGCTGATTCAGTCGGTGAACCGATCCCCGATGTGGACGATCCCTCCGTTTAGCGCGGATGCACCGTCCATCTCTTTCTTTCCCTGGGGCCGAACTCTTGTTGCCAATAACAATCCACTCCCGGTCCTCACAACAAAACCGCGCCCCTTCACCGAATCCACGATGGTTCCGGCCGGAATGCGCTCGTCCCGCCAGTCGACTTCTATCCATGCCGGATCAACAGCCTCTGCAGAGAGAATTTTCAAGCTGGTTTCCTTAAGTTTTGTATGGGCTCCGGGCCAAAGCACAAAGCCACGAATATGACAGATGATTTCCTCCGTGGTACGGTTCCAGTCAATGCGAGCGTCCTCGCGCCTGATCAGTGGCGCGTGCGTCGCCTCATCCTCGTTCTGAGAAACGGACTCAACGCGGCCCTCAGCCTGGATTCCTGCCAGAGTTTCCTCCAGAAGCTCGGCACCCGTATGGCTGAGAATATCGTGAAGACTTCGAGCATCGTCATCTTCCAGTATTTCAACTTCACGGGAAGAGATCATCGGACCGCTGTCCAGCCCCTCATCAATTTGCATGATCGTCACACCCGTCTTCGACTCGCCACGCGCAACAGCCCATTGGATCGGAGCCGCACCTCTATACTTTGGCAGAAGTGACCCATGAATATTCAGGAATCCATATTTTGGAATACCGAGAATCGAACCTGGCAGAATTTTACCGTAAGCAACGACGATCGCGACATCGAGTTCCAGTTTCCGCAACCGCTCAGCGAACTCAGGGACACGCACGGACTCCGGCTGTGCGACTTCAAGCCCGCCCGCAAGAGCCAGCGACTTCACGGGAGGCGAAGTCAGTTTCCGGCCTCTGCCCGCCGGTTTGTCCGGTTGCGTCACGACCAGAGCGATTTCATGATTCGTCTCCAGAAGGCGGCGAAGAGCGACCTCCGCAAACCCGGGCGTTCCAAAAAAGGCCAGTTTCATGCAGCATCCTCGTTTTCAATATCGCCCGCCGACCTGGCAGGGAGAGGACTTGTGAGTCAGCGCAAACGACGGGGGCAAGCTTCTCGAAAAACAGAGCCTCCGAAAGACGGAACGGAAACGGTCGAGACTGCTGCAACTGCGGAGAATCACCGGGCAGCATCCCCAAAGGACCCGAAGGCACCCCCGGCATGGTTACGGCTGCTCCTGTGCGCGATTCTTTTGACAACTGCCATGGGCATCACCCAGGTCACCCTCAGAGAAACCCGGGCGGAGCGCATTCTTGCTTTTGCGAGAGCCAAAGGCAGGCACGACGCCGACTCCCGGCTTCGTGACATTGACTTGCAGCGCGCACTTGAAATAGATCCTGCAAATCCGCTCATCATGTGGGACCGAGCAATCTTTCTGCTCAACGAACAGAAGCGGTTTTTCTCTGAACGACAGTTCAATCTGATGTCCATCGACAAACTGGAAGAGGCTCTCGACCTTCTTGAACGTGCTGAGGGCAGCTATCACTTCCCACCCTCTCTCAATCGAACTCACGGCGAAGCGGCTTCCATGCTGGCCGAGCTCTATCGTCATCTCGGTGACGATGAGAACCTGGACAAATGGCGTGAGGTTTCATTTCAAAGCCTCTTCCTTGCAGCAGAGAAGCTTCCCCGGCCGCGCGACCGGCGCGAAAGCTTTAATGCCTCTCTGATTCTCGCGGCTCAAAGCATGGGCCGTCAGGATCTCGCAACGGAACATCTCATGCGGATGTTTCGCTTTGATGAACGGTGGGTTCTCAATGACCGCGGGATGCTGAGAAACGCTTCGCAGGGGTACTTTGGCCTCGGTCTGCTTCCGCTTCAAATGAGAGAGATCCACATGGGTCTGGTCAGCAACCCGGATGACACAAAACTCGTGGGAGCGCTCCACCTTTCTCTCACCGAATTCGAACGGCGTACCGCTGTTCTGAAAATCCTGGAGGATCTCGAGCGCCGGGGGCTCCTTCGCCCTGCAACCATGTCGCTTCTCGAGGAGCTCCGTGCCGAGGAATCGATTATTGTCGAGGAAACAGAAAACACCGAAAATCAGTGATGTTCTGGGATCAATCAACACCATCGCCCCTTTCCGGCTGGCAGAGGACTGGGACAATGTTGGCCTTCAGCTTGGACATCCGTCAGGTGAGGCGAAGAACATCCTGGTCGCTCTGGAAATCAGCGATAACGTGATTGCCGAGGCAAAAACCCTTGGCTCCACCCTGATTGTCACTCACCACCCGCTCATCTTTCGCCCGCTCAAACACCTCAACGAAAGTCACACAATTCCCGGTTATGTGGTTCGCCTCGTAAGAGATGAAATCGCCCTTATTGCCGCCCATACGAATGTGGACTCTGTCGAAAACGGAACGAACGGGGAAATTGCGGACAGACTCAGGCTCGATAACCGGCGCTTTCTTCTCCCTTCCTTTGACATCGACCGAAACGTCAAGTACGTCGTTTTCGTTCCAACGTCTCATGTTGAGGCAGTCATCGCTGCCGCGGACACTGCGGGTGCAGGTGTCATCGGAAACTATAGCCACTGCACGTTCCGGTCACCCGGTACCGGCACCTACCAGCCACTGGAAGGCGCCAGTCCCTACGCGGGAGAAATCGGAAAGCTGGAACAGGCGGAGGATGAGGTACGCCTCGAAGTTGTTTGTCCGAAATCGAGTCTCGACGCTCTCATTCGAGCTGTACGAAATGTTCATCCTTACGAAGAGGTCGCGTTTGACATTTACCCGCTCGAATCAACATCAGAACCCCGATATGGCCTCGGACTCATTGGCGATCTTCCGGAGCCTCAATCGCTGGATGCGTTTTCTCAAACCTGCAAGCATGTTTTCAGTCTGGGATCCGTCGGAGTGATCGGTGACCTCGACAGACCTGTCCGACGCGTGGCGATTTGTTCCGGCGCCGGCGGAGAGGCTGTTCAGCGCTGGCGCAACGGAACCGCGGACGTTCTGGTCACGGGTGAGCTGCGACATAACGAGTGCACCGACGTGCGCGATCGCCGATTTGGCGCAGTTCTTCTGGGGCACTTTGAGAGTGAGGCGATTGTCTGTGAGCGTTTCGCGCGCCAAATCTCGGAAGAGCTGAAGAGCAGAGGATTCAAGGTGAATATTGTTGCTTCAAAAGCGGAGCGGAGCCCCGTTCTTCGTCGCTAATCAGAACTTTGGTTCTTTGCCAACAAAGGCAATGTCACGCGGGCTGTTGTGGAGCGGTCGGGCTCACTTTCCAGTTCGAGCATTCCCTTACCCGCTTCCACCAGGGACCGGCTCACTGAAAGCCCGAGCCCGGTTCCTTCACTTTTAGTTGTATAGAAGGGGTCAAAGACACGCGCAAGGGTTTGAGCATCCAATCCGGGCCCGTTGTCGATTATCTCGATGACGGCGAATTCGCGCCGTCTCTCTGTCCTAAGCACAATTCGACCGTCGTCCTGCTGACCAAGAGCCTCCTGAGCGTTGCGCAACAGATTCAAGAGAACCTGGCGGAGACGGGCGTCATGAAATTTCACAAAGATCTTCTCATTCGTCGGCTCAAGATCAACCTTCAGTGACTGCGAAACACCTTTCGAGAAAAGTCGCACAACCTGCAGGCAACATCTGTTTACGTCAATCTCCTGAGGCAAACCTGGATCCGACTTGTCGCGGGCCAAAGCAAGGAAATCGTCCGTCAGTCGCCCCAGGCGCCTTGCTTCGTCCTTTAGATCGCCTGTCAGATCGAGAACGGCACGACGGCGACGGTCATCGACGATCTTCTGAGCAACCGCCTCGATCTCCTCAGCCGTCAAAAGAATAATTCCGAGCGGGTTGCGGATTTCATGCGCGACACCGGCAGTTGCCGTTCCCAGTGCTCGAAGCCGATCACCTTGCTCGGCAACCCTCTCCGCTCGCAACGTGCGCGTAACCAGCCGTGACAAGCTCCACCAGAGAAAAACGATCAATATCGTCGCCAGAACCGACCCCAGGGTCAGACGGCGCACAATCCGCTCTCGGGGAAAACCGGAGAGAGTCCTGTTCTCAAGACGGACCAGTGCAATAACATCGCCATCCTCACCGACAAGCGGTTGCCAGACTCGCTTGGATGGATCGCCATGATCATCCCGGTTCGAAGCCGCAATTCCCGCCGCAGCTGTCGCGATAAGCTGAATATCCGAGTTGTACGATTCCGGTCTGATCTGTTCCGAATAGAACCCCGTCGCGTCCGCGACGAGCCAGCCATCCGGAGAGACGATCGCAATTGTCGTCTCGTTGTCCGAAGCCCGACCCAGTGCATCGACAAGCCACTCAACCGGCGGGAGTTCCGTGTACTCCGCCAGCGTTTCGAAATCAGTGGTTTCGGTTGAAGGGTCCCAGGCAATCTCAAGGAAATACAGATTTTCAGGCTGGATTACACGGGCAACATAGGCCGCTGTCTGAGCCATCCCGCGTATCACCATATACTCCTGAGTCCGGACCAGACGGGTCCCAAGAATCCAGCCTCCGGCGTTCAGTAACAAGAGCAGGATCGCAAGAACGGCAATGGAGAGCCGCGCGGCGGATCCAGTCGAACGCGAGCTGCGGGATTTCCTGAAAGTCATAAGGTCAGGGTCTCAGCCAGGATTAAGCCGTCTTGTATGGCGGCGGGAAAGAGGAAACCGAGGCCTCGGCTGTCAGCCTCCCTTGACAGTCGCACCCCGCCGCCGCCTTGATCTGGCGCCATGAGCCGGGTTATCAGCACCATCAGCCGCCACACTCCCATCCATCGCCGCCCCCTTGTCCTGGCGATGGTTATGCCGCTGGCCGCCACCTGTCTGCTGGGCCCTTCCGGCGCGGAATCTCTTCGTGGCACTTCGGTTTCACAACAAATCCTGCGGCTTGAAAATCTTTCCACCCTGCAGGAACGCCAGCGAAGACTGTGCGATCTTCCGGCGGGAGAACGCTTTCTTGACGACCCTCCTGCAGGCATCGCTCGTAGCGGGGAGCAGGATAACCGGTCTCCGGCGGAAATCGCGGCTGTTGATGCCATCACATCGAATCGCTTTGCGGCAAACGAACGGTGCGAGTTGTTCCCACCTCTCCGCATATCCTGCCCAAGCCTCTCTGCAAAGACCTCTGAGGCACCACGTGGCCCGCCGCGTCCGGCCTACATATCATGATCGTGTGGAGCCGTTACAAAACTCGATTTGGTGACGGCGCCGTGGTCTGTCTCGACGATCGTATTCTCCGCGTGTGTCTTCCTTCGAGGGAGATGCCTGTCTCGAACCTGGTGACGGGTTTGTTCCCGGGGGAAGACCTTCAGGAAACCCGCAGAGACTTTCCCGCCGAATGTGCTTCGGAACTGGGGAAGTTCTTTGAGGGGAGCGGGACTCCGACCGACCTCGTGCCCGTCATTGAATGGCCGGACTGCCGGGACTTCAAGCGCCGGATTCTTGAAGCCTGTGCAACCATCCCACGGGGAAGCGTTGTCACCTATATTGAACTCGCACGAGAGGCCGGATATCCGAAATGGCGGAACTACGGACAGGCAGTCGGACAGGTCATGAGTACCAATCCCTTACCGCTCGTGATTCCATGCCATCGGGTCCTATCCGCGGGCTATAGCCTGGGAAACTATGGTGGCGGCAGTGAAATGAAACGCTGGCTCCTCGAGCGCGAAGGCTGCGCGATCAACTGAAATTCATTGTGCGAAAGACAAACTTCAACTGAGCTGTAAAATCGCATTCCCGGGCGGGAATGCCATCCAGATCCAACAGGGAGTGGGCGTCCATGCTCAAATCACTTACGAAACTCCTCTTCGGCGACAAGCAGGCTCGCGACATGAAGTTGTTGATGCCCGTCGTCCAGGAAATCAACGAGATCGCAAAGGAATACGAATCGATCTCAGATGATGAATTGCAAAACAAGACCAATGAATTTCGCAAGCTGCTGCATGCAGTGCCAACAGTTGGCCGCACCGGCGAGGGGAAGAACATTATTCTGTTTTCTCAAGCGGCCGTATTTCTTGAAAAACACCCTGACGTTGACAAAGCGGTTTTCCACACGACACGACGCGACTTTCTTCCGGGAGACATGGTTGCTTTCGTGAAGCTGCGAGAGGGAGTTGAGGGAACGGCGGATCTGGCTGATCAGATCCGAAACGGTATGGGGCGCGCCAGTGACGAACACAAACCGAAGCATGTCTTCTTTGTGGATGATTTTCCGAAGACGGATGACGGGAAGGAAATTGATCACCACAAACTGATGCGAATCATTGAACTTGGCGATTTGCCTGACTGGAAAGTCACAAGCGTCCAGGAACTTGTCTCCACCCTTCCGGGACACGAAGACCCACCCGTCGAACTCGACGATCTGCTGCCGGAAGCCTTCGCTGCCGTGAAGGAATCATGCCGGCGCCACTGTGGGAAAAAATGGATCGCAGCGGGAATCGAGGTGGAATGGAACATGGTCCCCTTCGACGTTCAGCTCGCCGGCGGCCTGGCTTTGCACCGTGGAAACATTGCTGAAATGGCCACCGGTGAGGGCAAGACTCTGACGGCAATCTTCCCGCTTTATATGAACGGTCTCACGGCAAAAGGGTCACACCTGGTCACTGTAAACGACTACCTGGCTCGCCGAGACAGTGAATGGAATGCTCCAATCTTCATGTTTCTCGGACTTTCCGTGGGTTGCCTGGACAAGACTCAGCCCGGCACACAGGAACGCCGGACGATGTACCAGATGGACATCACCTACGGCACAAACAACGAATTCGGTTTCGATTACCTGCGTGACAACATGGCGCTGGACAAAGCCGGACTGGTGCAACGCGTTCACAGTTTTGCCATCATTGACGAGGTTGACTCAGTCCTGATCGACGAAGCCCGGACACCTCTGATTATTGCAGGTCCTGTTGATCGATCAAACACCCAATACGAACAACTGGTTCCGGCGATTCGCGATATTGTGAACAAACAGCAAATGCTTGTCAGCCGTCTCGTCAAGGAGGTGACTGACATGCTGGAGAAGGATCCGGACGATATCGAGGCAGGTGTCAAACTTCTTCAATGCCATAAAGGCATGCCGAAGCACAACCGCTACATGAAGCTGATCGAGGAGCCTAAACTGCAGAAGCTGCGAGACAAGGCAGAACGCGAGCTGATGCTGGAAAAGAAAATCCCGGAGATGGAAGCGGACCTCTTCTTTGTAGTCGAGGAACGCAACCGATCAATCGACCTGACAGACAAGGGAAGGGACGGTCTTTCGCCGGATGATCCCTCGCAGTTTGTTCTCCCGGATCTTGTGGATGAGCTGGCTCAAGTGGACCAGCGCATTGATCTCAAACCGGAAGACCGTGACAAGGAGAAGCTTGCAATCCGGGAAACCTACGAACAAAAAGCGGAGCAGATTCACTCGATCAGCCAGCTCCTGCACGCCTTCGTCATGAAGCAACGGGACGTGGACTACGTTGTCGAGGAAGGCAAAGTTGTCATCGTCGACGAGAACACCGGCCGAAAGATGGCGGGGCGCCGCTGGAGCGACGGCCTCCACGGTGCGGTCGAAGCGAAGGAGGGGTTGAAGATTGAGAAGGAAACACAGACGCTCGCCACGATCACCATTCAGAACTACTTCCGGATGTACAAGAAACTCTCCGGCATGACGGGAACCGCGGAAACTGAGGCAGCGGAGTTCCAGCACACTTACAAGATGGACGTCGTCGTTGTTCCGTCGAACGTTCCGACCGAGCGGAACGATCTGGATGACGTTATTTACAAAACAAAGCGTGAGAAATACAAAGCCGTCATCGATGAGATCGAACGCCTTTACGCCATGAAACTGCCGATCCTGGTGGGCACAACCTCTGTTGCCGTTTCGGAAACGGTATCGCGCATGTTGAGAGCCAAGAAGCTTCCACACCAGGTTCTGAACGCAAAGAACCACGGACGGGAAGCGGAAATCGTGCGCATGGCGGGAGAGTCTGGAGCGATCACGATCGCGACAAACATGGCTGGCCGTGGCACGGACATCAAGCTCGGCCCCGGCGTGAACGAGCCGCACAAGGACCCCGAGTCCGGCGATGAGTGGATCGGTGGTCTCCAGATCATCGGCACCGAGCGCCACGAGAGCCGCCGTATCGATCGTCAGCTTCGAGGCCGGGCCGGGCGTCAGGGGGATCCCGGTTCCAGCCGCTTCTTCCTGTCACTCGAAGACGACCTGATGCGCTGGTTCGGTAGTGAGCGAATCTCGACCTGGATGACCCGCCTGGGTCTCCAGGAAGGGGAAGCTATCACATATCCCATGGTCACCAAGGCCATCGGCAACGCACAGAAGAAAGTCGAGGGCATCAATCAGGAGCGCCGCAAGCGCACGCTCGAATACGATGACGTCATGAACAAGCAACGCGTTACCATCTACCGCCTCCGCCGCGAATTGCTTGTCGATGAGGATCTGACGGATGTCATGCTCGACGTCTTTGCGGACGCGATCGAGGGCGAGTTCCGCCTGACTTACGGTGACCCGAAGAACCAGACAACATGGGATCTGGACGGATTCTTCGACTGGATCGCGCGCGTGCTTTTCATGGCGGACCTCACTGAGTTGCGCGGCCAGAAGTTCGAGGACTTCGATGCTCTCGTCGAACAAACGATGCAGTTCATCGTGGATGCCTTCGAGGAAAAGCGCAGTCAAATCGGCAATGAAATGAACAACGCACTCTCCCGCTACATCTCATTACGCACTCTCGATGGTGAATGGCAGGACCATCTTCTGGCCATCGACAGCCTGCGCGAAGGCATCGGCCTCCGCGGCTATGGACAAAAGGACCCACTCATCGAGTTCACTGCCGATGCAACGACGATGTTCAACGAAACGCTCCTGACAGTCCAAAAGGAAATCTTTGATCGCTACTTCCGGGCACAGGTTGTGACAGAAGAAGAACGTCGCGCGGAGGAGGCCCGCAAAGCGATGATGCAAAAGGCTGCCGCGGCCTCTGCGGCGCGCCAGCAGCAAATGGAATCCGCGAGAGAACAGGGCCTTGTCGGCCCTGACGGACAGGTTCAACAGCAGCGGGCTGACAGCAAACCTCGGAAACCCAGGAAAGACCTCTCAACCTTCCGCAGAGACATGCCGAAGGTCGGACGAAACGATCCCTGTCCCTGCGGGAGCGGCAAAAAATTCAAGGAATGTCACGGAGCGCCGGGAATGCGGGAAAGCCGGCAACACGCTGTTGATGGTCCTCCGCCGGAGTAGGCCGGTCACGGTTTTCGAGACAGGCCCGGTGTCATGCCGGGCCTTTTTCTTTGCCGTTGTCCCTGTCCCGCTCGTGGCCGTTCCGTGAGTGCATGTGTGGCATTGTTGGCTGTGCGCCCCCATCGCTGATAGCTCCAGTGGAGTTCGACCGCATGGTCGATGTGCTGAAGCATCGCGGCCCGGATTCCAGAGGCGTCTGGAAAGATCGCTCGGTTTTGCTGGGACACCGGCGACTGAGCATTCTTGATCCCTCTGATCGGGGAAATCAGCCGATGGCGAACGAGGATGCGAGCATCGTTATCGCTTACAACGGCGAAGTCTATAATCACATGGAGCTTCGTCGTCTTCTTCCGGGCGTTCGCTGGCGTTCCTCATGCGATACGGAAACAATTCTTCGACTCTACGAGAAGGAAGGCCGTCGATGCCTGCAGCGGCTCAACGGCATGTTTTCAATCGCTGTCCACGATCGCAGACGCGGACACTTATTGCTCGTGCGTGATCGTTTTGGAATCAAACCGCTGTATCTCTGCAGGCAAAACGAGGCATTCCTCTTCGCGTCCGATTGCAGAGCTTTTTTGCAATGGAGCGAATTCGATCGCTCCCTGAGTAACAGCGCCTTGAGAGAATACACTCTCTTCAACTACATTGCCTCGTCTCGTTCGATTTTCCGGAATGTCCGCCATGTTCCACCCGGTTGCCTTGTGGAGTATGACTATGCAACAGGACATATCCTGCACGAACGCTGGTACTCAGGTCATCTCGAAGCCGTGCGTGAGAGTCCGTCCCGGATCGATACCACAACAGCCCTGGAACAGTTCGATGAGCTTTTTCAGGACGCCGTTCATGATCGCACACTTTCCGATGTCCCCGTCGGTGTCTTCCTCAGCGGAGGCCTTGATTCAACCGCTGTCGCCTGTGCACTGACAGATTCCTCCGTACCTCCGACAACGCTGACAGTCCGTGTCGAGGGAGACAAGTACGACGAGGGCGTCTGGGCGCACCGGGCGAGCGAAGTTCTTGGCGCAAATCATGTGGATCTTGTCTTTACCGGACATGAATGTCTCTCAGCAGTTGAAGAAGTGCCAGAGTCTCTTGGAGAGCCCTTTGCCGATGCATCTTTTCTGCCTCAACTACTCCTCTCGCGCCTTGCGAGCGAGCATATAACTGTCGCATTAACGGGGGACGGCGGGGACGAGGTCTTCTATGGCTATGATCGATACGACTGGCTCGTGAAAGTTCTCCACCGAACGGCCCATGTGCCTGCGAAACTGAGGCGCTCGATTGGAAAGCTCGCAGCGACTCTCCCCCACTACAAGGCTTCCATACTCGGCGAGGGCATGCAGTTCCCGGACAACGAACACGCCTATGCCTACGTCTTTGCCGGATGGAACCGGGACCAGGCTTCGACTCTTCTCCAGACGTCCTGTGTGGAACCTCTGCATCGTATCACAAGACTGTCACAATCGGCGGCTGAACGCTCCGATATCGGGAAAGCCGCATTTGCGGATCTTCGGCATTATCTTCCCGGCGACATCCTGACAAAAGTTGATCGGGCCACGATGCATCATTCGATCGAAGCACGATTGCCGTTTCTCGACCATCGGTTAGTGGAATTCGCACTCAGCCTTCCGGAAGAAGCGAAGTGGAAAGATGGCAAAGGAAAGCATATTCTTCGCGAATGGTTGAAAAGAAGGTTACCCGCCCGTTTCATTGAGAGACCAAAGCGTGGGTTTGCTGTCCCGCTCCGTGACTGGTTTCGCACAGACCTTGCGAACCTCGTCGAAGACATGCTAACGCCCGCCGAGCTTGAACGCCACGGCCTGTTTGACAAACCCGCGGTTCGCAAGTTGATCGATCTTCACATGACAGGACGCTGGAATTTCGAACGCCAGCTGTGGGCACTCCTCGTCTTTCAGCTCTGGTACAATCGATGGGTTGCACGATGACGGGCCCGCGAACACTCCACCTGACGGTCCTTGAACAGGGCGGTGGCACCGAAACCATCGTCAAGCGTCTCTGCCGGAACGTTCCGGAGTTTCATCACATATCCCTGGAGAAGCTTGGAGCTTATCCCGACGGCCTGCGCGGGTATCTCGGGGCTCTCAGGGCAATCCGTGCTTTCCGGCCGGAAGTGGTGTTTTGCTATGGCGCACGATCTCACTTGATAGCCTGTGCCGCCTGGCCGGCCAGAGGCCCCGCGCTTGTCGGAAACATTCGAGGGGAGATCGATTTCCTGGGAACCCGAACACTGGTTTACCGCCTCGCTGATCGACGAGTGAGGTTCTGGGTTGCGAACTTTTGTAAAGGGCTTGGCGGAAACCGAGGTGTCGTCATCCACAATGGCGTTCCGGAACCGCCTCCGGGCGAGCAGCCACTCCTGACAGGCCTCCAGCCACCTGTCATTGGACTGCTTGCCAACGAACGCCCCATGAAAGGACACCGTTTTCTGCTCGACGTCTGGCGGCATTGCCGCCCGGCGGGCACGCTTGTGTTCGCGGGCAGAATCTCCCCGGCACTCAGAAAAGAGGCCGAAGCCGAAGGGATCGTCTGCACAGGCTATGTGTCGGCCGGACCACTCCTTCGATCTCTTGATTTGCTGGCCCTGCCCAGCGCCAGTGAGGGTTTCCCCGGGGTCCTTCTCGAGGCCATGTCTCGTGGTGTACCAGTCGCCGCCACCCCGGTCGGAGGAATTCCGGAACTGATCCATGATGGCCAGACCGGCTTCCTGGTCCACCGCCGCGAATGGAGCAACTTCCTCAGCCGACCGGAATCCCACCCACTGAAAACCGTCGGACTTGCGGGTCGACGCCATGTCAGGAGTCGATTCACGGAGCGACGAATGATCGAGCGATTCAGGAAGGCTGCCCGGCTGGCCACGGCCGGAAGAGGGGTTTCGGCTTGATCTGCCATCGGGGCGGTCTCACTGTCCCGCATTCCATCGGGCATTGCGGCCCGCTTCAAATTCAACAACGCCAGCCGCCCGGGCATGAATCGGCGGCCTTTTCATGGGCAAAATCGTTATCACAAAAGAAGAACTCGAGCACGATCAGGTACTCGAAACGACTGACAAGGTCATCCACTGGCTCAAGGAGAATCGAAACCTGGTTCTCGGAACCATTGTTGGAGCACTGGCGATCTATTCCGCCGTTGTTCTCTATCAGGGTCATCGAATGAGAGTCCTGATGGAGGGAAACAACCTGCTCGCCGAGGCGGAGGAAACGTACTCGCAGGCGATGGCGGAACACGAGTGGGCCAGCCAGGACCGTATCGACGCCATGCAGAATGTCTCCGATATCGCCGATCAGATTATCGCGGAATACGACGGAACCGCTGTGGCGCGTCAGGCGCTCATGTTGAAAGGGAATGCATGGTTTAACGCAGGCGATCCAATTGCCGAATCCGCCGAGGCAGGTGCTCGAAACACACAGAGAGCCATCGAGACCTTCGAGCAGTTTATCGCCGAGTCCACACCCAGCTCTTTTGACGAGGCGGCCGGTAATCTGGCACTTGCTTACGCGAATGAAAATTCCTTCTTTTTGAATCGCGCCTCTCGTGACCGCATTGACGACGCACTCCGCCTCTATGAAGCGGTCGAAAAAAATCCTAATGCAGGTTTTCTCGCCGACGAGGCAAAACTGGCCCGTGCCCGCATTCTTGACTTCAACGAGCAAACGGAAGCAGCTTCAGAATTGTATCGCGAGGTTCTCGCAAATCGCTACGAACCCATCAAACCTCTGGCCACCGATGCGAATCGAAACGCGCAATTCCTCCAAAACGCCCGGGAGTGGAAAGAGCAGTTCACACTTGCAGGCACTGCACGCGCCAATCTGCTCCGCCTCGGCCAGGAAGACATCCGGAACGAATTTCCGCCGGTTGCCTCAGAAAAAGCCGAAAACTAGAATATTCTCTATCTGGCCGCCCTGGCTGGCGCGTACTCATTGCGAAGGCGAACGTAAGCACTGCGGCCAAACACGAACCAGGGGTGAGGTTTGTCAAGCTCCAGCGTCATACTGAAGCCTGACTCGTTGAAGTTTTCGGAAAAATGGATTTCCAGATGAGGCGTCGGCGCGCGCCAGGCAAGGCGCTCCCTCTGTTCTTCCTTGCGGAGGGTAACAGGAATTTTTTGTCCGTCGATGACAGGCTGCTCGAAAGATGAAAGAAACAAACACCACCTGGGACCGGTTAGAATGGTTCCGCCTTCGAGCATTCGCTCAACGTCAAGGTCTGGCGGACCGATCGGAACACGAGCCCCTTCATTTACGAAAAGCTGAACAACGTTAGGACCAACAACTCTTGCCGCAGTTGGCTCAAGGTTCCGTGCTCCATGCACCGCTCCGGCGTCTCCAACCACCAGAGCCTGATCACACCATCCAATCAAATCTGACCGAAAGGCATCGGGATTCCGGTGCAGATCAAAACCAATCACCGGACCCGGTGCTCCGAGGATAAAGTGCCGAAGACTGTCCTCTGTGACATAGTCCACAACCGTTATGCTGTCGGGAGAAGCATGCTTGCCGAGAAGGCGAATTGCCTCGTAGCCCGGGTCGAATCCCCGCACCGGGTTGTAATAAGGTGAGTAGGGCAACGGGCCGAAGTTAAGTCCCCAAAGAAACGCCAACACGGGGGCTGTTGCAAAATAGAGCAGGCCTGATTTTGTGACATTGCCGGAAAAATCCACGCATCCAAAACCTGCCAGAATGGAGGCTATAATGGCGAAAGGAAGCAGCCCGTGTTCACCTGAAAACGCGGGAGCATGGAGAACGACCAAAGGGAGACATGGAAGCCCGAGCGCCAACATCCAGCCGACATCCCGCCTCTCCCACTGACCAAAGCGAATGGCTCCAATCAGTGCCGGAAAAATTGTCGCCGGGAGAAGCAAACCTGCCACGCCACCCAGGTTCACCCAGAACTCCCCGTCAAGAAGAGTCGAATCCAACCATACACTGACAGGCTGACCGTATTTCGAATCGGAAGATTCACGTGAGAGAACGGCGGAAGCATATTCCCACGGATCGTTGAGGAGAAGAAATAAAGCCAGGAAGGCCAGGAAAGCCGCAACAAGAGACGCGCCGGCTTTCCGAGACAGGAGAGGCCCGCCACGCACGGGAATCAGTGCAAACGCCACAACTCCCGTAACAAAAAGCGGAGCCGAGATTTTCGTGGATGCCATGGCGGCGGCAAGAATACCTGTCAAAATGCCCAACAGAACGGATTGGCGTCGAATTGCAACCGCCGCTGATAAAAACGCTCCTGCTATCCACATCACGAAGAAGGGATCAAGGTAAGCCGATCGGGAAAACCTGACATGGAAAGGCATAATCGCAAGGACAGCCGCTGCCGCAAGAGATTGACGTGACGAGGCCCCCAGAGTCCGTGCCAGCATGCCTGTAAATATCACTGTCAAGATCCCGGCCAGCGCATTCAACAGACGCATGGCTCCGAAACCGGTGCCGAACACCGGAAAAATGAGAAAGTGGTTTGCGAGTTGAAAAAGTAATGGATGTCTTGCACGTCCTTCGATCCATCCCGCTGTCAATACGTCGCGAATAGCTGAAATATTGGCGAACTCCTCCGGCGCAAGGCTGGTTGCGACGTAGTGCTGCTCGTCGTTTGTGAGAGGGATTCCATCAAGGCCCACGGTTCTGACACATATCGCAATCAGAACCACACAAACCCACATCCAGGGAGGAACGAAATCCGAGACTTCCAGTGTGTCACCACGAGAGCCGAAAGCCACAATACTACCCTGTCGGCGCGAAAGGAGGATTCAGGAACGTACATGAATCGCAGGTTCGCTCATTCCCCGCACAACAGTCATGAAAAATCTTGAACAATGCCTGCTGCATCAGTTCTCGTCGCAGCAATGTTTTTTCAAGTCCGCACTCGGCAAACAGGCGTCGCTGCATGAATTCCGTCACCGAATTCCCTGGCAGTGCGGGGAAACGCTCAATAACCCGCCAGGCATTGTCTTGGACCCGCTCGCCGCCGCTTAGGATCATGAGCGGCAAAAACACGTTGAAGAACAGGCTTCGAGCCGCAGGCTCTCCGAGGAGCGCCTGTGGCCTTGAGGGTTTGCCGCCGAGGGTAAAGTGCGTCGTGAAATAAGCGGAACCGTCCTCTACTATCAGCAGGGCCGTGCATTCCTTCACAAAGTCGCGCCAGACCTTTGGCTGGTCGCCGTCTGGAACGCCTTCTCTCACCATGGTGGAAAGGCTTTCAAAAAGAGGGGAGTCATTGTTGTTCAGTCGATCCAGCAATACGGACACCGCTGACAGGCGGCGCCCCGGAAATCCGGGCGGGCGCATGCCTGAGAACCAGCGTCGTGTTGGCGGCATGATGCGATCAGCATAGAATCCGCGAACCGGCTTCCAGAGACGAATCAAATGGTCTGCATATTCACGCGCCTCGTCATCCGCGCCATCGAACAAATCGCCCTGCGATGGAAAAAGCTGCGCCACGTGAAGCAATATTGAAAGATAGAGATCGCGGCGTTCCCCCGGCATCACATCGGCTGCATAGTCCAGCATTTCAAATACAGGGGCTCGCTTGCTCAGCAGAAAGTAAAGCGTCTTGTTGGATTTGTAACCCTGTCCGACCATAACCGACTGATAGAGCAGCTGAGAAACGTCCGCCGAGGCCGTCTGGGCCTTGTAACGGCGCACTTTTTCTTCAATTCGTGCCCTTCCTGCGGTCTCAAGAAAACGTGTCAGGCGCTCTTCTGACAACAACAACAGGTTTCGATGACACAGGCCGGTGTCTGCCGGGCGCCCGTAAGGATAATCATCCACATTGAGCGTGCGGCGAATCGTACTCAGATCCGGCTGCAACAGGCTGCCGAGCACAAGACGCTCAAGTCGTTCACCGTTTTGTTTGTCCTCGTAAGGCCTGTCATCGTGTGCGTTCAGACAAACATGCAGAACGACTCGGTTGTATTCATAATCCTGATGATGAGCATGGGCGGTCCAGCCATTGGACCGAACGTGAATCTCGATGTCTCCAGCCAGAGTCTCTCCCGCCAACTTCACCTTTGCATCGAGAAAATCAGGACCGCGCCCGGTGTTCCAGCGCCCGGGCTCTATAATTTCCAAACGCTTGCCGCTGGCCGTAACGAGCGCTTCGGTATCCAGTAGCTGGTCGAACCAGATACACTGGACAAGACGCTCGTCAACGCTGCAGTCTTCCGCCACGTTGTCGGTTTCAGCCACGGGCAGGTTGCTTCGCAACGACTCACCAAAAACCATGTGGGCACGCTGCCAGCGTTTCCGGTGCCTCTGAAGCGCTGTGCCGTTTGCCCCCATCTCTCTCCGTCCGGAACCATTTACTTTGTGACGCGAAGAACCTCTTCCGCCGAAGTCATGCCCTGCTTCAGAAGCACGAGAGCTTCTTCACGCAGTGCTCTCATGCCGTTGGCAATGGCAAGCTCGCGAAGCTCCTGAGTTGATTGCGTGCCTGATTCCAGCGCTGTTCGAATCGCGGCGTTCGGAGCGAGAATTTCAAAAATTCCGGAGCGTCCAAGGTAGCCCATGCTGTTACAGGAACGACATCCCTGGCCAATCATGAACGGATAGTTCGGTTCATCCTCTTCGCGAATTCCAATCTCACGCAATACGGCCTTGTCCGGTTTGTCAGACGTCTTGCAATCCGGGCAAACAAGGCGAATCAACCGTTGTGCGACGATGATTGAAAGTGCGTCGGCGAACTGACGAGGACTGATCCCCAAATCGTAGAGACGCGTTACTGTCGCTGCCGCATCGATTGTGTGAAGAGTCGAAAAAACCAGGTGACCGGTTTGAGCCGCATTGACCGCGATTTCCGCCGTTTCCTGGTCACGAATCTCGCCGACCATGATAACATCGGGGTCCTGACGCAAAATGGACCTCAATCCCGAAGCGAACGTCAGACCTGCCGCCGGATTCACTTGAATCTGATTCACACCGGCGAGCCTGAACTCGATCGGATCCTCGATCGAGATGATATTCTTGTCACCCGTCGTGATACTTCGCAGAGCCACATACAGAGATGTTGTCTTGCCGGAACCGGTGGGGCCGGTAACCAGAATCAAACCGTGTGGTTCGCGGATGGCTTTCTCGAAGACGTCCCGCCCCGACTTGGTCATACCCAGATTCTTTGTCTCCATCTGGATCGAACGGAAGTCAAGAATACGAATTGTGATGGTTTCCCCTACTGTCGACGGCGACGACGCGATACGGAGATCAATATCCGCATCGTCCACCATAATCTGCCAGGCGCCATCCTGCGGCTTTCGTTTCTCGGAAATGTCCATGCTGGCGTTGACCTTGATGGCCGAAACGATCGCGGGTCCAATGGACGCCGGCAGACGCGTCATTTCCGTCATCACACCATCGACTCGATGGCGAATGGAAACGGCCTGTTGCTGGGGTTCGATGTGAACGTCTGAGGCGCGAGACCGGATTGAATGTGTCAGCACAGCGCGTACGAGGCGCTGCATGACGTCCTGGCCGACAAAGCTTGCCATCGAAACAATACCAAGAGTCACTTTCTCGGCGTCGGTTGCGAGGCTGTTGGCGAGGACAGTGATATAGTCTTCCATTGAATGAACAGGTTCAATCTCACCACCACAGTTCGGGCAGTGATAAAAGTCCAGATTTTCGTAGGACATGATATCATCCAGCCCGAACCCGCAATGCGGACACGGATTCTTCGACTTCTTCACTCTGATGCGTTTGGGACGTACGGCAATGAACGATATCATGTATCCGATGAGAGTGACTGGACCAAGGAACCAGACCCGCTTTGCCCACTGATCGGCAATAATGTCGATACGTCTCCGCAGGATCTTGAAAACCGCCCACGGAATCATCCAAAAGACGACGATAAAAACCGCGACATAAATTGCGTACTGACCAATACTGGCGTCCTTTAGTCCTTCAGGCAGCACGTCACCGAACTTCTCACTAAACCAAATCTTTGGATCCTCGGTAATCGATGGAGTTGGAGATGGTGTCGGAACAGGTGTTGGAACAGGAGTGGGGGTTGGAATCGGCGTTGGCTGAGGTCGAGCGGCCGCCTCTATCTGAACAATCTTCGCACTGATGGCCTCTCGTCCTGTTGTAACAGCGGTCTGCCGACTCTGAATTTCGTTGAAGAAACTTCGGATCGCTCTGCTTTCAGCCTCGGGAAAGGTGTTACCGCTCAGAATGGTCCTGACTTCGGACCACTTGCTGCTGGCTTCGTAAAAGCGGCGATCCAGCTCCTGAAGAGCCGGAACGTCAGATGGAAGCCGGGCGCCGTCCTGTGCACGATCCCATAAAGCCTCGGCCTGATCCAGAATAACATGCCCATAGTGAAACATCAATTCCGCATAATACGGGTCGCCACGTTGAAGATGAGTCTCCGCTTCGCGGAACTCGAGTTCGGCAGCTTCCGGGTCACGGCTCTCCAGGCGGGCTCGTTTGCCTCGCAGAAAATGCACTGTACCTGCAAGTCGTCGAATGAGGTTGTTGAACTGCTCAAGGTTCTCCGGGTAGACCTTGCTGACAAGGTTTCTCGTGCCATCCTCATTCAATATGCGGTTAAGTTGATCCAGTGCATCACCATCGCCACCGGCCAGGGCCTCCTGTGCCATCTGACCGGTCAGGCGTTGCAGCGTTGCCTTGATTCGGTCCTCGTGACGCCGCCACGCCTCGCCCTCGGCCGCATCCATCTCAACGTACTGTTCCCAGGCATCGATAAACTGGTTTGCCCGGAATCGCTTGAGGGCCTCCTGTGCCGCAGGCTCGCCGGGACCAATCTCAGAAGCATCCCCGCGAATCACTTCCCTGACGTTTGTCATGTAGTGGATCTGCTCGATCCCGCCGACAATGATCCGGACCTCACCACCATCCTGGGTGGTTATCGTGCCGGTAATTTGCGTGCCATTCTTTAGCACGACTACGTCGGACTGAGCCAGGGCCGCGAGAGGGAAGCCTATGGCCAGGAAGAACAGAGCGGTCCGCAGGCAGGCGCTGAGGCGTCGTGCCGCAAGATTCATGAAGTCACCATCTCCCCAAAAGATTCAGAGCACGGTGACCCCCTTTTTCACCAATGCTCGACCCGCATCATCAGAGCTATTCGTGAAATACAGGTGGCTGGACCGCAACGACTTTCGCGACATTGCGCGAATAAAAAGCAAAAGAGGTTCCGCCTCCCCCCCACAGGCCTTCGTCGCAATTCACCGATCATCTGTCCTTCTTCCGGAAACCATGAACTCCCAGTTGGAGTTCGCCTGCGAAACCTTCAGCAGAAGAATATTCTGACCATCCCGGAGATCGGCCTCGGTTTCCTCCCACTCGTGATCGATTCCGCGAAGCACATTTGCGCTGTGAATTTTCACACCATTAAGCCAGACTTCGATACCATCGTCTGATCGAAAAGCCAGAACGACAGGACCACTATCAGCCTCAAATGTCGCAACCGCGTAAGCAAGACAGTTCTCGCCCCCCCGTGCCTCCAGAAGATCCACCAAACCATCATCATTGGCTCTGACCTTTTTCCACACACTGTCAGGCTCGATGCTCCCCAGCTCTTCCAGGGACAACTCCTCGGGAGGGTATTGTTGCTGATCAATCGCGCTTTCAGTGTCGAAGGGATAAGCTTCTGACACGAACCATTCCTTCAGCCCTCCGGAGAACACGGCCAACTGCGTGGAAATTGTAATTGTCTCATCATCCAACACAAATGACAGTGCCCGGTCGTCTATGGCCTTCTCAAGAAATGGAAGTTCGGGCTTCTCCCGGTGAGGACCGGCAAAACCCATCGGTCCCGTCAGACTTGAGAGTTCAAGGCGATCCTCATGTACGGCCGATCCCTCAGTCGTCTCTACCCGGCGATGGACAATCGTTGTTCCATCCGGAGAAACAACTGAGTCCGGATTTCGGACAACACGCCTTAGATGCCCGACGTGTGGATAGTGCGTCTGATTTTCAACGATTCCGAATCCACCAAGCGCCACCAGCCCCGGCAGCAATTCCGGCGATGACCTTGCCGCCTTCTTGATCGCTTCCGTCAAGTCCTCCGCATCTGCATCAATTTCTCCAAGACGCCTCTGCAGCTCCCGACCGGCAAAATAAGACCGATCGGCCCGTGCAGCCACAATACTCACTTTAGCCCCTTTGCGGATGGAGCGCGAAGAGACACTTACCGTCACCCTGCACTGAACCTGGTCCCAGGTGAACTCCCCCTCCACACCATCCACCTTCACGCTGTCAGGTTCCTCGACACAACCAACGACGATTTCGTATGAGCGTTCAGGAACCTGTCCGTCGAACTCTCCCTCGGTGGCGCCAATTGCAATGTCCGTGGTGTTACCATTGCGAGTTGATGAGAGGAGTGTTTTCGCAAAACGGCCCTGTTCATACTCCCGGCTCAGAGCATCGTCCTCATACAAAGTTGAACTTCCCGTCTCTTCCTCCTTTCCGGGCCAAACGTGAACCACCAGCTTCTCCAGATTTTGAGTCGTGGGGCGCGGAGAGTATGGCTGCATGGGAATCGGAACTCCTCCTCGGACATAAAGAGGTATCTCGTTGATATCGGCACAAACCAGACGCCATTCCGGACCTTCAAACGATTCGCCTGTAAAGAAATTGAACCACTCTCCTGGCGGAAACCAGACCAACTGGCTTGCAACACGGCCGGGTCCGTAGCCTTTCGATGCGATGTTGGCGACGAGCAGGTCGCTGCCGAACATATACTGCTGAGGAACTTCGTATGCTTCGGCATGATTCGGTGAATCGACATACATCGGCCGATTCAGAGGAACGCCTGTTTCATGGGTTTCTCGGACCGCGCTGTAAACATATGGCATCAGCTCAGCCCGCAGATGAAAGGATCGCCGCATCGATTCGGTGGCCCAGTCAGGCCATTTCCAGGGGCGCCGATCGAGGTACTCAATGATGCCGCTGTGGAGGCGCATCGCTGCCGTTGTCGCCGCGAACTGCACCCATCGTGCATAGGGCTCCTCATTGCGCTTACCAAAATGACCGCCAATGTCGTGGCTCCAGAAGTATGCCCCCTCGTTTGCGGCAACAGACGTGAAAGGAACCTCAAACCCCAGCATTTCCCATCCCGTGTCAGCGTCTCCGCTGAAATGAATCGGATGACGATGATCTCCCCAGCCCCCCCAGCGGCTGAACTGAAGGCCCCGTTTGCCGCATCGCATGGAGTTGTCGAAGTAGAGTTTGTTCAACCAGGCCAGATTCCGCAACCCGGGGATACTGAGAACGTCAGGATACTGCTGCCAGTCCAGCCACCAGAAATCCACACCCTCCGCTTCACGAGGATGATGTGTATGGCGGAAGTACGCCTCCATGTATTCCCGGTCGCCGGCATCGAAGGGAATCACGTTTCCGGACTCCGGGTCGGCATCAAGGTCATGCATAAACTCGGGATACATCGTCTCGACTGGAGCCACACCATCCGCCGGATGGACATTGAGTGTGACCGCCAATCCCTGCTCATGAAACCATTCCAGAAGTGCCGGCGGATCTTCCAGCAGCTCGTGGTTCCAACTCCATCCGGTCCATGGTCCCGTATGCCACTCCATGTCCATAACGATGACATCGAGTGGAAAGTCATGCTCCGCGTATTCACGAACGATATTCTTGTAATCCTCTGTCGTATAATGCCACCAGCGTGAATACCACGAACCAAGAACCGCCTTGCGCGGCATGGGAACCTCGCCGGCGATGGTTGTAAATGCCTTGAAAGCCGCTTTGTAGTCAGATCCGTATCCGAACAGGTACCAGTCTGTACCCGCATCGACAGGGCGTGGCTCGACCCAATCGTTCAAGAGAAGAAAACCGCGCGAATCATCCAACAGATACCAGCCGTCCCTTGAGAGAATACCCTCCCCAAGGTCCACCGGACCCTTCACCTGGTCGAGGGTCGGAATGGTACCTCCGAGGTTGTGAGTCTGCCTGCTCTCGGGTTTCCAGGCAATAACGCGATCCCCCGCCCTTACGACAGCGGTCAGATTCTCCCGTGAGAAGGGGCGCCCGTTCGGCGTGTAGCTGATCTGAATTTTCCCCGTGTCGATCACAACGGTATCGTCGTTGCGCTTCACCACAACGTTTTCCGCCAGCACATCGCGCCCCACGGCAAACATTGATGGCGCGTCAATGAAGTGACCTTCCGGGTGATATTCCATTCGCACACATTCCGGTGTCACCACCGTGAACCGTGCTCCCCCCACTGTCACTGGATTCGCCAACACCGTCGCCCCCGGGAGCAGACCCAACGCTGCCAGTGCGACCCGCGCTGATCCCGTCGAAAGTCGTTTCATTGGGAATATCCTCTCGTTGCCTGATCAGGAATGAAGGACTTGCTTTGGTCACGCGAGGAGACAGGCGCAAATGCTCCTGAGAGAAAGAGGAGGCAGAAAAATAAAAACCGATAAAACCCGCATCGAGACTCCTGGTTTGCACAAATGGGTTGCATCGAATAACGAATGGGAAACTATTTATTTAAGTCAAATAACAAAGGAGTCTCATTGTGAAGGTTGGGAGATTAATGACCACGGGCATCATTTTGGCCGGGAGTCTCGTTTTTGGTGTGGGAGAGGCAGCACCGGTAGAGCGCCCGCTCGCCATGAGCGATGGATCACTGCGAATAACCGGAGAAAAGGATTTCAACCTCCTCTCCCCCAGGACTCAAAAGGCTGTGCCCAAAGGAAGCGGACCCGCCTGGAATGTAGTCTTCACGGATGTTGTGACAAACACCGGTTTTGGCTTCGATGACCCGGTCTCCGGTCCCACCCGGCAGGCCCTTTTGCTCGCGGTTCTCGTCGATGTCGGCAGCATGATTAACAGCACCCACACAATAGACGTCGAAGTCTGGCCCTCAACAAATACATCCGACTATTGGGCGCTTGGTGGCACGTATTACGATTCCGTCAACGGTGTGATGGATCCTGATTCCTACAAAGCCATCGTGAATGGTATGGACCTTTTTCCGACTTTTCCCGACCTGGTGGTCGAGGTCAGTTTCGCTCACACGTACAATGAAACGATAAACTCTCCTGCAAGCCATGAACACGATCTTTATTCGAAGATCAAAGCCAGTGTCCTCCGTGGTATGGGTATCCTGACGCTTTCCACAGCCAGCGGAGAGTCGACGGACATCAATATGATGCTGACGCGTTCGCGCTGGGATTCGTTCCTGGTGAATGGCAGTGATATCTCTCTGTTCGATTCCTCGACCGGAGCATTCAATGGAACCACGGCGTGGCTCACCGGTGGCTCAGGAGGAGTGTTCTTCAATGGAACCAATTCAACGACAACCTTCGGTGGCAACATTCCGGTCTATGCACCGGATCCCTTCGCAGCCAATCTCAGCTTCATCAGCTGGGCCGATACGGAACCCACAAGCACCGGAGTTTTGAGCCGGTACGCGGACCCGGGCATCGCTCATCGCACGCTTGCCGATTATGAGCTGGGAGCCCTGTCTGACCTGGGCTACTCTCTCAACGCCTCGAATGTCGAGGGATGGGAGAAGTACTAAACGGTGACTGCAAAATCAGTGAAAACTCAACCTCAGCGAATTGACACAACCTCTTGAGGTCGAAACCTAATCAAACTGGAGGCCACCATTCATATCAATAATCTCACCTGTTATGAATCCCGCCTTTGGTGAAATCAGAAACCGCACGGCATGAGCAACCTCGTCCGGTTCGCAGAATCGCCGGACGGGGATGTTTTCAAGCAGACTTGCACGCTGTTCATCAGAAAGCTGCTCAGAGACCATGGGTGTCATCACATAGCAAGGCGCGATTCCGTTGACCGTAATTCCATCACCCGCAAACTCGCGGGCGATTGAGAATGTCAGACTGACCATGCCTCCTTTTGATGTTGTGTAGGCCGTTCCCGCTGTCAAACCGCCCGCTTTCCAGGCCCATGAAGCAATGTTTACGATTCTTCCCCACTGTTGCCGCTTCATGTGGGGCACAACCTGCTGCGACATGAAGAACGCACTGTCGAGATTGACGGCCATCACACGTCGCCATTCGTCCGGGGTTGATGATGCCAACTTGTTGTTTGACAGGATTCCCGCATTGTTCACGAGAATGTCGACATTGCCAAACTCACCACGCACACGATCACAACCTTCCGCAACAGCCTTCGGATCGGCAATATCCATAGCCAGAGGATACGTCTCCACTGGCAAACGGTCCTCAAGCTCACTCAGGCGGCTCTCATCAAGATCGACAAGAGCAAGACGCAATCCCTCCGCTGCAAGTGTTTCGCAGATGGATGTTCCGATACCTCCCAGCGCTCCCGTGACAAGTGCCGTTCTTCCTGACAAGTCCTTCATTGCCACTCCTTATGGAACTGAATGATCAGAACCTGTCGAAGCCCTGTCGGGTGCGCGAGAAGAAAGCACCGGGATCGTACCCTGCGGAAACAGGATATCGAGACACTAAGCAAGGCCGAACCGAGCAGGTTGTAAAAGAACCGAAATGCTCGAAGGGCAGGTCTTTGTCGGAAGTCAATCCGGTGCGGGTCCAGGCTCAAAACAACCTCGGCCCGACTGGCACAACGGATGAACAACATCATCTCTGTCGGGACCTGTGTTCCGGCTCGTTTTGGCGCACCAGTAGTCCATGGCTTCTTCATGATGAATCAGGCCAGGGCGTTCGTCCGAGCGAATATGCAGCGACTTGCATCGCAGATGCACGCAGCAGGGTGTCGGCTCTGTCAGGCAATTGCCAAGTTCCATCAGTCAATCTCCTTTCCGTCGGCCATCAGCACTGCGCGGCGAACCGCCGCGCGCACCAGTTTCAATCGCCATGCATTGCGTGACATCGGCTCTGCATCCTTCAGTGCGGCATCGGCCACACGCTCCGCAACGCTGTCATTCACTTCACCCGCATCGCGAAGCACCGCAGTCGCCTCTTTTGAGTACCATGGCACAGGAGCAACAGCGCCCAGCACAACATTCCACTTTCCGTCAACTTCGGCCACTGCGGCGGACGCAAGTGGCCAGTCAAAAGATTGCTTTTCCTTCAAATCGACGTATGCATTTCGACCAATGGACTTCGGAATCCGAATCTTCGTGACAACTTCATCATCATCCAGCGTGTTTTCAGCGTACATGCTGCGATCCGGTGTCACAAAGAACCTGTCTGCACCGATGACACGTTCATCCGTCCCGTTGGATGCGGCAACTTCTCCTTCAAGCGCACGTAATGCTGTGGCAACGTTTGACGCGTGCACGATGTGGCAGGGCCCGCGCCCGTACATTGCATGATAGGTGTTGTCGCCCTCGACGGCAAAACAGGTGGCCCCGCCCTTCTTCAAACAGTGGTGCTCTTTCGACCTGAAGTACCAGCAGCGCGGGCGTTGACAGATGTTCCCGCCAACAGTCGCCACGGCTCGTATCTGCGCTGTCGCGGCCTGGCGGACAGAATCGGCAAGTGCCGGCGCAATCTTCGCAACGAGTGGATCAACGGTGAGTGCCTCCAGTGTGACAAGTGCACCGACCTCAATGTGATCGTCTGTCTCACGAACACCACCAAGGGAATCCACAGCCAGGACCGACACCAATTTGTCTGGGGACTCAATACGCTCCTTCATGAGATCCAGCAGGTCGATTCCGCCCGCCTTCACCTTGTAACCACGATTGATCGCGGTGTGAACTCCCCGCTCATTCTTCGCGACAGCATATTCAAAGGCCTTCATGCGCCCGCCTCCTTCCTTTCAAGAGCGCCAAGAACACGCTCCGGAGTCATGGGAAGTTGATAAACCCGCGCCCCGATGGCGTTTGCGATCGCATTGCCGATGGCCGCCGCTGTTGGAATTGTGGCGGGTTCACCGATAGGACGAACGCCCGTATCACTGTCCTCAACATCAAGAACAGGAATGATTTCAGGAACGTCTTTTGAACCGGCAATCTTGTAATTAATGAACTCAGGGTTTACCATCGCTCCCGTGTTGGGATCGAGGCGAACGTCCTCGAAAAGTGCGTAGCTTACCCCTTGAATCACACCACCGCAGATCTGGTTTTCAATGGTCAACCGATTGACAATCACACCTGCGGCATGAACGGCGACAATTCTCTTCACCCTGACGATACCGGTCTCCGTATCGACCTCCACTTCGGCAAACTGGACACAGTCGCTTGTACCATCACCTTCGCGACCGGTTTCCGTGCGGCCGGAAACCGTGAGCTTGTCGCCTGACATGAGTGAACATGCCTTCTTCCAGTCCAGGACTTTGTCGCCGTTTTCAAAAACTCCGTTCTTGTATTGGATGTCCTCCCTGGAAACCTTCCATTCCCGGGCAACGATGGACTTCAGTTCGTCAAGCGCTGCAAGAACCGCCTTTCGGGTTGCAGGTGCGGCCGATCGGCTCACCTGCGATCCTCCGCTTCCCGGTCCTTGCGGATAGCTGCTGTTGCCAACCTTGCCGGTTACCAGAGAGCGATCAAGTCCCAACTCGTGTACGGCCACATCCGTCACGACTGTAAATGTACCGGTGCCGATATCCTGAACGCCCACACGTACTTCGACCTGACCATTGCGGTGTATTTCCGCCTCCGCACCGCACTGGGTGTTCCACAGAGGCCACATTGCACCAGCGACGCCCATGCCTGTTCGAACACGACCTGTTTGCGACCCGGTCGTCCTGCGACGGCTCCAGCCGGCAACTTCCGCCCCCCACTCGAGCTGCTTCAAACGCCGCTTGCTGCGATAATTACGCAGGCGAATCTCAACAGGATCCATACCAAGCTTCTCCGCCAGCTCATCAACCGCGCCTTCCAGTGCAAACGTTGCCTGCGGCCAGCCTGGAGCGCGGAACGCACGGGGTTTGGAAAAGTTAAGGTTAATCTCGGACTGAGTGAATTCGTAGTCGCCAAGGTCATAATTATTGAATCGCTCGTCGCCAAGGTTCGTCACCCCACCGCCACCGCGTCCAAACCCCACGATGCTGACACCATCGACGCGACCTCCGAGAATCTTGCCTGTCTCGTCAGCGCCGAGCTTGATATACTGAATGGAACCCGGCCGGTTGCCCGCGTCCAGATGCTCTTCCCTCCGATTCAGCATCACCTTGCAGGGGCGTCCGTATTTCTTCGACATACGGCCCGCCAAATCACCTTCGGTCCCGATGCCAAACTTGCTCCCGAATCCGCCGCCGACAAACTCGTTGTGAACCAGAATCTTCGATCGGTCGAGGCCCGTGGGTTCCGCCATATCGAGATGACCAAATGTCGATTGAGTGCTTCCCCACACCTCGGCGGAGTCGCCGCGACAGTCCACCACACTGCCGTGGGGCTCGAGACATGAATGGGTTTGCACCTGCGTCCGCCAGGTGCCCTCAACAACCGCCGCAGCGTTCCGGAGGGCACCATCAACACGCTGTTCCGCCTCTGCATCGAGACCTCCGGCACCTTCGTAAATGCGGTCAGGAACCGAGGACGGCGGCGTCATTTCAAAAGAAAGGCCAAGTGCCTCCTCTGCATCCTCAACGGCGGTGCGGCTTTCCGCCACGATATGCCCGACCGGCCAGCCAGGATACCTGGCCTCCTCCGCGAGGTCGATTTCAACCTCAAGAACTCCGGCAACCTTGCGGGCGGCTTCGACATCGGCTGACTTGATCTTTCCGGCACCGTAAGGAAAGCGTACGAGCTTGCCGTGAATCATTCCTGCCGGATACTGATCCGCAGTATACTTCGCAGCACCACTGACCTTTAGCAGTGCATCGACTCGGGACAGCTTGTTTTCGAGGGCGACGTTGTTATCGACTTTCATTTGAGTCCACCCTTCGTCACCGCTCCGGAGACACTCTCGAAAATCTTGGTATATGTCCCACAACGACAGATGTTTCCTGCCAGTCCTTCACGGATCTCATCCCGTGAAGGGTTCGGAATCTCTGCGAGAAGTTCAGCACTTCTGACGACAAACCCGGGAATACAATAGCCGCACTGCGCCCCGTCATATTCACAAAACGCCTCCACCAGATTCTCATATCGCGGATCTTCCGCAATTCCTTCCACGGTCATGATTTCACGGTCCACGGCATCGACGGCGAGCATCATGCAGGAGGTAATCGCCTTGCCGTCCAAAAGCACGCTGCAACATCCACAGGAGCCACGATCACACACTTCCTTCGCGCCGGTGATGTGCAGCTTCTCGCGTAGTGCATCCAGCAATGTTGTGCGCGGCTCCACGGTCACGGACATTGGTGCACCATTGATTTTCAGTGTGATTTGGCGCTCGCCGGAACCTGTAAAGTCCACATCGGGGGAGGATTCTTCTTCCGACTGTGCCCTGGCACGAGACTCACCCACACCCGGCAACACTGCTGCCGCGCCAGCGACAATTCCCATGCCCTTCAGGAACGAACGGCGAGACGTCCCTGAACCGCCCGGATGTCCGGACTCGTTCTTTGGCTTCATGAATCCTCCGATCTCTTCAGTATTCAGCATTCCGCCCGATGCAAGGACTGCACCGGCAAAGGACTATCCCTGACTGTCGAAACTCATACAGCCGTCCACCCATGTGTCAATCAAAGCAATGTTACGGAGCGGTATAGAACAGAGCTGCCACACAGGCTGTCGAATAGCATGCAAAAGTACCTGCAATCATTGCCGGTAAACCAAGTCGTGCCAACTCCTGCCGTTTGTTAGGCGCCATCACTGCCAAAGCACCGATCTGGATCCCGATGGAACCGAAATTGGCGAACCCGCACAAAGCATAAGTCAGAATGACCCGTGTACGCTCCGAGAACTCCGTGGCACTCTGATTGAGCTGGATGAATGCGACAAACTCGTTCGTGGCAGTCTTCAGACCGAGCAGTTCCGCCGCACCCATGCCCTCCGCTCCTGGCGGAATTCCCATGAGAAGAGCAAACGGGTAAAAGACATACCCTGCCAGAAGCGACAGCGACAATTCCTTGTAGTTCTCCAGGTCGTCTTGCAGAATATGAATGACTACGGCCCGCTGTCCAAATCCCAGCGCAAGATCAATCAGAGCCACCAGCGCCAGAAACGCGATGAGCATTCCCCCAACATTTAGCGCCAGCTTGACGCCGTCGGACGCGCCGTCCGTTGCGGCATCGAGAACGCCGTCGCTGCGCCGGGGCAGATCGATGTTCACCTTGCCCAGTGTCTCCGGCTTTTCCGTTTCCGGAATCAGTAACTTGCCAAACGCGAGTGCTGCGGGAGCCGACATGACCGAGGCGGCCAGGAGATGACCGGCTGCGTTGGGAACAAAGTCCTTCAAAAAACCCACGTAAGCAGCCATGACACTGCCCGCCACCGTGGCGAACCCTCCGGTCATGACGGTCATCAGCTCACTGCGCGTCATGTTGTTGATAAACGGGCGTACCATCAGAGGCGCCTCGGTCTGCCCGAGAAAGATGTTTCCGGAAGCACTCAGGGTTTCCGCTCCGCTTGTCCCCATTGTCACTGCCATGATCCAGGCAATGCCTTTCACCAGCGCCTGGAGCACGCCAATGTGATAGAGAATAGCGGCAAGACTGCTGAAGAAAATGATCGTGGGAAGAACATAGAAGGCGAAATAGCCAAGACCCGTGGATGGATCCGTCAGTTTGTCGCCGAAAACGAACGCCGCACCCGACTCCGTACAGTTGGCCACCGCAACAAATACGTCATTGAATACCTGAAAGAAAGCCTGCCCGGCCCGGAACTTCAGGATAAAAATCGCAAAAATGAGCTGCAGCCCAAACCCCCAGGCAAGAAGAGGCCAGCGTCGAAAGGCCGTTTTGCGGTCCTTGCTGAAGGCCAGGCAAAGGCCGATCATTAATAAAATGCCGATGACGGGAAGGATTCGCTCCAAGTGGGGGCTCCGATTGTCGGTAAACTGTAGAACACAGCATCACGACAAGCTCGACGCGGAGAGGCAAGGGAGAAGAAGACTTTACCGAGGTAGATATCGTCGAAGCAGTTCAATCACTTCGACAGCCGACGAGACACCGTAAACCCTGTCGTCCTCGAACGCTACGGGGCGCCTTCGCTGGTCAAGGGGACTTCCGGCCAGCCTGCCACTCCACCCTTCCACACGGTAGCCGATAACGAAGCGATCCTTGATCCATGCAAATGCCATCTCAGTCAACGTTCCCGCTCCCCCGCCGATGGCGACAAGTGCGTCGGATTGGGCGATCAGGAAGTTCCGGCCGTGACCCAGGGAAGTCGGAATAACAACGTCCGCATAAGGGTTGGCCGTCATCGGCTCTGATTCAGGAACGATGGCGATCGTATCCCCTGGCTCGAAACACTCAGAGAGCTTTGCTCCCCGATGAGCCGCCTCCATAATCCCTCCCAAGCCGCCTGTCACGACGCGATATCCCGCATCCACAAGGGCTCGGCCCAGCTCCTCAGCGAGTCGGACTTTTTCCGGCTCACCCGGTATGCCGCCATCCCCCGCCACGGACACCGTCAGCTTGCGGCGACTTAGTAAATCAGCCATTCGTCCAGGCTCGCTGCCTGCTTGATTTCGAGACCGTGCGTTCTGTCGCCGCCGAAGGACATATCGTAACCCTGCCAGCCGTCGTCCCAGTCCGTGACTGTCTGCGGATTCTCGTCCAAAGTGTGTCCGTAGAGGTCCTCGACGGAGATGACGTACAGGCCCTCGTCCGTCGGCGACACTCCGGTCAGATCGAAGCTGCCCAGCCACGAATCGTATTCATATCTCGCGTAGCCGGGCGTTTCTCCCGACATCTGTGTCGACAGCCACCCGCTACCCGTCGGTACTGCCGTGGCGACGACTGTGCTGATGCCGTCTCTCACCTGCATTGTGGGCTGGAGGGTAATCGGAACTCCGGGCCAGGGTCCGGGGTTGCCGTTGGAATCCCGTCGCATCGGTTTGTTGAACTGCATCAGAACCTGATATGTCCGGTCAGTTTCAAGCGGGTCGGACGCAGACAGCTGCAGTGAGCGGAAATCGGATCCTGACCCATTCCCCTGCCAGGTGGAATCGTATACAATCTCGCCGGATTGCACATCCTCGTCCGCGTTCTCATCATGCCAGACAAGAAAGCGCTCAAGAACAGGTGGACCGGAGGCAAACATGAATCCAAGCATGATCGCTTCCCGGTTTTCTTCAACAACTTCGTCGACTTCGTCGTTGGGCAAAACAAACGTCGGTCCGCTACCGCCCTCTCGATAGTTCGGAGTCGGATACTCGATCGTAAAACTGGGAATGTTGAATGTGTTGCCGTGGTATTCATCCGTCGCGCCGATTTCACCTCCGGGAAACACCGGAATCAATCCATAGCTGCCGTCCACTCCATTGATCGTTTCATAGGTGCTCTGCATTCGATTCGCCAACACCTCAGTCGCATCATCAGCTGCGGTTGTTCCGTGATAAACGACATACAGCCCCGGAATGGCACCGTGGACATCGGCATAGAAACGAAGCTGAAGGGTGGATGTAAACAGCGATGTCGCACTCTGCAACGCCTGAGACTCGATCTCACTGAAGGCGCTTTCTCCACGATAGGTGATAGAGGTCGGGTTTCCACTGGAACCGACTCCGAATCCAACGGGAAAATTACGGTTCAGGTCCACGCCCAGTGAATTGTCTCCCCCGGTTGTCAAATCAAAATCCACGAGGCTCGCCTGTTCGCCACGCATGTTTTTACGACGCATGCGGCCATCTCTTCCGCCATCGTCCATGTTAAAGTGAATCTGCGTCTGATCGAAACCATCCACATTGAGAACCGGAATGAGAAGTATCCGATGAGTATCCACAAGATACGTTGCAATCGGATCCGTACCATAGTTCATCGCGAAGTGTTCAAGCAGCTGCGTCACGATCTCCGGCGACCCCCATTCACGGGCATGAATGGTTCCATTGATCATGACGCCGCCTTCTCGCGTCCCGTCAGGAGACGTATTGTCGGCGTCTGTCAGAACAAAGGCGTGGATCGGTTCATCATAGAGTGTCGATCCGATCTGACTCCGCGTAATGAAATCGTTCGCAAGCGCCAGATCCATCAGTCGCGTGTCGAGAGACGCACGCAGACGAAAGCCCTCGACTGGCGTCGTTGACATCACGGGCTGCGGCACGGGATAGGCCGGGCTTCCAACCGTTGGTGGATATGTCGTCACGCCTGCGTGAAGAGCACAGACAAGAAAAACCGTTCCGGCCGTTGCAGCTACTCTTCGATCCATCGCACGACCTCCTCCCGCATCGCCGCAAACGAATCACCGTCATTCTTGCGCACGGCCCATTCGCTCAACACCGCCCTGGCCTCGCCAGACTCACTTCGCAGCAGCAGCAAAATTGCTCTTCTGACTTCCGTGCTTTTCGCGCTCTTTGAAGAGAGAACGTCATTGGCGATTCGTACGGCGTCCTCCGGAGCCAGCCTGAGAATCGCGAGAGCCGCGTCGGCCCCGGCGTCTTCATCGCCCAGCAGATTCACCAACCTCTGAATCACTGCGGGTGTCACATCGTCGGTTGCCAAAAATCCCAGCGAAACGGAGCGCACCCACGGCTCCTGGTTCAACAATGCCTCGTCAAAGAAGTTCGCTCGTGCCGCCGGCTTGCTCTCCATCCCGTTCCAAAGCACAAACGCGTTCAGTCGCACGGACTGAGGAGCTTTTTCCGTTTGTCCCAGGGCGAGCAGCGCGTCGGCAGACTCGGCATCTCTGGCGGCCAGCAGAATTTCGGTATACCGAAGAGAACCCTCTTTTTCCGCGTCTCCATGCAAAAAGAGGCGGACATCTCCGCCATCCATTAACCATTGAAGACAGGTGCCATAAAGTATGCCCTCCTCCTGCTCTCCATTGAGGATTTCAGCAAAAACACCTGCCACATCCTCAGTATTCGCCACACGCTCCATCGCCGTTCGTGCACGAATGGCAAACGCCGATCGACCCGCTTCCGCATCATACGGGAAATAGACATGGGCATGATCCTGCTTGCAAAGTGGCGCCATGAAGTGTGCCTGTGGCTTTTCCGCTGCAAGCTCCACAAGCGTGGGCAGGTCTTCGCTCGTTCCCGATGCACCCGACACGAGAACAAGCGCCAGCAACGCACGCTCCCTTGCAATGACCGGAAGGCTCGATTCGCGAACAACACGAACAGCACCTTCAAAAGAACCGGACCCTGCCGCAGCGCTCAGCATCTCTTGTACCCGCTCGCCTTCGGCATCAGCGGGTTGATAACGCGAAACAACGGTCATACCGTCATGTGTCGGCATCGGCGGCAGAAACGGCTGCGCCATCGCGGCACATACAAGCGACACAAAAAAAGAGGCCGGAAACAAAGATCGCAACTTAAACAGGTCTCCCTTCATCCAGATCGACAAGACGACGTCTCTCGATTTCCGTCAACTTCGCACCGACAGCCGAGGCGAGGTCAATCCCTCGGGCATTGGCATAGTTGACGACGGCGATCAGAACGTCCGCCGCTTCGTCCGCCAGGTCCTCGAGCGGAATCTCTCTTCCCTTCCAGACCTTCTTCTCCTTGTTGGCCACTTCACCCGCTTCCCCTGCCAGCTCGAGAGCGAAAAACTCCGCCGGACGAGCCGGAAACGCGACGCGATTGTACAAGTCAAACCCTTCCTGCGCCGTCCTCAGCGCCTCCTCCAAAGCGGGAATAAAACCAAGGTCGGGTTGTGGTTGCTTCATGCCGGACTCCACGTTTTTCATCCGCGCCCGCATCGCGCCCGTCAACGGTCGCGGTCCAGCCCCCCGCACACAAGGAAAAGAACCCATGACCGTCAAGCAGGGTGAAATGGCTCCATCCGGCCGCAAAGTGACCCTGGGCCTCATCCAGATGACCACGACCAGCGACCTTGCGGCAAACACCGACAAGTGCCTCACCCGAATCCGTGAGGCAGCAGACAATGGAGCTCAAATCATCTGCACACAGGAGCTGTTTCGTGGCCCCTATCCCTGTCAGGAGGAGGACCACAGCGTCTTCGAGTCGGCTGAAGCCCTTCCCGGCCCGACAACAGATCGTCTTTCCGCCATCGCAAAGGAAAAGGGAGTTGTTATCGTCTCATCGCATTTTGAGCGCCGGGCCGCCGGCGTTTTCCACAACACCGCCTGTGTTTTCGATGCCGACGGCACGATGCTCGGCATTTACCGCAAGATGCACATACCCGACGACCCGCACTTCTACGAAAAATTCTACTTCGCACCTGGCGATCTCGGCTTCAAGAGTTTCAAAACGAAGTTTGCCAACGTTGGCGTGCTTGTCTGCTGGGATCAATGGTACCCCGAGGCTGCGCGTCTGACAGCCCTGCAGGGGGCGGAGATTCTCTTTTACCCCACCGCCATTGGCTGGTTGAAAGGCGAGGAGGAATCTGTCAATCACTCGCAGTACGTTTCCTGGGAAACGATTCAACGCGGCCATGCCGTCGCCAACGGCTGTTATGTCGCCGCAGTCAATCGCACAGGCACCGAGGAGAACATTGAATTCTGGGGACAGTCCTTCGTATCCGATCCTCAGGGTGTCGTCGCGGCAAAAGCACCAGCCGATCAGGAGCAGACTCTTCTGTGTGAAGTCGATCTGGGCTATATTGAACATCAGCGTGTCTACTGGCCCTTCTTCCGAGACCGGCGCATTGACGCTTACGGTGACATGACAAAGCGTTTCATCGACGGTAATCCATAGCTCTCCACATCATTATTCCATGACACCTCTGACTGCGCCTCCCACACCTGCCCGTCTTGGCTATCGCATGCCTGCCGAGTGGGAACCGCACGCCGCGACATGGCTGTCGTGGCCTCACAATCCGGAAACCTGGCCGGGCAAACTCTCCGCGATTCCTTCCGTTTACACCGAGATTGTTCGTGCACTGGTCTCGTGCGAAAAGGTCCGTATCTGCGTCCCTAATGACGAGGTACGCCGTGAGGCGGAGGATGCCCTTCGTTACGGCGACGCCTGGAACGATAATGTCGAACTTCACGTTATTCCAACAAACGATTCCTGGACCCGTGACCATGGACCCTGTTTCGTCAAGAAAGGTCATGATCTCCGCATCGTAAAATGGGAATACAACGCCTGGGGTGAAAAATACCCTCCCTGGGAAGACGACAATCGCATGGCAATCGAAGTCGCGGAGCGTCTTGGATTTAACTACTGGCGTCCTGACATCGTGCTCGAGGGCGGCAGCATTGACGTCAATGGATGCGGAACCGTTCTTACGACAGAAGCCTGCCTGCTGAATCCGAATCGTAATCCGCACTTGAGCCGCACAGAGATCGAACAGTATCTGCGCGACTATCTCGGTGTTTCAAAAATCCTGTGGTTGAACGACGGCATCGCCGGGGATGACACAGACGGTCATATTGACGACATCACACGATTCGTCAGCCCGGATACGGTCGTTACCGCAGTCGAGGAAAACCCTGCTGATGAGAACCATGATGTGCTTCGCACCAATCTTGAAAGGCTGCAAAAAATGACCGATCAAAGCGGTCGGCCACTCCATGTCGTCGAGCTTCCCATGCCGGATGCCGTTTATCACGACAGCCAGCGCCTTCCCGCCAGCTATGCCAACTTTCTCATCGCGAACAAGGCTGTCCTGCTTCCGGTCTATGGCTGCAAAAACGATCGCCGTGCCATTGCGATCATGCAGAGACTCTTTCCGAGTCGCCGCATCGTTCCCATCGACTGCACGAATCTCGTCTGGGGACTGGGAGCTATCCATTGCATCACCCGGCAGGAACCCGCATAGCTTGGTCGGAGGTTCACATCATGAGTTCCCGCTCCTTTGTTCTTCTCACCACTGCCGGACCGGACCGTCCGGGAATCGTCCAGACTCTTTCCGCATGGATTCTGGAACACGGCGGCAATATCGAGGAAAGCCGCATGGCGCGTCTTGGTGGTGACTTTGCCACACTGATTCTTGTCAGTGGTGGTCCGCAACTCCCCGCCACACTTGAAAGCGCCAAAGCATCCCTCGAAGACAGGCAGCTGACTGTCCTTCTCCACGAGGTTACAGAGAGTGCAGCCACCCCACGGGAGCCCTCACTTCGCTACCGCCTTCAGGCAACCGCCCTTGATCATCCCGGCATCGTCCACCGTGTAACCGGCCTGTTAAGCGACCAGTCCATCAACATCGTTGAAGCGGAAACCACCACGGATGCGGCCCCCTTCACCGGATCTCCCGTCTTCCAGCTCCGCCTTGAAATTGACATTCCCTCCTCTGTCGGCATCCGTGGATTGCGTCAGCGACTCGATGAAATTGGTGACGACCAAAACATCGACTTCGTCCTTGAAGCCGTTTAATGTCGGCCGGAATCCGCCCGGCCGCTTTGCCCTGGGCTGAACTTGACTGGCACGACAATGTACCGGTTTCCCGTGACCGGGGAGATCTCTACTTCTCGAGTGTCGACGGCCTTGATGAGAAACGCCATGTCTTCGTAAACGCCAATCGACTGCAACAACGCTGGAGCAGTGGTGGGGCGTTCGTTGTTGCGGAACTTGGTTTCGGATCAGGACTTTCTTTTCTTGCCGCTGCCGATTCATGGCGTCGCGACAGGCGGCCCGGCCTTCTCTCCTATGTGGCATTCGAGCAAAGGCCGCTGCGGGCGCGGGACATGGGAAGGGCACTAAGACCCTTCAGTGAACTGGGCGAGCTTCGTGATCGGCTCGTGAATGAAATGCCTCATCCCTCTGCCGGAATTCATCGACTATGGTTCGATGAAGAGCAAATCATTCTAACTCTTGCCTATGGTGACTTTAGAGAACACGCGGCTGAAATGCGGTTCACCGCTGACGCGTGGTTCATCGATGTTTCTCCCTCTTCCTTTGAAGCCGAAACACCGATACGAAACATTCTCCACACCATTCGCCGCCTTTCTCATGGCGACACAACATTCTCCACACCCGTCGCCACAGCGCCATTTCGATCCGCAGCGGGCAGGTCCGGCTTCCACATCGACACATGCTCCGGTTTTACTCCGAAAAGCGAAATACTTCGTGGTTGTGTGAATGGGCCTTCACCACGGCCGGAATATTTCATACCTTCGCGAGTTGCCGTTGTAGGCGCAGGACTGGCAGGGTGCTCTGCGGCATATTCTCTCGCGAGACGCGGTGTAAATGTCACCCTCATCGACCGGGAATCGACCCTTGCTTCCGGTGCATCCGGAAACGAAGCGGGAGTCATTATGCCCTGGATGGCACGCGTTCCCGATGAACGCACCCGTTTCTCTCTCAGCGGATTCGCCTACACCCGGAGCCTCGCGCGGCGACTCGAATCCCGCGGTCACGAGTGTCACTGGCAGGGAAAAGGGATGCTGCGCTTTGCCGGCAGCGCACGCCTCGCGGCACTTCATGAAAGCATCTCGGCAACGGGTTTCGACCGGGATTTTGCGTCCTCGCTTTCCGTGTCGCAGGCATCGGACTGCGCGGGAGTCGAAGTGTCCCAGCCCGCCCTGTTCTTTCCGACCGGAGGCAGTCTCTCTCCGCGAGCATTTTGCCACGTGCTGGCAGATCCCAATTCAACGAACATCGAGTTCGTCCATCGCATCGAGGCCACGGCTATCCGGCGAGGAGAGACCGGCTGGACAATTGAAAACAATGGCAAGCCGGCGTTCTCACCCAATGCCGTCGTAATGGCCGCCTCAAATGAATGCCTGCGTTTCCATGCAACCGACTGGCTGCCTCTCGAAGCCGTGCGAGGGCAAGTCGTTCACCTCGAAGACCACCCTGTTCTCAGCGGGTTAAGAACCATTCTTTGCGGTGATGGATATGTTGCTCCCACTGCCAACGGGGGATTCCTTGTGGGCTCCAGCTTTGAACATGGAAACCTTTCCACCGATCTCGACCAACAAACTCAGAACGCCATACTCAGCAAACTTCAGAGGCTCGTTCCAAACTTCACATTTGACAGCTCCGCTCCCTGGCCCGGCCGTGTTTCGTTTCGCAGCTCTGCACCGGACCGACTTCCAATCGTCGGAAAAACACCTGACTTCAATGCGTTTGCCGACGCTCATTCCGGAACTCGATATGGAGGCATCTCTCCATCATGGAGTGAATCCTGGTGGACATCCGGTCTCTATGTTTCGACAGGCCATGCATCTCACGGACTAACGACCGCTCCGCTGGCGGGCGAGATTATCGCCGACCTGATCTGTGGAACTCCCCCGCCCGCAACGGAGTCGTTGCTGAAAGCCATCAACCCGTTACGTTTCCTTGTAAAAAAACTGAACCGATCCTGACTTACCGCTGATGGTAAACAATGACGAAGTCATGAACCAGAGCGGCGATATCCTTCCTGCCGTCACCGTTCAGATCCGCGGCATAAATCTCTCGCGGCTCCGGCGGGGCATCCAGATTCACTCGCCGCGCGATGGAAGACTCACTGTCGAACACGCGAAAGTGATAGAACAGATTCAGCTCCGTCCCGTTCCCCGAGACATCATCGACACTCATGAATTCGAGACGATTTTCTTTCATCTCCAAAGCAATCAGCTCTTCCGCCGAATCACCGATCAGGTCAATACGGTGAAGTGCTCCGTAGCCACCATCTTCAATGTCTGTCCGATGCGTTACCACCGACTCAAGAGTCTCACCAGACTGACTTCCACGCACGATAATTGCGCGATCAGGCGCCACAGCCACCAAATCGTCCCGGCCATCGCCTTCAAGATCAAGTGCATGCAGGCCTTGATAGTCCGCAGCCACAAGCTCCACGGTTTCGAGCAACTCATAAACGCCCGACGATCCGTCTCTCCCGAAAACATGCAGAGCGGGCCCTTGTCCGTCGAGAACGGCAACGTCCACTTTATCATCACGGAAACGCCCTGCCGCCACGGAACGGAAGCGTGAACGTCCTGTTGGAGCGTTCAGCTGTGTGCCAATTTCAGGTGAACCATCGGCATCGAGATGAAACGTCCTGACAAAGTCGCTCTTCACAACAAAAACGTTCCAGCCTTCCCGGTCATCAAGACGGGCACTTCCTAGGCGTGCAGGAGTGGCTCCATCCAGCATGCCGTCGATCAGCCCCACGTTGCGGGCAGCCTCGAACTTTCCGTCTTCACTCTGCAACAACACCAGAGGACGATCATACTCGAAGAAAACGAACACATCGTCGAGGCCGTCGCGATTGATGTCCGCCGCCTGCATGGCCTGCGGTTCCTCCCGGCTCTCCTCGAAGGTCCAGACTGCCATGCCATCACCCGCTTCCGCTTCGGCGGGATTGAAGGATGAATACCGGTTCAGAGTCACCGGGCCCTCCGTCCCTTTCTCCGCAATCAGAAGCTCCAGACCGGAGTTGCCCTCCGAACCTACCCCCACAATTGCCAGCGGCTCCCCCTCCACGGAAACAGGAGACGGAAAGGGGAGAAACTCGTCGGGACGATTCCTGTTGTGCGTGGAAACGCCAACGACCTTCTCGTCTCCGCTCAAAATGATCAGTGGCGACGGCTTTCCGAAATTCGCGGGCCATGCCAGAACCTGCCGAATGTCCTTCAAGGACGGAACATCAACCGGCTTCAGCGTTCCGGAAGATGTCTGCAGAAGTATTCTCAGAACCGCCGATTCCGGAACTGTCGCAACGATATCCATCTTTCCGTCTCCATCCACGTCGGCAACCGTGGATCTCGTTTCCTCATCCCAGCGATCCGGATCAAAAGCCACGGCACTGGGAATCGATGGATGCCATCGCTCTCCATTTCCGCCACTTCCAGCGAGTGTGTGAACAACCAACTGACGCGTTGCGGCACTGATGGTAGCCACAGCGTCGCTGCCTCCGGACCGGGCAATGGCAGTCGCGTAGCGTAGCCCGCCCGTCCTCAGATTCAACTCAACGGGGAATCCCCCGTCTTCCCCCTGAATGCGAACAGCAACACCTTCCCGAGTCTCAGCCGTCAGGTACATCAGGTCGTTTTGACCGTCTCCGTTCAGATCAAGCACCTGCGGGTCTGATGTTGGAGCATTGGCAGCGAAGAAAACAAGGCTCGCTTCCGAACCAAGCCCCTCGTCCGACCCCTCCAGAACTGAAAACTTTTTCCCTTCAACGACAAGCAAATCCTCTCTCCCGTCACCTGTCAGATCTCCTGCGACAAGGCGCTCTCCACGTATCGCCACATCCGGCGCCTTCTGAAGACGTCCCTTGTCCGTTTGCCGCATTACGGCAAGCTCCGAGCCTGCCACCGCCATCACCAGGTCTGTCAGACCGTCCCCATTCTCATCCATTGCGACAACGTCCAGCACCGTCCGGTCCAGCGTGTACTCCTCCAGCCTCCAGAGCTTCTCTTCATCATCCGCCTTCTTGAGACGATACCACACGTCCAGCAGCGCTTCATCGTTGGAAATCGCACACAGATCCACGAGACCGTCGGAATTCAAATCCGCTGCAATCAGGTTTGCGGCACGGCGGTGAGCTTCCAGCATATGTGGACCGTCGAGGCGAAAATCGATGGAATCTTGAGCGAACGCGGCAGCGTTCAACAGAATCGCCAGAATCGTGAACCGGCAGGTTGTCATGAGCAGTCCCTCTTGTCATTCGTCCGCCGATGGCGAACTCCTTTGATTTGCCCCGCTGGCCGATGGATGCGGCAATGGGAAAGCCAGAGTGAATTCAACTCATTTTTGCGGAGCGTTCGGCATGATCAAACTGACCGGCTGGGGGGCGGCCAAAACGACGACGGGTTCGTTCCATCTACTCGATATTGACGACAGCCGCATTGTTATGGACTGTGGCCTGTTCCAGGGCAGGCGCTCTGTTGCCCGCGAATATAACAGCAACTTTCCCTGTCCGGCGGAATCCGTCGATTGCATGGTCCTCTCGCATGCCCACATCGACCACTGTGGAAACATTCCGACATTCGTCAAAGCGGGCTATACGGGACCCATCCATTGTACAAACGCGACAGAGGATCTCACGAGAATACTCCTGATGGATTCCGCCCATATCCAGGAGAAGGACACATACTTCGTGAACAAGATCCGGCGCCGCAAAGGCGAGCCCGCTCTTGATCCTCTGTATACAATGCAGGATGTTGATTCCGTTTTACCCCTGTTTCAGTCCATTAATTACTATCGGCCGTCGCAAATCGCACCGGGCGTTTCTCTCCGGTTCCTTGAAGCCGGACACATTCTCGGCTCCGCCCAGGCTCAGCTCGATATTCGCCACAAAGGCGGTGAAACCCGTTTCGTTTTCAGTGGAGACATCGGGCGCGGACAAAATTCCATTCTTCGTGATCCGGAAATACCGGACGATGCGGACTACCTGATCATGGAGTCCACCTATGGCGCACGGGACCACGAACCCGTCAAGGATCTCCGCAACCGCCTTCGTGACCTTGTCAAACGTGTCTATCAGCGAAGGGGAAAAATTATCATCCCCGCCTTCAGCGTGGGCCGCACTCAGGAAATTGTCTATCAATTGAACAACCTCTGGAACGACGGTGAGCTTCCACGCATGGATGTTTACGTCGACAGCCCTCTCAGCAACAACGTGACCCGTGTGTTTGTCGCTCATCCGGAGTGTTTCAACCGAGACGTTCGGGACATCCTGCGGAAAGACCCCAACGTCTTCGGATTTGAAACGTTGATCTATACGCAGAACGTCGACGAAAGCAAGGCTCTCAACGAACTCAACAAACCGGCCGTCATTATTTCCGCGTCGGGTATGTGCGAGGCTGGCCGCATTCTTCATCATCTGCGCAATTCGATTCAGGATCCGAAGAATTGCGTGCTGATCGTGGGATTCCAGGCGGAGCACACTCTGGGTCGCCGTATCGTCGAAAAACGGAAAACCGTGCGAATCTTCGGCGAAGAGCATTCACTCCGAGCCGAAGTCGCCGTCATGGACGGATTCTCCGCCCACGCGGATCAAAACGAACTGAGAGAATATGCCTTTCGGGTGAAGGAACGCGGAAACAAACTGAAGCGTGTTTTCCTTGTTCACGGCGAAAAAGAGCAACAGGAGCCTTTTGCCTCATGGCTGAGGGAGTCGCTCGGGGTCGAAGTCACAAGCATCGAACGCGGCGAAACCTACACGGTGGCCTCCTGACCCGCAATGCGCTCGTAGACACCCATGACGCCGCGGGCGGTCGATTCAATGCTGAAGTGGTTCAATGCACGCTGCGCCGCACTCATTCCCATGGCATCCGCCTTTGCCTTGTCGGACATCTCGCCCATTGCTCCTGCCAGCGATTCCGCATCGTTCACCGGAACAAGAAAGCCCGTTTCACCGGGAACAATAATGTCCGGGATACCTCCGACATCGGTGCCGATGCTTGGCCGCCCCATCGCCCCCGCCTCAATAATCGTTCGTCCAAATCCTTCCTCACGGGAAATCAGCAGGTTTACATCAACCGCCCGGTACAACGGCAATACCTCATCCTGAAAGGGAAGCCAGACAACCCGATCCTCAAGACCAAGCTTCACAATCAATTCTCTCAACTCTTCGCCGTACTGAACAGACGACTTGAAGGCATCTCCAGCGAGAAGCAAACGCGCATCCGTTCCAAGGCTCACAGCCCTGCGCAGCGCCTCCAGAGCAATTTTCTGATTCTTCCGCTCGTTGACAAGGCCGAGAAGACCAAACACCACAGCCTTCTCCGGCCAGCCGGACGTCCGGTCTATTGGAACCCGTCTCCGGTCCGTTGTATGAAAGCGGGAGAGATCGATTCCGTTGTGAACCAGCGTGACCTTCGATTCAGTCACACGCCCCGCAAAGTAGTCTTTCAAAGCACCCGACACAGTGATGACCGCATCGCATTCATCCAGCCGGTACTTTCTCAGATGCGATGGAGCCGGCAGATTTCGAACATGAACGGCAGTGGGAACACGCTGGCGGCCCGCGGCACACTCAACGCCCTGCGGAACGATATGATACTCGTTCGCATGAATCACATCAGGACGAAAGTCCTGCACGATTCGCCGAAGCTCCGGGAGTTGAAGAAAACGAGCCTGCAAGTGACCGATGGCTTTTCGCCAGGGATAATGGCGCACCTTGCGTGTCTCAACATCCAGGGACCTTAACTCCCGCGCCAGATCGCCATCACCGGGACAAACCACCATCGCCTCAACGCCGATCCGTTGAATGGCGGTCACCAGATCGATCAGGCTCTTGCGAGCACCAAGCAGGCGGTTCGAGGGACTGAGGTAAAGGACACGCATAAGACCGAATCGAAGTCCGGCGCAAGACAGGACAGTGTCAACCGGTCATCAGACACGGTCCGGATCCAGCACGATGGGCTTGTTGAGTTCCTCGATCGATTCCTCCTTCAAACGATCTCTCGCAACCTGCGTGTACTCCGCGTCCGGAGCCACTTCAACAGCCCTCTCGTAAGCTCCTCGAGCGTCATCGAATCGGCCCATTCCTTCATAGGCAAGCCCCAGTGTTGTCCAGGCACGGGGATGGCGCCTCCGGAGCGCGACGGATTTTTCAAGGCGCTCAGAAGCCTCGTCATGTTTGCCCAGCTTCAGCAGAGCCGAGCCCAGATTATTAAGAACGTCCGCATTTCCAGGCTCCAGCTCAAGCGCCTTCATATACTGCCGCACCGCCTCATTAATTCTTCCCTGCCGCTGGAGAAAGTTGCCATGGTCGTTGTAGACCTCCACCAGCTGAAGTGACAGTGAAGCAGCTTTTCGATAAGCTCTCTCCGCGGTGTTGTTCATCCCTCCGGCACTGCTTGCATGAGCGAGATACAGACGGGGGACAGTCCGGTCCGGCTTGAGACGAGAGGCACGGTAGAATTCGGTCTGCGCCCGCACAACGTCCCCATCCAACAAATACCCATAGCCAAGCTTCACTGAGTTTTCGTAGTTGGTCTCCGTTGAAAACCGGTTCCAGCCAATGGATGCTCCCGCGACAATAACGACGACCAGCAGTGTACACAAAACGACGATCGTCCGGCGTGACCCGATAGCCACCGGAACGTCAATGTCACGGACAACATGCGCGGAGTCGTAAAAGCGATGAAACGCCCAGTGCCGGTTCAGGGTCGCCTGCAAAAAACCAAGGACCCCTTGCCGCGTATTCGCATAGGGTCTGGGGTTCAGAGCCCATCGGAGGGGAAACTCATCCAGTGACTGAATCTGAAACTCACCCTTCGCCGGAGTCCTCCTCGGATTGAATGGCCGATGCGGATCGACCCATGGTGACAGTGTTTCCTCATAGAAGTGTCGAAGGAGAGCATGAGCCGTCTGCGCCCGGGGGAATACTTCCAGGAGGAAGTACAACAGAACCGTCACGACCGGCCATATCGCCATCAGGAACCACGTGTTATTCAACCAGGCAACATACAGCAGGGCACCAAAGAACACAATGCTCAAGACAGCAACCGCAACCACTCGGGTTGGTGACAGCACGGGCACATCGATCCCCGTATGAACTTTAATACCTTCGGCAATGTGTTTTGCCTGCCGGTGTTGATCTCTGAAAGACAACCGTGACTCCGGCAGAGGACGATGGCCTCGAATTTCCGGCCTCTGGTGGGCGTGAACAAGCGGACGGTGACGCTTCTGCACAAACACCCAGCCGAAGATCGTGATCGCCGTGCCAATGAGCATCAGGCCGAAGCGAACAAACCACCCTCCCGGGTCGATACCGACGGCAACCAGGTAAACCACAAGCCAGAGAGTCACGCTCACACCTGTAATCACGCGTATCATTTCCAGAGGTTTGTCCGTCAGGCTCAGTGTCGCCTCGATTTTCCGCCTTGTTTCCACGTCCGCCGGATCGATCAGGAGGATCTCCCGGTAACACTTTGCCGCCTCCTCGCGCCTGTTCACCCGTTCATATAAATCCGCAAGCAGGCTGTAAGCATTCTTCCGAAGCGGATCTTCGTGCAAAGCAAGCCTGCAGGCTTCAATTGCCGCTTCCGTGTCGTTGGTTTCAGCAAGATCCTTTGCCTTTTGAAAGTGTGATTCAAACTCGTTGGCGCTGGCATCGCGGACCCGAATATCCCACGGGTCGAAGTTCGCCTTTTTGATACTTGAAGTCCGCCGCTCATCCGTGATTTCATCCTCACCCACGGACTCTCCGCAATTCGGGCAAACCAGCTCTCCCTCCTTCATGGGTACACCACAGATACCACACTCGGTGAGTTCCTCCGAATTTACGGCCTCATGCGGCAATCTGCCACGGCCCGGCGCGATCAGTTTCCAGGCCCCCACTCCAACCAGACCGAGGACTACAAGTACGGGCAGGCCCAGAACGACCAGCAAACTCAGTCGTTCCTCCTGATGACTCAACCCGTCCAGCTCGTGTAATTCGTTGAACTTGTTCCACGCTTCCGTTTTTGCTTCCCCTGGAACAGGTGACACCTTCCGGGTTTGCAACGATCCCCCATGCTCCGTAGCGCGCCAAAGCGACGGATCGGCGAACGCCAGAAACGAGTTCGAGTCGAGTTGCCGCGTCTTCAGCGCATCCATGGTGATTCGCGAGCGGTACTTCGTCAGCCACCTCTGCGCCTTGTCACCCGCGGCCGTATCGGGATAACGTGACACCAGAGCTTCCAACTCCCTCATTGCTTCCTGGAACGCCTCACGCTCGATTAGAACTCCCGCCAGGTCATAGAGACGACTCGCTTCCCGCTCGTCCGGAACACTTCGCAACAGACTTTCAATTTCCGGGCGATATCGGCTTCCGTCAAAACCCGGTCTCTCCTTCAGGCCTTCCAAAACTCTTTCAGCCTCCTCGTATCTCCGCTCCTCAATATGCGCGATTCCCTCCGCAAGTCCCTCCTTCATCGGCTTCTCAAACTCGATGTTTGAAAGCAGGGCTCGCGCCTGCTCCGCCGAAGCAAGTTCGGAATAGTCCGTCGCCACCCGTTCCGCCAGTTCCGCCGCATGACTGTAATCCTCCTTGTCGAACGCTTCCTGCGCTTCTGCAATCAGTCGCTCTGCATCCAACGCTCGTTCGATTCCCTCTGTGACCCGCTGAGCTTTCTCCGCGAAGTCTGTGGTATCCTGCAACTCCTCCCGCGCGTCGCGCATAACCTCCACTGCGGCTTCCAGATTGCCGTCTTCAACGTACTCCTTGAGTTGTGCAAGAAAGCCCGTTTGTTTTCGGAGCGACTGAATCTCATGGTCGTCCGGCCTCAAGTCGGCCGCCTTCGTGACAGCGGCAAAGGCGAGGTCCACAAGGTCATTCGAATCCGCGTATCGATAAACCTCCATAAACACTTCGTCTTCCGGCTGGGCCTCCTGCCTCGTCTTCCGTGCCAGGTACTCCGTCAAGTCCGCCGCATCGTCCTCTTTTTCCCCCTTCAACAGAAGGATTTCGCGATAAGCTGCCACCGCAGCACTCATCCTCCGTTCTTTCATCAGTTGCTCGGCGCGAGCCTCCAGAAGCTTCAGCAATTGAAGGGAAACCTGCTCGTAGTATACATTCGGCTGGTCCCTGACGATCTTCTGATACGCTTCAATCGCCACGCGCGGCCGATCCGTCCGTTCCGCGGTCTCCGCCAGCCGCAGTCGAATGTCAGACCGGCCCGGCACCAGAGCCACAGCCTGCTCCAGAAGGGGAAACGCCTCCTCATAACGAATGTGATCGATTTCATCGAGAGCCTGCTCGAAGAGCCGTTCCGCCTGCTCCATTGACGGATCCGGCGGCAAAGCGCTGCGCTGCAACTGCCTCATGCGAGACCGAAGATCTTCAAGCGTCTGCGGAAACGCATCTTCACCTTTGTACTGTTCTTCAACCTTGTCGAACTCGAGTAATATGCCATCCAACAGAAGACGTGCTTCCTCACTCCGCCCCATCTCCATCAGCGACGCCGCTCGATTCAAACCCTTCTCTGCGTTGTTCTGAAGAAACTGAACGGGGATGTTGCGTTCCAGACGCTCAATCTCATCCTGCCGAATCGTCAGTTTGACTCCGCCCGTATCGATGATGATTCTCTCATCGTCCTCCTCAACAATGCGACCCTCCACAAAGTTGCCGTTTTTCATGCGGATTGAGTCCGCATGACCAACACCCGCAAATCCCGAGACCAAAACCAGAAGAAAAAAAACGAAACGACGCCGCTGCATCATCAACCGCCTCCTGTGTGACACTGTGCCTCCCACCCTTGCGGGGAGAAGGCATCAGACACCACAAACCATCTCTCGACGACCGTTGCGACTTGCCGATTAAGACCAGACCCCGCACGATCACAGCTGGAGTGATCCGCGGCAAGGCCTAATTGAATGGCTCCCAATCCCGTTCTCCGCCAGCCCATCGTCTCCCTCCCCCGGCCTCAGTTCCCTGTAACCGCCCACTGATCACCCGGGGGCGGCAGGTTTTGAATATCCATCGACTCCCAGCCACTGTAGAGAATGTCCGCCTGACCGAGCGGTGTAATCGTGAACCCGTCATCCTCAAAGAACATGTTCTGCATATCAATCACCAGAGTATCGACGGAATCCTCACCCTCTCCCCGCAGGTCCTGCAACGTAATCGCCTGAGGCCGAGTGGTCACCGAATCATCGCCGTCGTCCCCAAAAACGGTCAGGCGGGTCACACCCGTATCGTCACCAAGATCGGAAACCGTAACAACATCATCTCCATTCTGGAGACGAACGATTGCCGCACTGACATCACGACAACGCACTGTCTTGACATCCGGCCCCTCAGTGTCGATCCGAACAAAACCGGAATCGTTCGTTACGGATCTTTCCAGTGGGTCGTTCGTGAAAGCGTTATTAATCTGAACGGTGTGAAATGCACCAGCCGCACCTGTAAATTGAAGCGATCCGCTGCTGATCATATGGGAACAGAGAATCTCTCCTCCATGATCGGATGCATCAACCACGTTCATCCCCTCACCGAGGTTCATCAAGACGCGCGTCACTCCGGTCCCCTCCAGGTCGCCCACGACAAACATGTCATCGCCCGGACCGTCCCCAAGGTTGAGCGTCTCGACACCCGCAATTCTCGTTTCCACCACGCCCCCTTCATTGCTCTGTAGAAGAACATCCCCGCCGTCCTTGAGAAACGCGAACTGCGCGGCATCCGTCAGCGCGTTTGCACCAAACGAGTCGCTCCCACCCCCTGCATCGATCATGTCCGCACCATCACCCCGGTTCCATGAAAAACCGTCTCCTTCCGATCCCCCGGAAAGCGTGTCGTCGCCCGGGCCTCCACTGATGCTGTTGCCAAGTGCGGAACCTGTAATCTCATCACTGCCGGAACCGCCGTTCAGAGTGATGTTGAACAGGGAAACCAAACCTGAAGTTTCATCCAGCGCACTCACATCAATTGTGTCGTTTCCTTCACCGCCCTCCACTTCAATACGCGTGACATCCGCTGCGGTAATCGGTATCCCGCCAGGATTGCCGCCGTTCAGCAGCAATTGGCCGCCCGCCTCCGTCAGTGTAATGGTATCCGAATCCGTGTCCGAGGTAACAGTGAGCTGATTATTGACAAACTCGACTGTTAGGGCTGCCGGGAGTCCTAAGTGAATTCCCAGGAATGGGAGAACAAAAAAAGTGCGAAATCGCATGTGCAATCCTTGGATTGATTGATGCCGGAAGCGTAATTTCAATCCAGCCTACAGGCCAAGAGAGAAGGACAGACCAGCTCCAAAAGAAGGGTTCGGAAAAGATTAACAAAACATATCTAATTCATTTTAAATCAATTATTCACAACAGAAATACCGGTCAAACACATTGATAACGAGCAATCCAATACCCGCATCTTGCATTAAGGTATAAACGCTGGTTTTCAAAAACCCACTGATCACTCAACCCACTGATGATGCAGACTTTAGCCCATCTAATATTTCAAATATTTTTAGTTTAACAAAAATCACCAACATATACAGGTAATTTATCGGCGCGAATTCCGGACGTCGGTATTTGGAAATAAAAACACCCCCCCCTCCAAAAGCGCAGCATGAGGGAATTGTTCAAAACAATGCCCTTTCCCGGGGTTTTTTTGTGATAAAGGGAACCTGACATCATTTTAAGACTAATTTTCTTGCCATCCTGATTCTCTTCGAAAATAGTACGCGGGTAAATCTCGCAGGATATACTTTGCAAAGGAGACGGAACCCATGCGGAACTTCGTTTCACGATGTGCGGCAACACGGAGAGTCGTACGAAACCTCGTGAGCGGAACCCTCGCCTTGGTTGCGTCCGTTGTCTCAGCCGACGTGGTGCTGGATGACTTCAGTGGTGGTGTGACAGCTGTCAACCACCCTGAGGGATCTGGTGTACCAGGCGTCTGGTATGATGCATCGAACTCAACCTTCGGAACTCCATCGGCGTCCACCCTTGAGGGGAGCGCGGCGATGAGAATCGATGACGGTGGTTTCACGAATGGTGTTTACATTATCTATGACGGAGTAGTCCCCGCCGACGGGGATTATCAGATCGAACTCGACATGGATGTCGATGAGTCCGGTTCTCCGACAGGCTTCAGTGCATACCAGGTCGGCGTGGCCGTGGGAGCGGACGCGGTTCATCGCGGCCTCAATCCCAGTGCCGTGGCTCCGCTCTCTATCGTGGCAAACTACTCCGGCCTTACCGCCGGCGATGATACCGCAAACCCGACTGAAACCCTGACGACGGGTACATTCAGCGCACAGGCTGGTGACAGCATTCTCATCGGTCTTGGGACCGACGTACAGACCGGCGGCTGGAACGCCGGTTCATCCACGTGGTCCGGGAATTTTGTGCTCGTCGACAACATTACGCTGAAAGACGTCGCACCTCCTCCCCCCACGGATGAAATCATCGTCGACAACTTCGACGGTGGCGTGGTGGCCGTCAACAGCCCCAACAGCGGGGATTTCAACACCTGGTATGACACAACACCGTCGACCTTCGGGACGCCAAGTGCATCAACGCTGGACGGAAGCACGGCAATGCGGATTACCGACGGCGGATTCGGCAACGGTGTTTATGCCATCTATGAAGGCGTTGTCCCCGGCGATGGCACCTACCGGGTCGAAATCAACATGGACGTCGACGAAAGCGCAGGAAACCCGGACGGCATTCGAGCCTACTCGGTCGGAGTCGCGACGGGAGCTGAAGCTGTTCACCGCGACGCGGCCGGCAACCTTCCCGGCCTGACCACGACAGGCACCTACATTGGCCTTACACCCGGTGACGATACGGCCAACGACACTCAAACGGTGATTACGGGCAACTTCGTGGCCTCAGCTGGCGATGATCTCCTCATCGCCCTCTCAACAGATGTGGAGAGTGGAACGTGGGGAAGCAACTCCGCGCTCTGGAGTGGCAGTTTCATGACCGTGGACTCAATCGTTCTCCGCGGCATCGAAGTCGAACCTCCTCCCTTCGAACTTGTCCTCGACAATGACGACGGCCCCGCCGTTTACACGACCACCGGCAGCTGGACCACCAGCGGCACCCCTGGCTTCAATGGAGGTACCGATCAGTTTGCCGCCACACAGTTCCCGAACACGGCAACGTGGACCGGCAATATTCCCGAGAGCGGCTTCTACGAAGTTGCCGTTCAGTATCGTTCCGGTTCCAACCGTGCTGCCGTTGCGACTTATGAAATCTCCACAACCGACGGCACTGTCGTCGCGACCACTGACCAGCGCATCAATAACCTGACGTGGGTTGTCCTTGGTGAATATCAACTCGACGCCGGCCCCTTCAACATCACCCTGGACGCGGCTGCAAGCGAGCCCGCGGGACGCGTGGTTCTGGCGGATGCCGTTCGAATCCGCGAGCTTCCCGGACCGCCCCCGATTGACGATCCTGAAATGCGCGTCGCCGTCTTCCTCGTCTTTGACCCTGGTATCGACGACGTTGGCACAATCCAAAGCTACGTCAATGACGCCGCCCGCAGGCGTTACAACGCCATCGCTGTCCACACGCGTTACCGCGGCGACGCCACCTACTTCCCCAACAAAACCGACGCAACATTCCCGAACGATGAGCCACGTAATCCTCTCGCTGGCGATGTGGACGTCCTTCATGAATTCGTCACCCGTGGTCACGCCGCAGGCCTGAAGGTCTTTGCTTACGTGAACACAAACCTTGTCACGGACGGGGCTGATACCGACGCACGCCCGAATCACGTCATCAACCTTCATCCGGAATGGATCACCTACGAGTGGAACAACGGAAACCCCGTGGTTCAAAATACCGCTGAGGATCCTGACGGCATCTGGCTCGACCCGGGACTTCCTGAAGTTCGCCTCTACAACGCCAACATTTGCGCGGACATCGTAATGAACTATGACATCGACGGTATCTTCATTGATCGTCAGCGCTACCCGGACACACGTTTCGACCGGACCGAGGGCGACTTTGGATACCATCCCGACGTGATCGCGGAATTCAACCGCCTCACGGGCAAGACCGAAATTCCGGATCCCTTCGATCTCGACTGGCAACAGTTCCGTCGTGAACAAAACACCGCTGCAATGCAGCTCATCTACTCAACCATCACCGGGCTCGATCCCGACGCCCTCTTGCTTGCGTTCCCCATCGGACGCTTTGACGACGCCATTAACTTCAACTATCAGGACTGGCCAACATGGATGAGCAACCGTGTTGTCGATGCGGTACTTCCTCAGATCTACACTTCCAGCATATCTGAATTCACGGCTCGAGCCGCAGAACATCGTGCCGCCTACACAGGCGACCGCCTCCTCGGAGTCGCCCTCGACACCTTCCGGGCCGGAACGGATATCGTGACGCAGGTCGACATTTCGCGTCAGCTCGGTTTCTCAGGCCAGTCTCCCTTCCACCACACGGCCATGGGTCCTCTTGACTACTTCGACGACCTCGCCATTGCGTGGGACGGTATTTCAACCTTCCCCGAAACACCCTGGAAGGCTGAAGTCGTCGATTGCGACGGTCTCGATATTATCGGAACCGAATCAGATGACCTCCTGATCGGCACGGCCTGCGATGAACTCATCGTTGGCGGCGCCGGTGACGACGAAATCATCGCCAGTGGCGGTAATGACCGCATCCTTCCGGATCCGGGACCGAAGTCAGAACGTGGCGACGACATTATCGATGCGGGTGACGGCATCGATACCCTCGACTACTCGGCTCTCACCAGGCCAGTGGTTGTCAGCCTCGTCGATGGAGAAGCCATCGGCCATTCTCTTGGCTACGACATCATCTCCGGAGTGGAAAACGTAATCGGCCGCGCAAAAGGCGGCGACATCATCATCGGTTCCGAAACCGACAACGTGATTCTTAGCGCAAGCGAAACCCCTTCCGCGAACCCGGGTCTTGGCGACGTCATTTTCGGTCTTGGCGGCAACGACATCCTGGACGCCGGAGGTGCTGATGCAGTCGGATTCGCAACAGCCATCCTTGGCGGAGCCGGTAACGACATTATCCACGGCACCGCGAGTTTTGATCTGTTACTCGATGGCGACGAGGGTGACGACCAGGTCTTTGGTTATGCCGGCAGAGACCTCCTTGCCGGTGGACAGGGGAACGACATCCTTGACGGCGGCGAAGGACGAGACACGCTCATCGGCGGAGAAGGCGATGACACTCTGATCGGCGGCCCGGTTGCCGACCGCGACAAGGTCATCTACTACAGCAACATCCAGAACTACTCGATTTGCCAAAATGCCGACGGGTCGCTGACCGTCACCGATCTTGTTGGAAACGACGGCGTGGACACACTGACAAACATATCGTTCATCCGTTTCCGCAATCGCGTGGTCCGAGTCAGTTCCACAACCTTCGCTCCCTGCGAATAAAAGCGAAAACCCCTGCCTTCAGTTCAAAGGCACCCTCCGTCCGGAGGGTGCCTTTTTCTATCGTGGATCAAAACACAGTGTCACCAGTATGCTCAAAACTAAAAAAAACCGTGTATATTTCATTGCTCACCCCGGGTAGCAGTGCCATCCAACAAACCGCTCTTTTGACGAGACTGACAGGAGAAAGAAATGTTCCTTAGGATCGCATTCAGCCTGGTCATGCTGCTGCTGATCGCCAGCCCGGTGCTTGCACAATACCGCCAGTATGCCGTGCAGCACTTCGAAGACACCCTTGGAAAGTGGCCCGACACCCTCGTCCACGGCCATCATAGCAGCCCGCTTACCACACGCTCTATTGCATGGGGGGTAAGCGAATATGGCAGCCTGCTTCATGAGGGCCCTTCAAGCGCCATCGTTGGAAATTACGGGTTGGAGCTGCGACCTCTCGAAAGCGATCCGCATCTCAGTGTTCTCGACCGCCGATCCCTGAATCGTCAAAAGCTTGGAGCTGAAGGCGCAGCCCTCTTCCAGGTCGACTTCTATGTTCCGGCAGACATTGCCGTTCACCCGACGATGGCAATCCTGGCCAACGCCAGCGACGGCTCGGCTGATCGGAAGTCATACCGCTTCTATCGGTTCGGTGTGGACCGGGACCGTGTTTACTTCTCCTTCACCAATCAGAAGGGATCTCCTGACATCTATCTTCGCCAGTCTCTTTCAGAATTCGACCTTACCTTGCCAGGCTGGCATCGTCTTCAACTCATTTTCAGAGGGCAGGAGGAAATCCTGTGTGCCATCGACGGACAAATCACGTCATTCTCTCCAATATCCGAAAGCACACTGGTGAGACTCGAACCCGGTGTTATGGTAACACGTGCAAAAGACGGAGGCGACCGAGCCGTCTACGCGGATAATCTGGGAATTCTCTGGACGCCAGACGCGACGGATGACCCGCCCGGTTCGCCCTGGTTTGTCAGAAGCTCTCTCTCCGTTCCGTTTTCAGGACTTCAGGCAAATCGCTGGAACATCGGCGGAATGGAATGGACGACAAGCCCCTCAGAGGCGTGGAGAGAAGCCAGTAACGCCAACAAGGTGATCTTCGCCGTGTTTCACGGTGACGATCTTGCCGCGAACGAAAACATCATCAGAATCCTCAACGTCGACGAAATCAAACCGGTCCTGACACAATGCGTGCCGCTTCGTGTTGATGTCGACAGCGGTTCCGGTCAGGTCTTCGCACAACGTTACAACCTAACGGATTTCCCTGCAGTCGCCGTCATTGGACTCGATGGCGAAATGACGAATAACGTCCATGTCGCAAAAGATTCCGATATGACATGGCAGCAAATTCTTGAAGGATTGAAAGGAGCGTAGCTCCACCGAATCAAGTTGACGGCAAGGGTGCTTCCGAGGGCACTCCGCCAGACAAGCAGACAGCACCATCTTACCCAGGAGGAAATACGGAGCTGATGAAATCCGCAGGATTCATGGCACTATTTTTGACAGCCTTCCTTTTCGTGGAGGGAGGCCTTGCCCAGGCTGACATTCTGGAATCGTTCGAGGAACCAGGTGCCATGGGGCGGCTGCGTCTTGGGCATAGAGCCTCGCCCGCCAATGCAAAGGAAATCGATCTGGACGGGAATATGCAACCCGGCCACGGCAACGGAGGACTCCAGCTTCTCCCGACATCCGCGGCACCGCATCTCAGCCTCACTCTCCCGGAGACCTTTACGCGGGACGAGCTTGACTCTCGAGGCGCCGCACTGCTTCAAGTCGATTTCTTCCTCCCGGATGCCGACCAGCCCGTTCCCAATATCTCCGTAATGGCAACGCCAAAGGGTGGCAGTGCATACGCCATGTACCGGGCGGGTTTCGACAAGAGAGGAAGCATTTTCTATTTTTCCTATTCCGACGGTGTTACACCGGGACCGATTCTCTTCCAAACTCAACCTGCCATGGAGCTTCCAATCCACAAGCCGGGATGGAACCGCCTTCAGCTCCTGTTGAACGATGACGACACAATCGTTGCCGGCATGAACGGACAATCCGCATCGTTTTGCCCGCTCTTTGAAGGGACTCTGGATAACCTGCTGGGAGGAGTCATGGTTTCTCATACAGACATTCTTCAACCAGTGGTCCTTGACAACCTCGCGCTCCTTTTCACCGACGAAGACGAACTGCCGGAAGCGGACACCGCATATGCCGTGACCCCACGGCCCGTGGAATCGACTCCGAGGGAGATTTCGGCTCCCCCACCACGACAGGCCAAACCCGAAATATCACTCATCGACACAAATGGGCCACTCTACTGGCATGATGACCCGGAGGCTGCCTGGGCGGAAACTCAGCGCCGTGCAACCAAGTGTCTCATTCTTTTCACGGATTCCAGCTCCTCGGGGCACGAACACCTCAGAATGACGATCCCCGGCAATGCAATTACTCGCCGCGAATTCGAACGGTTCGCCCTCCTCAAACTTGACGTCAGTGACGCTATCGGCAAGCGCAACGCACAGAAGTTTGGTGTATCCAAACTGCCGTCCTTCGTGGTCCTCGCCCGCGATGGAAGCGAACGAGGTCGGCTCAAGGTGGACGCGCAAGTCACCACATGGAACGAAATTCAGGATTTCCTGTCCCGGTACTTCGACTAAGTGACTGTGGCTGCCAAACGGCGGCTTCTGGTCTGCTGGCTTTCGGCTTCGGCTTAATCGGATGAAGAGACAAACGACTTCAGCGCATCGCTAAAGCGTGCCCCTTCCACTGTCACCGGCATGCGTGCATGAACTTTACCCGATGGATCGATAAACAGAATTTCGGGTCGAGTGATCTCGTAATCAGACTCAATCGAATTGGCCTCCTGAGGCAGATCGACAATACGAACAACACCCGACAAGAGCTGTCCACCTTCGACGGAACGATAGAGATTATAAACGGCCTCGCGGGTGGCTGGCTTGAGATCATCAAAAACCACGATCGCGGGGTACGTCCACGGAACCGACCCTGGCATTCCGACTGCGATGCGAAAGTGCCCCGGCCATTCATCCACTCTGGCCAGCCAGGCGTTCGTGCTCCCGGGAACCGCGGGGGTCGGCGTAGCCATTACGGGAGTTGGGGTCGGGGTCGGAGTAGCCGTTGGGACCGGTGTCGGAGTGGGCCTCTCCTCAGGTACGTCAAACTGAGGAGGCATGGTCGGTTCAGCGATTGGAGCGGGTTCAGCCTCTGCCCGTGCGCGTTTCGCTTCCTCAATTTTCTTTTCGCGAACAACCACAACTCCGGCCAAAATAGCGGCTGCGCCGAGGAAGAGCGCTGTTCCCTGAATCAAAGCGGCCTTCTTGTTCAGTCCCGGCTTCTCGTTTTCTTCAACGTGATGTCTTGTTGTGGGATCGTCCGGCACAACGACTGATGTGTGCTTGGTGTATCTTTGAAAAAAAGCCGTCGAGAACTCGCTGACGCTCGCGTATCTGTCTTCCGGCGACCGGGCCATTCCCTTCTTCAGGCACTCGAGAACATCCGGCACGAGAATAATCTGAGACAGATGGCTGTCCGACTTGTCCCAGGCCTCCTTGCCTAAAAGCAAACAGGCAAAGAGAGCAGTCAGTGAAAACACATCAGATCGGACAGTGGCATGCTCACCAGCCAAAACCTCGGGAGCACAGAATCTTCGATGCTCTTCATTCAAACGGGCCGGAGACTGTCCGATCGAATCGATCAGAGGTGAAATGCCATATCCGCCACAACGAACCGAATCATCCGTTGTGATAAAAATCGCATTCGGATGAAGGTCGCCATAAACCACACCTTCCGAATGGAGTCCTTCCACTGCGTCAGAAAGCTGACGAAAAATTCTGATCTTGTCTTCATCGAGAAAGTGATCGTTTTCCAGACCAAGAGCCAAGGCAAACCCATCGATGGCAGGCTCGATGACATAATACTGATCGCCGAAAGTTCCACTGTCCAGAACCGGCAATAGACCCGGGTGACTGAGCGAACTCAACCGGTGCAAAACCCTGTTGAATTCCTTGCCGAACTCAGAGTCCGTCCCGATGCACTCGGTCCGTAGCAATTTGATAAAAACAGAAGTTCTCGTTGAAGCGTGGGAGCCCTTGTACTTGTAGAAAAAGCGATCTGAGCGCGCTGGCGACCCAATAACGTAACCACCGACAGTGTTTCCCTTCTTGGCCGGTGAGTCAGCGGTTGCTTCGTTCAATTCTGATGCCGATGAAGCTGTTCGGTCAAGCGAACCACCCATACGGGTCTCTCACTTTGGAAATTGCACGCCGGAAGGCAATTCAACTGACGGAATTGGATTTGTAAGAAGACAGGACGGTGTGTGTCCAGCAAAAGGTCGCCTTTGATCGACATCCTTAAGCTTTTGTCAGGCGATTATCGCAACCCTGCGGTACAAAGCAGACGGATTAAGCCGGTTGCCTCAATCTGTCACTCTTGCCATACCAATATTTGTGCGACTTCCCACAAAGTTTCCGTGCGCTACAGCCTGGTACCGCATAGGAGGTACCGGGAGTTCAAAATGGTGCGATCCGCCTTTACCTCCCGTGCTAAATGAGTCTTGTTTTTTGAATTCCACTCATTTGGAGATCACAGTGTACAAAGCTCTTTTTCTTTTGTTACAGATCCTGCTTGTTGCCGGATGCTCAACCTCTCGAGCCGGAGCTGAAAAAAAGCTGACCGACGAATACTATTACACGCAGTTCAGCCACATCCCCTGGCAGGAAATCGGCCGCTCCGTCGAAAATCGCCCAATCCGGAAAGCAGTCTTTGGCACAGGGGAAGACGTCACACTTTTCTTCAGCTGCTTCCATGGCTCCGAACGCAGCACACCGCGTTTCGGCTTTGAATTCGCCAACCTTCTCCACAAAAATCCGGATCTTGTCGCGCCGGACAAACAAGTCGTTGTTGTTCCGCTTCTGAACCCCGACGGCTTCGTGCATAACACTCGCAACAATGCCAACGACACCGACCTGAACCGTAATTATCCAACAGGCAACTGGGGCAGACAACCCGGAGGACAACGTGTTGTCGACTTCGGTCCAACACCCGCATCAGAACCGGAGACCCGGATCGTCTTCAAGCTCCACGCCGATCACCAGCCCGACAAGATCCTCAGCGTTCACCAACCCCTCAAGTGCAACAACAACGACGGCCCCAACGGCTTGCCTCTTGCGGAACTTATGGCCGAACACAACGGCTACGAAGTGAAACCCTATATCGGCTACCCAACACCCGGCTCCTACGGCACCTATGCAGGCATTGAACTTGGCATACCCATGGTAACTCTGGAACTCCCTCGTGGCATGCCTGATTCGAAAGCCTTCGATCAAATGTGGACGGAAAACCGTGAAGCCCTGCTGGCTGTCGTAAACTGCAACCTGAGTGAATTGCCTCCGGCGAAGTAGCGGAGATGCCTGCGTTTCTCGCAGGAATTTCCTCAAAAAAAACTGTGCTTGCAATCGACGCGTGGAAACTGCACGCTACCGGGAATCTCGTGCTCGTTAGAGCCACTCACCGGCAAGGGCGGCATACATGTGTGGAATCGTTGGCTACATCGGACAGCAGAGTCTCCTCGATATTCTGTTGCAGGGGCTGAAAAGGCTTGAATATCGCGGCTATGACTCATCCGGAGCCGCATGGATTGAACCGGGCGAAGCTCTCAGGGTGGTTCGCGCCGTTGGTGAAGTTCGCCATCTTGAGAGCAAGGTATCTGAAACCGATTGTTATGCGGGAGCCGGTATAGCCCATACCAGATGGGCAACTCACGGATCTCCAACGGAGGAGAATGCCCACCCCCATACTGACCAGTCCGGAAAAATTGCAATCGTCCACAACGGCATTGTCGAAAACCATGACGCACTCAGGGAAACAATGCTCAGCCATGGTGTTCGGTTCACAAGCGAGACGGACTCCGAAGTGGTCGCTCAGCTCATCGGATACTATTACAGTCACAACCACGGATTTGAGGAAAGCGTTCGCAAGACGGTTCAGAAGATCGAGGGAGCCTTCGGACTCGCCGTGCTTTGCCTTGATGAACCGGACAAACTGATCGCGGCCCGGCGTGGCAGTTCCATGATTATCGGGATCGGAGCTGCAGAGCATATCATTGCGTCTGACATGGCGGCAATCGTTCAGCACACCTCCCGTGTTGTGCATCTCGATGACAATGAAATCGCCGTGTTTGCCGACGGCGGGTTTCACACGTCCACCTTCGATCGTCAGCATGTGGACAAGGAAATCGAAGTGGTCGACATGGAAGTTCAGGAGATGGAGCTCGGACACTTTGAGCACTACATGCTCAAGGAAATCCATGAACAGCCCCGCTGCCTGCACGATACATTGTCCGGCCGGATAGACCTCCGCAATGGCCGCGCAAGAATAGCGGGGCTGGAAGAACTGCACAGAGAAATCGCAAAAGTTCGCCAGATCGTGATGCTGGGCTGCGGAACAGCCTGGCATGCCGGCATGATCGGGCAGTACCTCATCGAGGAACTTGCGCGAATCCCCTGCGATATTCAATACAGCAGTGAATTTCGCTATCGCAACCCGCTCGTCAGAGAGGGAACGCTGGCAATCGTCGTCAGTCAGTCCGGTGAAACCGCAGACACTCTCGCGGCCATGGAGGAAGTCCGGCTGCGGGGAGCAACGTGCTTTGGAATTATTAATACGGTCGGTTCCCGAATCTCGCGGGAAACCGATGCCGGCGTCTACCTCCGTGCGGGCCAGGAAGTTGGCGTTGCCAGTACAAAGGCATTCACTGCGCAAGTGGCGCTTCTCGCGGTACTGGCGGCGGAGCTTGGCCGCAGGCGCCACCTTTCAATGGACCGCTGCGCATCCTTCCTTGAGGAACTGCATGTCATTCCCGAAAAACTCGAACGAATCCTCGGAAAGGCATCCGCCATACGGGAGCTGACATCCCGGTTTGTGGATCACGATCACTGGTTGTATCTTGGACGGGGAGTCAACTTTCCGGTCGCTCTTGAAGGCGCCCTTAAATTGAAGGAAATCAGCTATATACATGCCGAAGGCATGCCCGCTGCAGAGATGAAGCATGGTCCCATCGCCCTCATTGAACCGGGAATGCCCGTCGTGTTCGTCGCACCGCGAGACCACCTTCACCAGAAAGTGCTCGCCAACATTCAGGAGGTAACGGGTCGAGGCGGAGAAGTCATCGCCATTTGCACCGAGGGTGACCGGCGGATGCGGGAGCTGACGGATCACATTATCGAAATTCCCGAAACGGAACCGATGCTTTCCCCCATTCTCTCCGTCGTTCCGCTTCAATTGATGGCTTACGAAGCCGCTCTTTTGCGTGGTCACAACGTGGACAAACCCCGAAACCTTGCGAAGAGTGTGACCGTCGAATGAAGGTTTGTCTGTACGAGGATCATACGTGGAAAAATTTCCTTCCATTAACGTACCTGCGTCCGGTTTTTGATCTCATTTACGGTGCGTCAACGCTTCGGCAAAGAGTATCGGAGCTAACCACTATCGACGCATTGCTGGTCCGGCAGGAACTCGGAAAACTCTATCCCGGCTCCAGTCGTGCCCGCGACAGTGAACCCGTCCTTTATCTGAATGGAGCCGCACTTTGGAAAAACCTTCCGCACCTGGACTCTGAATCATCATGGGCGGGATTTGATGGAGGGAACAAACTCGTTTGCTTGTTTGTCAGGGACCCCGCTGAATTCGATGAAGGTATTTTCTTTGACAAGGAGAGACTTTCAAATTTTGCCCATCACCTCCCCGGCATCGACCTTGGAGATTCCTGCAAACTGATTGAATGGCCGTGGGAAATCATTCGCCAACAGGAAAGCGTTCTTTCCCGGGACCTGTCCACATCGAACAACGGCCCAGGCCGGAGCGTGGAAAAGTTTCCCGGTGTTCATATGTTGAATCCGTCACAAGTATCCATCGATCAAACCGCGAAAATCGGACCGTGCACAGTCATTGACGCGGAAGACGGACCCGTCCGCATTTCCGCCGGAGTGCGAATACTCCCCCACTCCTGGCTCAAGGGCCCTGTTTACGTTGGCCCGGGTTCCATTGTCCAGGCGGCCTCGCGAATTCGGGAAGGATCCTATATCGGACCCGTTTGCAAAGTCGGGGGAGAAATCGAATGCTCCATCATTCAAGGCTACTCCAACAAGCAACACGATGGTTTTCTCGGTCACAGCTATCTGGGTGAATGGGTCAATGTCGGTGCCGACTCCTTGAACAGCGACCTGAAGAACACCTATGGAACCGTCCGAATGCCCATTAACGGAATCGAACACGACACCGGATGTCAGTTCCTGGGAATGATCGTTGGCGACCATAGCAAGATTGGTATCAACGTTTCCGTCCCAACCGGAGCCGTTATTGGCATCAGTTCCAATGTCGCCACTGTGCCCTGCCCAAAGTTCATTCCCAGCTTCACGTGGCTCACCGCAGACGGCACCGCCGGCTACGATATTGATCGAGCCCTGCTGGTAAGCAGCCGAATGATGGCAAGGCGCGACAAGTCATTGTCACCGGAGGAAATCGATCACCTGCGGTGGTGTCATGGGCATGCTTCTGAAATCGAATCCGCTGAGCCCTATGCCAAGACTGGGCCAGTTGAAAAAAATACATTGTAAGACAAACCTGTTTTCCACAGTAAACTTTAGGAAAGATAAGCAATCATGAATGCCTAGTGGAATTGATTTTCCATCGCAATCCGGGGTTATAACGTTTCCGAGTGCTTGCGAGGCTGTGCCAGTACCCGGTTCGGTACACCTGTTCAAAAAAGACAAACTCCACCACGGCCTCGGCGACTCCAATTGCTTTCGCCCAAGATTCGCTTAAAAAGAACAGTCCCCCCTGAAGCAGGGGATCTGCAAGTCACACAACGTAACAATTACGAACAAAAATTTCCAATGGATTGTTAGTATTGACCTGCGAGAGGGGAAGCGGCTCACTTGTTGTATCCTAGCGTTTTTCAGCCATTTATGCCTCCTTCAGTTAAATTACTGATAGTTTCTGCGGCGCCAGGCCAACAAGCACTGCTCGTGAGGAAGTGGGCTCACACCGCTCCCAAACCGCTGAAAGAGAGTATAGAAAAGCGTGTAGAATACATCTCGGAATCCAACGCGGAAGATGAACTGCTGCGTAAATCCGCCGAGAGCCGGGAGAGTCGATTCGTTGTTGTTGTCGCCTCATATGCCCCTCCACCCTGGTTGCGTTCAGTTCATTCCAGACTCCGCTTGCAGGAAAAAGGAGAGGTACTTTTGTGCTCCACCAACAGGCAGGTGAATACCACTCCCTCTTCTTCACTCCTCAGAAACTATATTACCTTTTCTGATCCTACCAACCTTGAGAAACACCTGCGAAAAGCAGTTCTTCGCCAAATGACTCGCCAAGCTTATCAATTCAGGGAGCTGAAAACCACCGAGGAATTTGCAGGTTACTTCGAACTTCGCCACCGTGTTTGGCAAGAAATCGGATATGAATCACAGTACATTGTTTTGTCTGATGTTGATTGGGAGTTGGATCACTTTGACCTGGATGCTAGACACTTCGGACTCTTTGAACGAGAGTCCAGTGAATTACTGGCTTGTGGCAGATTTATCGAACCATTCGGAAGACAAAATGACAACCAACGAAATGTCATTCAAGAAGCTCTTCATCGCGAGGGCAAAGAGTCCTTGATTAAGGTACTTCAACCAGGCCCGATTCCTCAGTTTGATTTTCTCAGTGTGTTTCCGAAATTTGGAGAGTATTATAGAGAACTCATTACAAAAAGAATCAAGAGCCTAGAGGCCAGCCGAATTATGGTTCGCAAAGAGAAACGAAACAAGCATCTTGGAGAAACCATGATGGACACACTCTGCAGTTGGGCTTCAAAGAAGCAGTATGATCATCTCTTCCTTGCATGCGCAGTCAAGCACACTCCATTTTACAAGAAATGTTCGTTTAATGAGGTTGCCCATCTTAAGTGCAAGAAATTTCCGGGAACAAATCAGCCGGCAGTTGTTATGGAATGCCAGCTGCATCCAACATACGGTCCCGGATTTGAGAATTGGATGTTACAGTGAGGAACGGACTAGCTCTGAAACTAATCGCAATCGTGTTTGCCATCGCCGGGCTTGTTCTATATGTTAGAGGTGGACTCAAGAACAACGCACCACTCGCCCTTACGATCTTCTGTCTCCTCGTTGCCTCCGCGGACCAACTCGCCGCCTTTGTAAAAGACATTAACATCGCACAGATATTCAATGTCCGTTTCTGGAACCGAGCTGATCGTCCACCTTCTGACATTATACCAACAGCTCCTCGCAAACTGTCTGAGGAGGAGGTAAGCGACAAGCGCAAGGTTGCTGACAAATTCACAGATCTACCTGGTCGCGATTCCAGCTCCTTTGACATAATCGATGGAGTTGAATCCCTGAGAAATCTCCCTGGCCTCGAGCCAATGATTCCGGCTTACCTACTGGACAGCGAGTTCAGAATTTTAGATTGGAATGAAGCATTTTCACTTGTCTTTGACAATACAATGGAGGGGAGGCGTGGTGTAAATGTACTTGAGTGGACCTTCTTTCTCGACAACTATGAGGAAATACTCAAAACAGGCGAGAGAGATTTCAGCAACACTGAGAAACTGCCATATATCCATCGCGAAGAAGTTCATTACACCAGCCGACGGTATGGAAGCTTTGTTGCTGAGAAACTTGCGCTACGCATAAACGGGGAAGAGGGTGAGCTGGAGGGTTGGTACGTCAGACTACAGCCAAGGTTTAGCGAACCCTCGTCCAACAGACGGCTTCTCCAAGATCTCATAATTAGGCTTCGATGGGAGAATATATGGCGAGACTACTCACTTTGTTATGACCGCATACTTACTTCCAGCCACACATATCGACAACTCCTCAATTCTATTATGGGTGAGTCCGATCTGATCGAAATGAAACCTCTTCTCGGACCCCGCTTGCAGATACTGGATCTTGGAGCAGGTACTGGTAACCTGACTATCAAACTTGCACAGATTGAAGCTCCCGGCATTACCATTTTTGCAATCGACAAAAGTGACATGATGCTCGATATTTTACGCCGTAAGTGCTCAAAGTACATTGAGCCATCACCTCAAAGAGCTCGGATTATCCCGATAAAACAGGACATAACCTCCCTCAACGGAATTTCCTCTGACTCTGTAGATCGGGTCTTCATGAACAATGTACTCTACACACTCGACTATCCTCAGGAAGCCATGAGAGAAGCTTACAGGGTACTTAAGCCAGGCGGATTATTAGTCCTCAGTGGACCCAAGAGAGATACAAAACTGAAGGTTCTTTTTAATCAATTGAAGAGGGATTTGAAAAACAGTGGCTACTATGAGAGTCACAGAAAAGACTTCGAAAAAGTAGAGTTTATTAATACCCACTACCTATCCTCCCGACTTTTCCGCTGGCTTGTCAGTGACGTGATTTCGATGGGTAAACAAGCTGGATTTATGAAAGTCGCTAGTACGGAGAAGGCGTACGCTGGTCAGGCCATGATACTAGCCTTCGAGAAACCGGGCTCAGAGTTCGACTCAGGTTCCACCGAGGAGGACTGGGTTTAACTCTGCTTCTTTTCCCCTTCCCCATTCTCCTTGCTTACCCCCGGCCCTCTCCCTCATTGATCCCGCCCCTCCAAGAGGGCTTTCGAGGGCTTAACTGTTTCAAAATCAAAGGTTTAACCAGCCATGACCCTGACCGGGAACGAGCTTCGAAGCGAATATCTCCGATTTTTCGAGTCCATGCCGGACGCCCCTCACAAACTTGTCGGGCCCGCGCCCCTCATTCCGCCGGACGACCCCACCCTGCTCTTCACCAGCGCCGGCATGGTGCAGTTCAAGCGTCTTTACAGCGGAGAAATCGACCCGCTCCCCTACTCCCGCGCCACAAGCTGCCAACCCTGTCTCCGCGCCGGAGGCAAAGGCAGCGACCTGGAAAACGTTGGTAAAACACTGCGTCACCACACGCTCTTCGAAATGCTCGGCAACTTCAGTTTCGGCGATTACTTCAAACGCGAAGCCATCCGCTGGGCCTGGCAATTCGTCACGGAAAAAATGAACCTTCCAAAGGAGCGTCTTTTCCCCACCATCTACGAGGAGGATGATGAGGCGGAGAAGCTCTGGCGCGAGGAAACCGACTGCGTATACACCCCCGTTCGCCTCGACGCGAAGCAGAACTTCTGGGGCCCGGCAGGCGAAACGGGCGCATGTGGCCCCTGCAGCGAACTCTGTTTCTTCATGGGTTCGGACGAGGAACTCCGTGAAATCCGCAACCAGCTACAGAAAAGCGAAGACGCCTACACACCCGTCCTGGCCAAACGCATCGATGAAGAGGGCGATCTGTTCCTTGAAATCTGGAACATGGTCTTCCCTCAATTCGACCAACAACGCGACGGCACCCGTCAACCCCTCAAAAATCGCGGCATCGACACCGGAGCCGGCCTCGAGCGCATGACCACGGTCTCCATGTGGATGCAGGGCAAAGCCTCGACACCCTACGAGACAGACCTCCTCGCCCCGATTGTTTCCGCCGCTGCCGGCATTCTGAACGTCAACTATATCAAGGTCGCTGATGAAAACAACATCTTCGGCGAAAGGCTTCAGACTCTCCTGCAGAGCATTCAGGACCGGCAGCCGGATGCAGCCGCGGTCCTGGACAGGGAATTCGGCGTGGAATGGAGAACATCAACGCGCCTTGACGAAAACATTCGGCACCACAGTTACCAGAGC